>CAZVYM010000065.1:0-22900 GCA_964630935.1 uncultured Gemmatimonadaceae bacterium | reverse complement strand
GGTCGGCTGCGTGTACCAGTTGCTCCACGACACGCCCCGGTTGGCCGACACCACCGCGCCCTGGTCGGAGACGGTCAGGATGATGTCGGGGTGCTCGGGGTTGATCCAGATCTTCTGGTAGTCGTCTCCACCGTACGCTCCCCGGACCGCCGACCAGTGGACGCCTCCGTCCTCGGTGCGCCACATCACCACCGTCGCGCTGTACACGACGTTCTCGTCCTCGGGATCCACCGTGATCGTGGGCAGGTCGCCTCCACCGATGCGGGCGAGGGGGCGGGTGTCCACGTGGGCGGTGGCGGCTCCGACGGGTCCGGCCGGGACGTCGACCGCCTTCCAGTGCTCGCCCGCGTCGGTGGAGGTGTAGAAGCCGACGATGCCCGTCGTTCCGCCGTCACGCCCCGGACCCGACCCCGCGGCGGCCTCGGGCGAGCCGGCGACCATCGCGTAGAGGTGGCTCGGATCGCTCGGCGCGACGGCCAGGTTGGCCTCGATCACGCTCGGCAGCCCCCGGGTCAGCGGCGTCCAGGTGTCGCCGCCGTCCGTCGACTTGTAGATCCCGTTCCCCGAGCCTCCGAACTCGTAGCTCTCGCGGAAGCTCTGTTGCTGCTGCCAGAGGGTCGCGTAGACGGTGTTGGGATTCGACGGGTCGAGCATCACGTCGTTACCGCTCGTGTACGCGTCGCGATAGAGCACCTTCTGGAAGGTCCTGCCGCCGTCCGTGGAGCGGAAGATGCCTCGCTCCTCGTTCGGCCCGTAAGGGTGACCGAGCACGGCCACGAAGAGGCGGTCCGGATTCCTCGGGTCGACGACGATGTCGGCGATCATCTGGCTGTCGCGGAGCCCCAGGTGCGTCCAGGTCTTTCCGGCATCCGTGGACTTGTACATCCCGTCACCCGTGGACAGGTCGGGCCGGATGATCCCGGCGCCGCTCCCAACGTAGATGACGTTCGGATCGGACGGGGCGACCGCGATCGCGCCGATCGAGCTGGTGGGCTGGTCGTCGAAGAGCGGGTGCCAGGTCGAGCCGTAGTCCGTGGAGCGCCACACGCCTCCGTTGTCGAAGCCGATGTAGAAGACGTTCGGCTGGCTGGGCACGCCGTCGAGGGCGCGGGTGCGGCCCGCCCGGGTAGGGCCGATCGAGCGCCAGTGCATGTCCGCCCAGAGATCGGTCGACTGCGCGGCTACGTGGGAGGCGGAGCCTGCGAATGCGGGCAGGGCCAGGGACAGGGCGATGACGATGGAGATGGAGCGCACGGGAATCGCCTCCTGATGGTCGGGCCTCGAAGCAGGCCAATCGTCGGGTTCTGTCGGGTCATCTTGGGGCGCCGGGGCGTCCGGGGCCAGCGGCGTGAGGGATCGGCGGAGCCTCCTGGCGTTCAGATGGATGGAGCGGGCGCACGCTCCAAGGGCGAAAGCAGAGCCGCCCGCCGAGTCCATCTCGGCGGGCGGCGTACGTCGCGGTTGGATGCGTCTCACTCAGCCGCGACCGTGGGACTTTCCGCGGTTCCCATGGGCGTTGCCATTCCCGCGACCGCGATCGTGCCATGCGCCGCGTTCACGATCGGGGCCGTGGCGACCCGCTTCGGATCTGGCGGAGCTGCGCGACCTGACCTCTGGCCGACGGTTCGGGACCTCTTTATAACCCGATCCCCGGACGACATAACCCGACCCGCGGACGACCCGCCCTCCGCCGCGGTGCTCCCAGGCCTTGCGTTCGCGCACGGCACGCTCGCGGGCGATCTGCTGGCGGAAGAAGCGGTCACGATCGTACCGCTCGCGGATCCGCGCGCGGTACGTCGGCCCCCGATATCCCGTGCTCCCAAGGATCACCACGCCCGCGTGCACGTATCCGTAAGGCATGAAGAGCTCGTCGCACGGGACCGGCGCCGGCTGCCAAGCCGGGGGCACGCCGGGGATCCACTCGCGGCAGTAGCCGGCAGGCGGCAGGTAGCCGGCCGAGATCCAGATGCCCGAGCCCAAGTAGTAGCGGTCGGCCCTGGCGTCCCAGTCGTAGCGGTGGGGCCGCCACGAGCCATCGTTCCACTGCCAGACGAGCTGGGCACGCACGGTGACCTGTGCCTCGACCTCCTGCGGCACCCCAAAGCCTGTCAGCATCATGGCTGGTAGCATATACGCCCATGTGCGTCTCATGTCCCACCTCCCGTTTCGGCGTCCCGGAGGACGCGTGTCCGAGAACCGTGGACTTGCAGATGGCGTGCCAATCCCGGAAAACCGCTGTGCCCAGCGGCTTTCGCCGAAACCCCTGCCGGGATGTGTCCTCTCGATGAGACGATCCGTGACACAAGCTCCTGGCTCACGGAGCCCGGGTCTCTGCGTGCACACCGTCGAGCGCACATCTCCTCGCGGTCTCCCAGGAACTCCGGTGCGGGGCTGGGGTGAGTCCCTCCACGAGGGTCGGTGCCCATCTCGGCGGACGTGGCCCGGTCACGTGTCCTCCGCGAGGCGGCGCAGCCGCTCGGAAAAGCCGTCCGCCATCCGCTGGACCTGGTGGAAGGCCTCGGCCACCTGTCCGCTTCTCGAGCTTCTCGCGCAAGTCGATCCCCGGTGACTCACCACCGAGGCGGAGCAGTCCGAGAAGCGGAAGGTGTTCCAACTCGCCCAGAGTACCCGCCCTATGCTATCCTCGACGGACGCCCTATCGAGGCCCCGTCATGGACCGGACTCCCAAGAACCGACACTCTCGGTTTTGTATTCTGGGGTCGAGAAACCAAGGCTACGTAGGGCGTGCTCGCACGCTCTTTCGATCGACGATCTCACGGAGGCGCTGTCATGTTCTCGTACAAACCCATGGTGCTCTTGCTGGCGACCCTCCTCGCGGGCGGATCATCACTGGCGGCGCAGGAAGCACAGACGCCGAAGGATTCACTCGGCTGGCGGAGGGGCATCGCGAGCCAGCTGAACTTGACGCAGGCATCGTTCGACAACTGGGCCCAGGGGGGCGAGAACACCTTGGCCTGGCAGATCGTCGGAAAGGTCCGCTTCAACTACCGGGCGTCCCGCTACACCTGGACCAATTCGGGAAGCCTCGACTACGGCCAGGCGAGGCTCGGGGGGCAGAGCTTCCGGAAGTCCTCGGACGAGCTCAGCCTCGAGAGCGTGCTCGCCTACGACGCACCCGAGATCCTGAGCCCGTACGTGTCGGTGTCGGCCCTGACGCAGATCGCCCGCGGCTACCGCTACGAAGACAGCACCGCCGTGGCGATCTCCGACTTCATGGACCCGGGCTACTTCACGGAGAGCGTGGGTCTCTCCTGGACCCCATCCGATGAATTCACGACCCGGGGTGGAGCGGCGCTCAAGGAGACGTTCACGCGGAACTTCCCCCAGTACGTCGACAACCCCGCCACCACCCAGGTCGAGAGGTCGCGCGTCGAGCCGGGCATCAACGAGGTCACGGAGGTCAACAAGGCCTTCCACGACAACCTGCTGTTGGCGTCGAAGCTCGAGCTCTTCTCGAACCTGAAGGCGTTCAACCAGATCGACGTGAATTGGACCTCGTCCATCACCGCGAAGGTCTCGTCCTACATCAACGTCAACCTGAACGTGCGCCTGCTCTATGACAGCAACGTGTCGTCATCCAGGCAGCTCAAGCAGGCCCTCGCAATGGGGCTGAGCTACACGTACTTGATGGACTGAGGAGGCGTCGGCAGGTCGCTGAAAGAAGGGGGAGCCCTCCTCCTCTCAACGACCGGCTAGCTCTTCTTCTCGGTCTTCACGAACGCTCCGGCGAGCACGCGCTCGACCTTCGGGCTCTTGCACTCGGGGCATCTGGGCGTATGGGCCTCGTGCGCCGAGATCCGCTCGATGACCTGGAACTCGTGGGCGCACTTGAGGCACTGGTAGTCGTAGACGGGCATGGCTCACCTCGCGACCGGGGTTCGAAGGGAACCTCGCGCTCCGGCGCGGTCCTTCCCGCCATGGGTCCGGCACGGGCCGACGGTACCTGGGGACTCGGTTGGTTCTACACCGTCGGACGCGGAGAGTGCTCCCCGGGGGATTCGGGTGGCCCACGCACCGTCGGAGGCGGGCGTTCCACTGCGTCGGCAGCCGTTCCCCGGGGCGACGGGCGCTCCGCCGGCGGGTGCTGCTCCGGAGGAGAGGGTCGGCGCACCTCCGCCGTCACGTGGCGTCCCCGTCCACGTGCCTGAAGCGCAGGCGCGCCGCCAGTCCCTCGGCCTCACGGTCGAGCACGTCGCTGGCCGCGTCCTGCACCTCCTCGAGGTGGGCGCCCCCGGCGAACGCGATGCCCACCATGGCGTCCGCGTAGTCCGGCTCCCGCTCCACGAGGGTCCTCGAGATCAGGAGCATGTCGACGGCCATTCCGTGGAGCGCCCGCTCGGTCTCCTCGCGCCCGAGGCACGCCCGGCCCCCGGAGCGTGCCTGCTCCAGCACCAGCGTGAGAAGCTCGTGCTGATAGTCCCGTCTCATCCGGCCGGCGATGGCTTCGATCGCCTCACGCACCTCGCTGGTGCTCATGCCCACGTGGAGCGAGGGCGCTTCGTGAACCCTGCTCCCGATCCCTTTGGGTACCGCGTTGGCCACCTTCGAGACTCGCTCGGGGGTGCCGCCGACGATCAGGAAGCCGTGGTCGCCCACCTGCCGTACCACGGCGTCCACCAGCGTCTTCACCATGCGCTCCGAGCTCACCTCGAGGAGACGTTGGGCCGCATCGGTGGACGTCTGGCCTCGCACGCCGCTGCGCGTGGTGGGGCGCTTGCCCGTATGTATGTCGGAGAGGTCTCCGAGGGACGTGTCGGCTCGAAAGCCCTCCACCTCGTCCAAGGCACCGTTCTGGCGCAGGAAGACCCTCGCGTGTCGGGCATCCAGGAGAACGAGGACCACCGGACGCTCCTGGCCCAGGGCCCGCAGGTAGGGTGCGGCCCTCACGCCGGGCTCCCAGCGCGCAAGATCCGGCATGGGCACCGGCACGGTCTCCGCGTAGCGGACGCGCTCCGGCGTGGCGAACGCCACGAATCCCCTGTTGGGGACGAACGTCTCGAAGTCGTCCAGGTGTTCCCGGACGCGTTTCACGGCCTCTTCGAAGGCGTCGCGCTCTTCGTCGGACAGCGTACTGCGAATGGCGTCGAGTTGATGGCCGAGCGTCGTCTTCCAGACGTTCCTCTTGGCGGGGTCGTGCTGGTCCGTGTCGAGGTACACGCTCAGCACCTGCTTCTCGCGCAGCTCTCGATAGTACTCCATCAACTCGTCGTGGGTCAGCATAGGAGGGTCCTCCCGTTCGGCGTCGAGTCTCTAGTGTCGTGTCTCAGAAATCCGCGAGCTCGAATGGCCGAGGTGTTCTTGAGACACCACACCAGCTCCGTCGGGGTGTGTGCCACCCGACCATATATACACCACAGGATTCGCGTCTCGTCGGATGCGATTCCGGCGAGCCCCGTGCCCGGGCAGGAACCATCCCGGAGACGGCTGCACACCTGGCGCGGGCCGCCACCGACGACTACAAGTTGGGTGGCTTCCCGGAGAATCCCATGGAAAAGAACATCCCGCGTCGACAGTTCCTGAAAGCCGCCCCGGCTGCCGGCGCGATGGCGTATGCCGCAGCGAAGAGCGTGCCCCCGACGGGTCCCGCCTCGGACCTCCGGGCCGAGCCGCCTTCGATGCTGCCCTCGGCCGCCGGCCGCTATCCGATCGAACCGAAAGACCACGCCGAGGTCACGCTCACGGACGACTTCTGGAGACCGCAGGTCGTCCAGAACGCGGAGGTCACGATCCCCTTCGAGGTGCGCAAGCGCGAGCGAGCCGGGACGCCACTGGACGGCGGAGTGTTCGAGGGGGCGATCCTGTCGTTGCAGACGCACCCGGATCCATGGCTGCAAGAGCGGGTGGACGCGCGCGTGCGCGAGATCGCGGGACGAGAGCCGCGGCCCGGCAACCGCGAGTTCGAGATCGCTGCGACGCGCTACCGGGTGACGGGCAAGAGGGACATGCTGGATCCGTCGATCCGGTCCGCGCGCCTGCTGTACGAGGATTTCCAGGCTCACGATCCCCCCTTCTCGGGTGGGGAGCGGGACAGCCTCAACTGCGCGGCGCTCTACAAGGTCACGGGCGATCCCGAGCACCTCTGGCTGGCTCGGCACTACCTCGACATCCGGGGCCGCGCCGATTCCGTTGCGCGCAGCAGGCACAACCAGTCGTACAAGCCGGTCCTGGAGCAGAGCGAGGCGGTGGGTCACGCCGTGAACTGCGTGACGCTTATCGTATCCCTGGCCGACGCGGGAGTCCTCACCGGGGACCGGGCCTACTTCGATGCCGCATATCGGATGTGGCATGATGCCGTCACTCGAAAGATATACATAACCGGGGGGGTCGGGTCCACGGGCAACGAGGGCTTCGGCGAACCGTTCTCCCTTCCGAACCTGACCGCCTACTGCGAGTCGTGCGCGGTCTTGATGTTCATCACGCTCAACCACCAGCTCTTCCTGGCCACGGGCGACGGCCGCTACATCGACGTGATGGAGCGGGGCATGTACAACAACGCCGTCGACGGCGTGGGCCTCGACGGTCACCACTACTTCTACGTCAACCGCCTGGCGAGCGCGGGCGACGGGCGGGACCTCCGTTGGGAGCACGCTTCCCTCGAGTGCTGTCCCCCGAACCTGGTCCGGTTCCGGGCGCGCATGCCCGGATACATCTACGCGCAGAGCGCCGAAGGCACGGTGTTCGTCAACCTGTACGTGTCGAGCGAAGCCTCGTTCGAGGTGGCGGGCCAGACGCTCTCTCTATCGACCCGCAGCGACATGCCGCGGGGTGGTCGTACGACGATCACGGTGTCGGCACCGGAGGCGACCCCTGGCGCGATCAAGCTGCGCATCCCGTCGTGGGCCAGGAACGTCCCGATTCCCGGCGGCCCGTACACCTACGTGGACCGCAGCGCGCGGCGGACGCTCGTGACGGTGAACGGGGAGCCCGTGGACTCGACGCCCGACGCCATGGGCTACGTGACGCTCGAGCGTGCCTGGAAGGACGGCGACGCGATCGTGGTCGAGTTCCCGATGGAGGTGCGCAAGGTCGTGGCGGACCCGAGGATCGCCGCCGACCGTGGCCGGATGGCGATCGAGCGAGGGCCCATCGTGTATTGTTGCGAGTGGCCCGAAGTCGAGGGCGGCAAGGTGCTCGATCTGCTGTTCGACGACGCGCGCGAGCTCCGGGTCCGTTCCGATCCGGAGCTCTTCGACGGGGTGCCGCTCGTCGAGACGGCGGCCCGCCCGATGACGGACCCTTCGGCCCCGTTCAAGCCGGCGCGCCTCATTCCCTACCATCTCTGGGCGAACCGCGGTGCGGGCGAGATGTCGGTGTGGTTGTCCCGGACCGAGTACGCCCTCGGCGACACGGGGCCCGCCGGAGGGCTCGTCTTCTACGAGAATCCGAATTGGGCCCGGGACGGCTGGCGCTATCTGGAGGCTGCGCCCTACGACCAGAGTGCGGGCGCGAAGTGGGGGTGCTTCCGCCGTGAGATCTCCGGCGCGCGTGGTACCGCGGTCGGAACGGGCAAGCAGAACACGGCGGACATGCTGGCCGCATGCGCGCAGCCGGAGTCCGCCGCGTACCTTTGCGCCAATTTCGTGCTGACGGGGGTCGGCGGCTGGTTCCTGCCGTCCCGCGACGAGCTCGCCCTGATGTACGAGAACCTGATGGCCAAGGGCCTCGGCGAGTTCAGGGACGGCGGCCTCCCGGACAACTTCAGCTACTGGACGTCGTCGCAGAGTACCGCGGACATGGCGTCGCACATCGACTTCGCGGATCTCGGCCGCCAGCACAGCGACGACAAGGACTTTCCGCGAAGGGTGAGAGCCGTCCGCCAGATCTGAGGAGGGGGCGGGGCGGGGCGGGGCGCCTCACCGCCAGCGAGTTGACCGTCTCGGCGCTCAACGTGGAGAACGGTGGAAACCGCCTCAGCTCCTCCGCGATCCGGCCGGGAATCACGTTCGGAGATGACTCCACGTGGTCGTTCAGCTCGACCGGTTGAGATGGTCGCGGTCGTTCTCGGGCAGCATCAGGTCTTCGAGGAAGAAGGCCGCCAACGCCGCCCTCCCGCTCAGCCCGGACTTCTGGTAGACGACCACGGCGTGCTGACGTACCGTCCGCTCTCGGCGTCCGGTGAGATCGGCGATGCGCTTGTGGCTATGGCCCTTCAGCACGAGGAGCGCGATCTCACGCTCGGTGGGTGTCAGCTCCCACTCCCGGAACTGCATGTCGATGGCCTCACCGAGTCCGTCCAGCGCCCGGCGGGCGCTCTCGCGCCAGCTGTCGCGCTCCATCCGTCGGTTCTCCAGGGACTCGCGCACCGCGCTCACGGTCTGCGCAGCCTTCCACCAGCCGATCCAGAGGAAGACGGCTCCCGCAACGGCGATGGCGATGCTGAAGACCTCGAAGGCGCGATGGGATGCCGCGGCGTGATGAGCCGCGTCCAGCGCCAGATTGATCGCTCCATTCGCGACGAGCACCACCAGCACGCCCGCCAGGATCAGCCTGAGTGTCCGCGCGTTCTCGAAATCCATCCTCGCCCCACTGTCGTCTGCCGGATACCACCGTCTACCGGTGAGCCACACCTTGGAATCTCCACGAGGAATCCACCGGCGACAATCGCCGCCGGACCCGGGCTCGGACCCTCCCCGCGGCCCGCGAGGGCCGCCGTGCGCTCCTTCCACTCCTCGGGATTCCCATGAAACACCTGCAAACCGTCACTCTTCTGAGTCTACTGGCAGTCGCTTGTGGAGGTCGACCCGACCAGGCGCCCACCGCCGATCTGGGGGTGGACCCCGCGGCGTTGCAGGCCTTCCAACCTCTTCCCGATGCCATGACCTCGGACGTGAACCCCGTGACCCCCGAGAAGGTCGCGCTCGGGAGGATGCTGTACTACGACACCCGCTTCTCGGCCAGCGGCGACGTGTCCTGCTACGTGTGTCACCCGCTGCACGACTACGGCACCAGCCACCGGCGGACCGGTGTGGGCCACGACGGGCTTCTGGGTGGGCGCAACGAGCCTTCCGTCTACAACGCCGCCGGCCACGTGGCGCAGTTCTGGGACGGCAGGGCGCCCGACGTCGAGGCGCAGGCGCTCGGGCCGGTCCTGAATCCGGTCGAGATGGGCATGGCCGACGGCCGGCAGGTCACGGACGTGCTGCGCGGGATCCCCGGATACGTACAGGCGTTCGCCGCCGCGTATCCCGGCGACGTCGATCCGGTCAGCTTCGAGAACTTCGGGCGGGCGATCGGCGCGTTCGAGCGCGGCCTGGTGACCCCCGCACGCTGGGACGCTTTCCTGCGCGGTGACGCCTCGGCGCTCACCCAGGAGGAGAAGGCCGGGTTCACCACGTTCGTCGAGGTCGGATGCAACCAGTGCCACATGGGCACCTACGTCGGCGGCGCCTTCTACCAGAAGGCGGGCTTGGTGAACGAGTGGTACGACACGTCGGACCAGGGACGGTTCCAGGTCACCGAGAATCCCGCGGACCGGATGGTCTTCAAGGTGGCATCTCTGCGCAACGTGGAAGAGACGTGGCCCTACTTCCACGACGGGTCGGTCCAGCGGCTGGATCAGGCCATCCGGCTGATGGCGTGGCACCAGCTCGGACGGGAGCTCGGCCAGGATCAGATCGACGGCATCGCGCTCTGGCTCAGGACGCTCACGGGCCCGGTGCCCTTCGACTACATCAACGAGCCGGCGCTGCCGCCTTCGCCCGAGGGCGCGGGCCGGAGTGGCGTGATGCCCTGACAGGAGGTGCTCCATGGCTGTATTCAGCCTTCTCGTGAACGGTGAGCGGAGGTCCGTCGACGTTCCCGGAGAGATGCCCCTTCTGTGGGTGCTCAGGGACCACCTGGGCCTCACCGGAACCAAGTACTCCTGCGGCATGTCGCTCTGCGGCGCCTGCACGGTTCATCTGGACGGGCGACCGGCCCGCTCGTGCGTGACGCCGGTCCAGAGCGTGGGTGAGAGGGCGGTCACGACCATCGAGGGCCTCTCCGCGGACGGGGGTCATCCTCTGCAGCGAGCCTGGCTGGAGGAGCAGGTGCCCCAGTGCGGCTATTGCCACTCCGGCCAGCTCATGCAGGCGGTCGCGCTCCTCGAGAGCAACCCCCATCCGACGGATGCGGAGATCGACCGGTACATGAGTGGCAACCTCTGCCGGTGTGGCACCTACCAACGGATCCGCAAGGCGATTCGTCGCGTCGCGGGGGAGGTGACCTCATGAGCGCCCGGAATCTGGATCGCCGCGCGTTTCTGCACACGACGGGTGCCGCCGGTGCGGGGCTGGTGGTCTCGTTCCACCTGCCCTTCGGAGACGAGCTGGGAGCCCTGTCACCGACCGCGGCGGATCTCGCGCCCAACGCCTGGATCCGCGTCGCGCCCGATGGACTCGTCCACGTCGTCTACGACGACCACGAGATGGGCCAGGGCAGCGCCACCAGCTTCCTCATGATGGTCTGTGACGAGCTGGACGCCGACTGGAGTCGCATGGCGTGGGAGCCGGTGCCCACGAACCCGGCGGGCTGGAGCCGCAACATCTCCACCGGGGGAAGCACGACGATTCGGCAGGCATGGACGTTCATTCGGACCGCCGCCGCCCAGGCGCGCGAGATGCTCCGCTCCGCGGCGGCGAGTCGTTGGGGTGTGGATCCCTCGACCTGTGTGACCAAAGGGCATGCCATCACGCATCCGGCCACCGGCCGATCGCTCGGGTACGGCACACTCGCCGAGGCCGCGGCCGGGCTCCCGGTGCCGGAGAGCCCGCCGCTCAAGGAGCACGGGGACTATTGGCTGGTCGGACGCTCCACGGCCCGGCTGGACCTGCCCGACAAGGTCGTCGGGAAGACCACGTACGGGATGGACGTCCGGCTCCCCGGAATGCTCTACGCGGCCGTCGCCCGCCCTCCCGCCTTCCAGGGAGGGGTGCGGGGCTTCGACGACGCGGCCGCCAAGGCGGTCCCCGGGGTGGTGGACGTCTTCGCGATCGACGGTGGAGTGGCCGTGGTGGCACGCGACACATGGTCGGCGCTCCAGGGCAAGAAGGCCCTCCGGGTGGACTGGGATGCGGGCCCCAACGCCGACCAGAGCAGTGAGACGCTCCTCGCTCGCGCCCGGCAGACGATCGCTCGGCCCGGCGATGTCGAGCGCGAGGTCGGCGACCCCGATGGGGCGATGCGGGGAGCGGTCCGTACGTTGGAGGCCGTCTACGACACGCCGTTCCTGGATCACGTGCCGATGGAGCCGATGAACGCGACGGCGTGGGTCCAGGGCGACCGGGTCGAGGTCTGGTGCCCGACGCAGAGCGCGACGTCCGGCCAGCGGGCGGCCGCACGGGCCGCCGGCGTGCCGGCGGAGCGCGTCGTGTTCCATTCGCTCCTCTGCGGGGGAGGATTCGGCCGGCGCCTGAACTCCGACGACTCCGAGCTGGCGGTGAAGGTCGCCATGAAGGTCGACGGTCCGGTCCAGGTCGTGTGGACGCGGGAAGACTCGATCGCGCACGGTTTCTACCGGCCGTTCACGCTCCAGTGGCTGAAGGCCGGCCTGGATCGGGGCGGCCGGCCCGTGGCCTGGATGCACCGCATCTACGGACAGCCACCCCGAGGAACGTCGACGGGCGGAGCCGCTCAGCCTCCCTATGCGCTCCCGAACTTCCGCCTGGACAATCACCTGGAGGATTGGGGGATCCCCATCGGCCCGTGGCGGTCGGTGGGCAACACGCAGACGGCATTCGCCATCGAGTCGTTCATCGACGAGTGTGCGCACGCCGCCGGGACGGACCCCCTCGAATACCGCAGGACCCTCATGAGAGACGCGGACCCCCGGCTGCTGAACTGTCTAGAGCGTGTGGCGGACCGGGCGGGCTGGGGTCGGGACCTCGGCGAGCGGAAGGGGCAGGGCATCGCCGCGTGGACGTGCTTCACGGGGTTCGTGGCGATGGTGGCGGAAGTGACCGTGGGCGATGACGGGACGGTGCACGTCGACCGCATCGTCGCCGTGGGGGACCACGGCACCGTCGTGAACCCCGAGGCGGTGAGGAGCCAGATCGAGGGCGGAATCGTCCTGTCGCTCACCGCGGCGTTGAAGTCGGGGGTGCACATCCGGAACGGGGCCGCGGTGGAGAGCAACTTCCACGACCACCCGCTCCTGGCCATCGACGAGATGCCGGTGGTGGAGGTCCACCTCGTGGAGGCCACGGATGCGGCCCGCGGCGTCGGAGAGCCACCGGTCCCGCCGACGCCTCCCGCGGTGTGCAACGCGATCTACGCGGCCACGGGCGTACGGATCCGGAAGCTGCCGGTGCAGAAGGAGCTGTTGCGGGCGACCTGAGGTCGGGCGGGAGCGGGAGCCCGCCCTACGCGCGAGACGATCCCGCACCAGCGGCGGGCGGCCACGCCGGATGCCTACCGCCGTCGTGGCATGGAATCGGCCGAGTCGACGACCGTCGGCTCCGAGGCGCGATCAGGCTGACGAGTATCTAGACATAACTATATCTATATATTATCCTTCTCATCGCACGACGGATCGTCGTTCAGTCATCCAGAGGGAGGCCTGTCCTCCCTCTCCTGATAAGAGGGAGTGAAGCGATGGAGATGGAGATCTTCTTTCCGGGGGGAGCGCAGGTCGATGCGCGCCTCGGCGACATGGTGGTGACCACGAACCAGGACGGGTCGGCGCCCGCACCGTTCGGGCTCTTCCTGGCCTCGATCGGCACCTGTGCCGGGATCTACGTGCTGAGCTTCTGCCAGCACCGCGGACTTCCTACGGAGGGCGTGAAGATCGTGCAGCGCATGCACATGAATCCGGTGACGCGCCTCATGGAGATGGTCGACCTGGACATCGTGGTTCCGCCCGAGTTCCCGGAGAAGTACCACGACGCGCTCATCCGGGCCGCGAGCCAGTGCGCCGTCAAGAAGCACCTCGAGCAGCCTCCGTCGTTCAACGTGAAGACCCGGGTCGCCGCGTAGGGCATCCCCCTCGGTCATCGGAGGGGAGCGCCCCGGGGCGGGGCGCTCTCTCCGACAGTGATTTCGCCGTCCGGATTGGCTATCCTTCCTCCCGGGGCCGGCGGCCCGCGGGGCCACTGCGGGCCCCACCGGCGCGCGTCCGGCCATGAGCCGACCGGACCATGCTACTCGCGCTCCTTTCCACCGCGGTCTCTACCGTCATCCCCCTCGGGCCGACCGTCCCGCCCGGGACCGGGCGGGACGGATCCCAGCAGGTCTATCGCGGAGTCGACCAGGCCGTGGCCGTCGCGATCCCCAGGATGAGCGAGGACGTCGAGATCGACGGCGTGCTCGACGAATCCGTCTGGTCGCGGGCCGCCCTGCTCACGGCCTTCTCCCAGTACCTGCCCGTGGACGGCCTGCCCGCCGAGGACAGCACGGACGTGCTCGTGTGGTACTCGTCGCGCGCCCTCTACGTCGGGATCCGTGCCCAGGAGCCGCACGGTCCGGTGAACGCCACCCTCGCCGACCGTGACCGGATCTTCGGGGACGACTACGTGGAGATCCTCCTCGACACGTACCACGACGGGAGGCGTGCCCTGCTGTTCGCGGTGAACCCGCTGGGCATCCAGGCCGACGGGACGCAGACCGAGGAGCAGCGGTCCCATCGCATGTTCAGCGCCGAGGAAGCCACGGCCCGTGTCGACCTGAGCCCGGACTACCTCTTCGATTCGAAGGGCCGCGTGACCGACACGGGATACGAGATCGAGCTTCGCATCCCGTTCAAGAGCCTGCGCTTTCCGTCCGGAGAGCCGCAGACGTGGGGCTTCAACGTGGTGCGGCACGTGCAGCACTCCGGACACGTCCAGACGTGGACGCCGGTGCATCAGGGCGAGACGTCTTTCCTGGGGCAGAGCGGTACGCTCGAGGGACTCACGGGCATGCGGCGCGGGTTGGTGCTCGACCTGAATCCGGAGATGACGGTCCAGGCCGTGGGCGCCCCCGCGACGGACGGGTCGGGGCAGTGGAGCTACGATCGCCAGCCCGCCCATTGGGGGGGGAACGCACGTTGGGGGATCACCACGGACCTCACCTTGGCCGGAACGGTCAACCCCGACTTCTCACAGGTCGAGTCCGATGCGGCTCAGGTCCAGTTCGATCCCCGACTGGCTCTGTCCTATCCGGAGAAGCGCCCCTTCTTTCTCGACGGGGCCGAGCAGTTCGCGGCGCCCGGGGGGCTGATCTACACGCGCCGGATCGTCGACCCGGTCGGGGCCGCGAAGCTGGCCGGGAAGGTGGGCGGCATGGACATCGGGTTTCTCTCGGCCGTCGACGACCGGGCCTATTCGGCCACGGGCCGGGACCGCCCGGTCTACGACATCCTCCGCCTGCGCCGACCCGTCGGGGAGCGGAGCACCGTCGGGCTGACCTGGACCGACCGTGTGGAGGGTCGCGACTACAATCGCGTCGGCTCGATGGACACGCGTCTCGTACGGGGCTCCTACACGCTCGCCGCGCAGCTGGCCGGGAGCCGTACCCGAAGTGGAGGGAGCGTCACGGCGGCTCCGCTCTGGTCGCTTTCGCTCGCACGCTCCGGCCGCACGTTCGGCTGGTCGTTCTCGAGCAGCGGCATCGACCCCGACTTCGTGGCGGGGAGTGGCTTCCTGGCGAGGAAGGGCGTCGCTTCGGCCACCTTGATGCCTCGCTACACTCGCTTCGGAGGTGAAGGATCGAGCCTGGAAAGTTGGAGCACGAGCCTGACCTTCAACGGCGTGTGGCTCTACGACCGCTTCGTTCACGGGACCCCCGACGAGGGGAAGCTGCACTTCAACAACACGCTCACCTTCCGGGGCGGGTGGACGCTGGGCGCTTCGTTCCTCCTGGAGAAGTTCCTGCTTCCGCCCGGACTGTACGACGGCTACGCCATCGATCTCGGCGCCGACACGGTGGCGTTCGAGGGACGTCCGAGCATCAACAACTACGACTTCGTGCTGAGCCTCGGAACGCCGCAGATGCCGACCTTCTCGGCGAACGGGTTCATCATCCTCGGACGCGACGAGAACTTCGCGGAGTGGGCGCCGGGCTACATCGTGTGGGCGGAGATGAACGGCACGTGGAGGCCCACGGAGCGCGTGCGCGTGGAGGGCAGCTACACCGAGACGCGCGTCATCCGTCCAAGCGACATGAGCAGGGTGAGTCTGGATCAGGTGCCCCGGCTCAAGCTCGAGTACCAGCTCGCCCGGCCGTTCTTCGTCCGCCTCGTCGGGCAGTACTACGCGACGCAGCGCTCCGCCCTCAGGGACGACGGTCGGACGGACCGGCCGATTCTCGAGCTGGATCCGTCCACCGGCCGGTACGTCGCGACCGGGCCGGTGAGCTCGAACGACCTGCGCTTCGATGCGCTCCTCTCCTACCGGCCCGGCCCGGGCACCGTCGTCTTCTTCGGATACGGAAGCGACATGACCGAGGATCGGCCTTTCCGGTTCGGAGACCTGAGCCGTCGAGGGGATGCGTTTTTCGTGAAGCTGTCGTACCTCTTCCGGATGTGAGCTCGACGGAAGGGGATCGAGATACGAGATCGAGCGGGAAGCTCGGAAGGGAAGAACCCAGCATGGGCATCAAGAAGGTGGTCGGGCGGGGACTCTGGCTGTCGATGGTGACGTCGATCGTCGTCGCCGGTCCGGCACGCGCGCAACAGCTCCCCCTGACCACGGCGGAGCGCTCGGACTTTCAGGAGACGTCGACCACGGCCGACGTCGCCGCGTTCCTGGACAGCCTCCAGATGGCGGGCGCTCCGATCTCGGTGGGCACGATGGGGGCCACGGCCGAGGGCCGGCCGCTCCTGTTCGTAGTCGCCTCGGATCCGAAGGTCACGTCTGCTCGTGAGGCGGCCCGCTCCGGCAAGCTCGTCGTCTACCTGCAGGCCAACATCCACGGAGGCGAGGTCGAGGGGAAGGAGGCCGTGCAGATCCTGCTGAGGGAGCTGACGGGGCCTCGGCGTGACCTGCTCTCCAAGCTCGTGATCCTCGTCGCACCGGTGTACAACGCCGACGGCAACGATGCCATGGGCCCGGTGGAGGTGAACCGGAGCGAGCAGGACGGTCCGAAGCAGGTGGGCCTGCGACCCGATGGCCTCGATCTCGATCTCAACCGGGATTACCTGAAGGCGGAGGCTCCCGAGACCCGGGCGTCCCTGGCCGAGGTGTACGACGCGTGGGATCCCGCCGTGATGATGGACCTGCACACCACCGACGGCACGCTCCACGGGTACCTGCTCACGTACTCACCTCCGCTCGACCCGAACGGACCCCGCGGACCGATCGCCTTCGCCCAGGACACGCTCCTTCCCGCGGTGCGTGCCGCCATGCAGGAGAAGTACGGCGAACCGATCTTCCCGTACGGGAATGTCCGCAATCCCATGAAGCCCGAAGCCTGGACCACGTATTCGCCCCTGGCCTGGTACGGGACGAACTACGTGGGAATGCGCGGACGCATCGCCATCCTCAGCGAAGCGTATTCGCACGCGGACTTCCGCACCCGGGTCAAGGTGACCCACGACTTCGTCGTGGAGGTTCTCGAGTACGCCGCCTCCCATGCGGACCAGATCCGGGCGCTCGAGCGCGAGGCCGATCGCCGGACGGTGCTCGAGGGCTCGGGCCGGGTGACCCGCCCGAAGCTGGCGACCGCCTTCAAGCCGGCCTCACGAGGAACCGAGCCGGTGATGCTGCGACAGGTGCGTCCGGTCCAGGTCGAGGGGCGGCGTCGGCCCCGATACGAGCTCACGGGCAAGATGGACACCGTGAGCCTCCCGATCGAGGACCGCTTCGTCGCCTCTGCGACCGAGACGCTTCCGGGCGGGTACTTCCTGCCGTCCGCGGAGGGCCGCATCGCGCAGCTGTTGCGTCTGCACGGGATCCAGGTCCAGCGCCTCGAGCAGTCCTGGACCGGCGCGGCCGAGGTCTTCAGGATCGACAGCCTGGATTGGGCCCCCAACGAGTTCCAGGGGCATCACCTGCTCACGGTGAAGGGCGGCTACCAGAGCGCCCAGGTGACCCTTCCCGAAGGCGCCTATTACGTCAGCACCGCCCAACCGCTCGGCCGCCTCGTCTTCGAGCTGCTCGAGCCGGAGGGCTACGGCCTGCCGAACTGGGACATGTTCGACCGGCGCCTGGGATCCGAGGAAGGAGCGCTCTCCGGCCTGGTATACGGTTCCCGCCCGCTGCAGACTTTTCCCATCTGGAGGGTGGACCAGGATCCACGAGTGCCGATGCGGACGCTGCACTGAGCGGAGTCGGCCAGGGTGCGCCCGACGAGACCCAGCGCACCCATTACCCTATCCGTCGGCTCCCGCCCCCGTAGCCGGGTAGGAGACGACCGTGGCGGGAACAGCCGCGACACCGTGGGCGTCGGCGAAAGCGAAGCTGCCTTCACCTGGACTGTCGGCGTCGGGGGAATCGAGGTCGTGCTCACGGGTCATCGGTGCGGCGCACCGAATGATGCCGGCCCGGCAACGGACCCTCGGCGCCGCACCGCCAAGCGAGCGCGGCAGCGAGAAATCCCCCATATCGCGAGCGGGCCCGGGAGCACGACCTCGGTTCCCCCGATGTGACCGGCAGGCCTCCTACAACCCCCCCGTCTGCTTGATCATCTTGTCCTGCATCTCCTTGCTGGCGAAGATCGCCACTTCTACCCGGCGGTTCGCCTGCCGTCCGGCGGCCGTGTCGTTCGGCTCCACCGGCTCCGACTCGCCACGCCCGACGGCCTCGACCCTGTCTGCAGCCAGCCCGTCACGCAGGAGCGCGACCCGGGCGGAATTCGCCCTGCGCTCGGAGAGGGTCTGGTTGTAGCTGTCGGTGCCGGTGTCGTCGGTGTGGCCGACCACGAGGACGCGGGTTCCCTCGAACTTCTCCAACGAGGTCGCCAGCTCGCTTAGGTTGTGCTGGGCCTCCGGTCGAAGCTGATCGGAGTTGACGTCGAAGAGGATTCCCGAGTCGAACGTGACCTCGATGCCCTCGCCGACCCGCTCGACCTTGGCGTCCGGGAGCTGCGACTGCAGGTCTTCCGCCTGCTTGTCCATGGCGTGCCCGATCGCCGCGCCGGCCGCGCCCCCGATGACCGCGCCGAGGATCGCGCCCTTGGCCGTGCCACCGTTGTTATTGCCGATGAGGCCACCGACCACGGCCCCCGTGGCGGCGCCGGCGGCGGCCCCCTTCTTGGTCCCGCTCATGCCCTGGATCGTGGCACATCCCTCGAGCATGAGGAGTGCCGGGAGGAGCAGAAGGATGAGGCTCTCTCGCCGCACGTAGTGTCGAACAGCTTCCATCTCGGACCTCCGGCTTTCGTCGGGAGTGATTGGATGTCGTCCGCCTGAAATATGCTTATACACGCAGGACTCGTGCCACGCTCTCTCTACCCGGTGTCGCGATGCGTCGGTTCCGCAGAGGCGCTCCTGAGGCATGGGGCGTACGCGACCGGCGTCCCGGTCCCGCCGGGATCGTGACCTATCTCACCCAGACGGTCTTCACGTTCGTGAACTCGCGGATCCCCAGAGGGGATAGCTCCCGCCCGTAGCCGCTCTCCTTGATCCCGCCGAACGGAAGGCGGGGGTCGGACTTCACGATCCCGTTGACGAAACAATTGCCGGCGTCGATCAGCTCGGCCACGATTCGCTCACCGAGCTCGTCGTCGGCCGTGTAGATCGAGGCTCCGAGCCCGAAGCGGGTGTCGTTCGCGATCCGAATCGCGTCGGCCGTGTCGCTCGCCCGGATCACCACCGCGACGGGACCGAAGATCTCCTCGTCGTAGGCCGGCATCCCCGGGCCGACGTCCGTGAGGACGGTCGGGGGATACCACCATCCCGGCTGGGCCGGAACCTCCCCGCCGAGCGCGAGGGTCGCCCCCGCGTGCACGGATCGACGCACTTGGTCGTGCAGGCCGTCCCGCAGGTCCTCCCGGGCCATCGGCCCGACGGCCGTCTCCTCGTCCATCGGGTCACCCATCACGGCCGCGCGCATGTGGGCCAGGAGCCTCTCCGTGAACTCGTCGGCGACCTCCCCCACCACCACGAAGCGCTTGGCGGCGATGCAGCTCTGACCGCTGTTCAGAAGTCGCCCGAGCACGCAGCTCGAGACGGCCGCGGCCAGGTCCGCGTCGGCCAGCACGATGCTGGGATCGCTCCCACCGAGCTCGAGCACGGCCTTCTTGAGCGCCGCGCCGGCCCGTGCCGCCACCGCCTTTCCCGCCCGCACGCTGCCCGTCAGGCTCACGCCGCTCACGAGCGGATGATCGATGAGATCACCGGTCGCGGCGGTGTCGATGAAGAGGTTGCGGAAGAGGTCGTGAGGAAAGCCGGCGTCCCCGAAGAGCTCCTCCAGGGCGAGCGCGCATCCGGGTACGTTGGGCGCGTGCTTGAGGAGCGCGGCGTTGCCGGCGGCAAGGGCGGGCGTCGCCCAGCGGATCACCTGCCAGAACGGGAAGTTCCAGGGCATGATGCCCAGGACGACCCCGAGTGGCCGATACGTCCAGTAGCTGCGAGACGCGTCGGTCACCACGGGCGTTGGCTCGAGGAAGGCCTCGCCGTGCTCGGCGTAGTAGTCGGCCGCGAGCGCGCACTTCTCCGCCTCGGACACTCCCTGGGAGACCGGCTTGCCCATCTCCCGGGTCATGAGCCTCCCGTATTCGTCCGCGCGCTCCCTCAGAAGCCCGCCCAGGATCTCGAGGCTCTCGGCGCGTCTGGCGTAGGGCGTGTCTCGCCAGGCCAGATGGGCGGCATGGGCTCGCTCGACGATCTTCGTCACTTCGTCGGGAGGTGTTTCAGGGTGGGTGGAGAGCTCTTCTCCGCTGGTCGGGTCTATGGCGGTGAAAGTCACGGAACGTCCTCGGCGTCGGAATCGGTACGGCTCAGCGCAACGTACACCAGGGGACGCGTTCGGGTGTCGCCGGTGGCCGAGACAGGTCGGTGCGGCGTGCGTCGACCCGGAGCGCGAGCCGGTTCCACTCGCGTCGATGAAGCCGGGGTCCGCGGGTACCTACCAGTGTCGAATCAGGATCTCCTCGAGGTCGCCCCGGTGCGCGGACGGATTCAGGTGGCAATCGAGGATCTCCTCGTGGGGTAGGCCGGAGATCCGGTCGCGAAGACGCTCGAGCGCCAGCACGTTGAGCTCGACGGCGCGCCGCACGGGGAGGTTCTCGGGGTTGATGTCGATGCCCATGTACTCCTCGTACCCGATGGCCCACAGCGAGTACAGCAGCGCCTCGACCTCGGGCATGTTGACCACGCCCACGTCGTTGTCCTGGTCGTAATTGCCTTCGGGCTGGCTGTTCCAGTGCGTGTGCGCGAGCCTGCGCTCCATCGCCACGAGCGAGAACGCGGCGGGCAGCACCTCGAAGCCCATCTTCACGTGGCCCACCTCGGGGTTCAGTCCGACCAGGCAGCCCCCCGCGTCCAGAATCCGGCGATTCTCGGGATGCTTCAGCCGGCGCTCGATGCGTTGGGCGGCCAGGATGCCCTCGGCGGTGGTCCTGTAGATGTTGTTCGGAGCGGGCTCGTACGGTTTCGGCTCGATCGCGATCCGCACCCCCGGGACCTCGTCCAGGGCTTCCGCCATCGCGCCTTCGAAGCGGTCCCACATCGCCATGAACGGCGTCCCGTGCAGGTATCGGTAGCCGTCCATCCCGGGCCAGGAGATCGCGCACCGCGCGCCCATCTCCTTCACCATCCGAAGTCCACCGACGGCGATCTCGACCGCGCGCTCCCGAACGCGCGCATCAGGGCTCGAGAGGCTTCCGAACTCGAAGGCACGATCGAAGAAGTGCGAGAACGGCACCGCCACGAGCCGGATCCCGGCCTCGTCGGCGAGCCGCCGATAGAGGCCGACGTTGGACTCGTCGATCTCGGCGGGGTAGTGGGCCTCGATCCCGGAGACCCCCAGATCGGCCATTTCCGCGGCCATCTCCAGCCGCTCCTCCACGGAGGCCTCGGGGACGAATCGATCGTGGAAGCGGCCGCCGCCCGGCGTGAAGTACCAGATCCCGACCGAGATCCGCAATTCGAAATCCCGCTTCAGGTTGGCCAGCATGACGTCGGGGTCGCGCGCGGCGTCCTGGTAGGAGAGGTCCTTCAGGTCGTAGGTCATACCTTCAGCTCGCAGGTCATGGATCGTGCCCCGGACGGATGGTCTCCACCATTCTCCGTGCATTGCCGGTGGCGGTCAAACGGAGGGGGATGGAGCCCGTCGCCACCGGCAATGCGGCGGAGCTGCCGGTGCGCTGGCCGGACTGTCGGTGGCCGGACTGTCGGTGGCCGGGCGCCGGCGGCAGCAGGACGACCGGCGAAGCAGTCGGGCTACCGGCCAGGTGGCGACGACCCGTCCGCGGCGCTCCTCCTGAAGATCCGCCCCGCCTTCATGACGAAGTCGATCCGCGTCGTGTTGTGGATGTCGACGAGCGGGTCCTCGTCGAGAACCACCAGATCGGCGGCCTTGCCCGGCTCGACGGTCCCGGCGGTCTTGCCGATGCCGATGGCCTCCGCGGCGTTGCGGGTGGCCGCCACGAGGGCATCGGCCGGGCTCAGGCCCGCTTCCTCGACCAGCGCGGCCAGCTCACGGTGGAGGTTGGGCAGGGCATCCAGCGCGGGCGCTCCCATCGAATCGGTGCCCGCCATGAGCGTGACCCCCGCCTCGTACGCTGCCCGCGTGATCGCCGCCGCCAGGCGCTCCCGGGCGTTGTCCGTGCCATAGATGAAGAGCGTCGGCTCGAAGATCGTTCCGCGGGCGCGCATCGTCGCGAAGAGGGTGTCGAGCGCGGGTGAGCGCAGATCCGGAGTCTCGCCGCCCTCGGCGGCCCGTCGCGCTGTCCGGAGCTCGGCGGAGCTCAGAACGGCCGTGAGCATCGATGCGTGCGAGACCGCGCTCGCGCCGCCCTGGACCACGGACAGCGGCCCGGCGGGATCCAGATTGGCATGCGCCCACACCCGCATCCCCTGGCGGTGCGCCTCGGCGCAGAGACGCTCGACTTCGTCGGGAGTCAGCATCGCGTAGAGCTTCAGCGCCGTCGCTCCGGTGCCGTGGGCCTCCGCCACCACGGGAGCGAAGTCCATGTCGGGCGTCACCGCACGCATCCACGGAACGTGTCCGGCCACGAGGCCACGGGCCGAGCTCGCCGTGCGGGGATCCTTGAAGAACGCGGGGCCGGCCATGAGCGCCGCATAGTAGATGTGGGGGCTCTCGGACGATCCCACGAGGGCGTCGCGCGCGAGGTCGGCGAGGCGCCGGGTGTCGCCGGCCATGTCACGGACGGTCGTGACGCCCCCGTAGAGGGCCGAGCGGAGACGGCCCCGGGCGCGCTCGCGGCTGTCCTCGCCGTCCGGCTCGGTCGCCAGATGGACGTGCCCGTCGATGAGGCCGGGGATGATCCACCGGCCGGAGACGTCGATCACTCTGGTATCGGAGGGCGGCGTGCGGGTTCCGGCGGGAAAGACGTCGGCGATGCGCGCGTCGCGCACCACGACGACCATGTCTCTTCTCACCGCGGCGCCGGTCCCGTCGAACAGCCGAGCGTGGACCAGCACCTGGGTGGTCGAGTCCGGACCCCAGCGGGTCGGTGGGGCCTGGGCTACCGTGGCTGAAGCGGTGCTCAGCGCGGTCAGGCCGGCGGCGACCGGGAGGAGCCAGGAGGGGGAGGTGCGGGGGCGCGGCATGTCGTCGACTCCTCTGTGAGCGAACGGGCGGGCCGGGGTCGGCCCGCCCCAGGCGGGCGGGAGCTCCCGGACGAGCCCGATTCCGGGGGGTGGAGCGGTCCCGGGTCGGCCCAATCTAGGCCGGGATCCGGGCCGGGGCATCAGCAGCTCGAGCGACCGTCCGGCGCTCGGGCCCCGACTCCCGCGGGCGAGCGCTCTCGCGTGCAGCGGCGCGCCCTCCGTTGTCCCCGCGCCAGGGCGTCATCGTTCGCC
>CAZVYM010000064.1:0-22962 GCA_964630935.1 uncultured Gemmatimonadaceae bacterium | reverse complement strand
TCCGGCCTACGACGAGTTCCCCTACACGATCCGGGTGGTCTCGGACATCCTCGAGTCCAACGGGTCTTCCTCGATGGCGACGGTCTGCTCGGCGTCGCTCGCCCTCATGGATGCAGGTGTGCCGATCAAGGCCGCCTGCGCGGGCGTGGCGATGGGGCTGATCAAGGAGGATGACCAGGTCGCGGTGCTGACCGACATCCTCGGTCTCGAGGACGCTCTCGGCGATATGGACTTCAAGGTGGCCGGCACCCGCAACGGCGTGACCTCGATCCAGATGGACATCAAGATCCAGGGCATGACGGTCGACATCCTCCGGGAAGCGCTGGAGCGCGCCCACAAGGGCCGGATGCACATCCTGGACCTCATGGACCAGGCGATCTCCGAGCCCCGTCAGGACATCTCCCAGTTCGCTCCCCGGATCATCAGCATCCAGATCAACCCGGAGAAGATCGGCGAGATCATCGGGCCGAAGGGCAAGACGATCCGGGCGATCCAGGACGAGTCGGGCGCGAAGATCGACATCGAGGACTCGGGTCTGGTGCGCATCTCCGCCGTGTCCGGGGAGGCGGGCGCCAGGGCGCGCGAGATGATCGAGGCCATCTGCCAGGAGCCCGAGGTGGGCCGGATCTACGAAGGGCCGGTGAAGAACACCACGACCTTCGGAGCCTTCATCGAGATCCTGCCCGGCATCGAGGGGCTCTGTCACATCTCCGAGTTGCAGGAAGAGCGCACGAAGAACACGGAAGATGTCTTGAAGAAGGGCGACATCACCCGGGTCAAGCTCCTCTCGATCGACGAGAAGGGCCGCTTGCGGCTCTCCCGGAAGGCCGCCCTGGCCGAAGAGAAGGCGGTGGCGGCGGACGCTTGACGAAGATCCGTACGGAAGGATCCGTCCAGGAGGGGCACGGGCCGCGGCCCGTGCCCCTCGCGTCTTCGAGTCGGGCTCCGAACATGGATCCGGGCATGCCCGCGGAAGCGACGATGCGCTCCACCCTGCTCGCCAACGGGGTCCAGGTGCTCAGCGAGGAGATGGGAGGCGTGCGCTCGGTGTCGGTGGGCGTGTGGGTCCGGGTGGGGTCTGCCCACGAGCCCGGGGAGCGGGGGGGCGTGAGCCACCTGCTCGAGCACATGGTCTTCAAGGGCACGCGACACCGGAGTGCGAGGGAGCTGGCTCTCTCGCTGGAGAGCCTCGGGGGGTCTCTGGACGCCTACACCAGCCGGGAGCACACGTCCTACCAGGCGAGGGTGCTGGACGAGCATCTCCCGGAGGCGCTCGACGTGCTCCGCGACCTGGTGCTCGATCCACTTCTGCGAGAGGAGGATCTCGCGCTCGAGCGTGACGTCGTTCTGGAGGAGATCGCCCAGGTCGAGGACACCCCGGACGACCAGGTCTTCGACCTCCATGCCGAGTACCTGTGGGACGGCCATCCCTACGGGCGTTCGATCCTGGGCACGACGGATTCAGTCGGCGCGATGCCGGTCGATGCGCTGCGCCGGCTCCACGCGGAGCGTTACCTGGGGCGCCATCTGGTCGTGGCGGCGGCGGGGAACGTGGCCCACGACGATTTCGTCGAGCGGGTCGCGCGCCATTTCGGCGCGATCGCCGAGGGGCGCGCTCCGGGGGAGGTCCGGGTGCCCGAGGGACCGTGGGAGGGGAGCGAGCGGCGCGTGCAAAGGGAGACCGCGCAGGCGCACGTCGTGCTCGGGACTCCGGTGCCGGGGCATGCCGATCCGGTTCGGTACCCCCTCGCGCTTCTCGCGGCGGCGTTGGGTGGAGGCATGAGCTCGCGTCTCTTCCAGCGGGTACGCGAGGAGATGGCGCTCTGTTACTCGGTGTACACGTTCCAGTCGTTCTTCAGGGTGGGCGGCGTCTCCGGCATCTACGTAGGTACGCGGCCCGCGACGGCCGATCGGGCGGCCGAGGTCATCCTGGAGGAGTTGCGCCGGATCTCCCGGGAGGGCCTGCCGCCCGCCGAGCTCGAGCAGACCAAACGGCAGGTGAAGGGTCAGATCACGCTCTCGCTGGAATCCACGAGCGCGAGGCTGTACCGTCTCGCTTCCTCCGCTCTGCACGAAGAGCCCTTCATGCCGTTGGACGAGATCCTCTCCCGAATCGACGCCGTGTCGGCGGAGCAGGTGCTGGAGGCGGCGTCCCGGTACTACGATCCTGAAAAACAGCGTATTCTGAGGCTCGGACCGTCCTGAAAGCGTGACGCCGGAAGGCCCCCGTGGCGTGCCCGTGACACGTACCGGACACGTCACTAGCTTTCGGAGCCCTCCGACCGCTGAGTTTGTCGACCACTGGCAAGCGAGACAGAGATGCTTATCGGCGTACCCAAGGAAATCAAAGACGACGAATACCGCGTCGCCCTCACACCCGCAGGTGCGGAAATGCTGAAGAGCGCCGGCCACGACCTGATGGTGGAGAAGGGCGCCGGCCTCGGCTCCGGCTTCACGGACGACTTCTACCAGAAGGCCGGTGCGGAGATCGTCGACACGGCCGACGAGGTATGGGCCAGGGCAGAGATGATCATGAAGGTCAAGGAGCCGATCAAGGTCGAATGGCCCAGGATCCGTGAGGGGCAGATCGTCTTCACCTATTTCCACTTCGCGGCGGACGAGGCGCTGACGAAAGCGTTCCTCGGGACGGGGGCCATCGCGGTCGCCTACGAGACCGTGGAGCTCCCTTCGGGCGAGCTGCCGCTCCTGACGCCCATGAGTGAGGTCGCGGGCCGGATGGCCGTGCAGGAGGGCGCCAAGTACCTGGAGAAGCCCCAGGGTGGCCTCGGTGTCCTGTTGGGTGGTGTGCCGGGTGTCCTGCCGGGCAAGGTCGTGGTCCTGGGCGGGGGTGTGGTGGGCACGCACGCTGCCCGGATGGCCGCTGGACTGGGCGCCCGGGTCAGCATCCTCGACATCTCGCTTCCGCGCCTCCGGTATCTGGAAGAGGTGATGCCGGCCAACGTGAACCTGCTGTTCAGCACCCGTTACGCGATCCGCAAGCAGATCGAGGATGCGGACCTCGTCGTCGGCGCCGTGCTCATTCCCGGAGCGAAGGCCCCGAGCCTGGTGAAGCGTGAAGATCTGAGTCTCATGCGTCCGGGCACCGTGATCGTCGACGTCGCAGTGGACCAGGGAGGGTGTGTCGAGACGATTCATCCGACGACGCACCACGATCCCACCTACGTCGTGGACAACGTGATCCACTACGCCGTCGCGAACATGCCGGGAGGCGTTCCCCGTACGAGCACGCTCGCCCTGACGAACGCCACGCTGCCGTACGCGCTGGCCCTGGCGGGAGACGGGTGGCAGGAGGCGTGCCTGAAGGATCCGGCGCTCAAGCTCGGCCTGAACGCGATCTCCGGAGAGCTGACGCATGCGCACGTAGCGGAGGCGTTCGGAATGGACTGGCGCAGCCCGGACGACTTCCTGACCACCGCGAAGATGGCGTGAAGTCCGAGGTTCGCTTCGTTCGACTGCCGTCGAACCCGGACCTTCCCCTGCCGGCGCCGGCGACGGCGCATGCAGCGGGTTACGACGTCCGGTCGGCCGAGGCGGACATCGAGCTCCGGCCGGGCGAGATCCGCCTGGTGGGCACGGGGCTCGTCATGGAGTTGCCCGAGGGGATGGAGTGCCAGGTCCGGCCGCGGTCGGGCCTGGCACTCGAGCATGGCGTGACGCTTCCGAACAGCCCGGGGACGATCGACCCCGACTACCGGGGTGAGCTTCGGATTATCATGCAGAATCTCGGGTCGAGCGCGGTGACGCTCCGTCGGGGCGATCGCATCGCGCAATTGGTGTTCGCACGCTTCGAGTCTCCGGAGATCCTGGAGGCGGAGGAGCTTTCCGACAGCCAGCGGGGTACCGGCGGCTTCGGGAGCACGGGCTCGACCTAGGTCTTGGCATTTCCTGCCCCGGAAACGTATGTTCTCGGCCTCCCGTGGCCGTTATCACGCTTCAGCGATACGCTAGACCATTGTCCGCATTCAGCACGTGGCTCAACTCGGGGAGACTCATCCCCGTAAACGACATCGCCGTCGACCTCGGGACGGCCAATACCCTCGTGTATGTAAAAGGCGAGGGCATCGTGCTCAACGAGCCCTCCGTCGTGGCGGTCGAGCGTGGCAGCAAGCACATCATGGGCATCGGCCTGGAGGCCAAGCGCATGCTGGGGCGCACGCCCGAAGGGATCGAGGCGATCCGCCCACTCAAGGACGGGGTGATCGCCGACGTCGACGTGACGGAGATGATGCTCCATCACTTCCTGAAGCAGGTGACGGCCAAGCGGATCTTCCGTATCAAGCCTCGCGTGGTCGTGGGCGTCCCGTCCGGCATCACCGAGTTGGAGCGCAGGGCGGTGCGTTCGTCGGCGATGGCGGCCGGGGCCAAGGGCGTGTACATGGTCGACGAGCCGATGGCTGCGGCGATCGGAGTGGGCCTGCCGGTGGAGACGCCGACCGGCAACATGGTCATCGACATCGGCGGCGGCACCACCGAGATCGCGGTCATCGCGCTCTCGGGCATCGTCTCGAATACGTCGATACGGGTCGGTGGCGACGAGCTGGACACCTCGATCGTCACGTTCCTGCGGAAGAACTACAATCTCCTCATCGGCGAGCCGACGGCCGAAGCGATCAAGATCCAGATCGGCTCGGCGTTCGACTTCGGCGAGGAACGGGAGATGGAGGTCAAGGGACGCGACCTGGTGAGTGGGATTCCAAAGACCGTGACGGTACACTCGCAGGAGATCCGCGAGTGCATTCAGGAGCCCATCCAGGCGATCGTGGAGGCGGTGAGGCGGGCGCTGGAGATCACGCCCCCGGAGCTGTCCTCCGACATCGTGGACCGTGGCATCGTGATGACGGGAGGGGGCGCGTTGATTCGGGGCCTCGATCGCCTGCTCCAGCACGAGACCAACCTTCCCATCCACGTGGACGAAGAGCCCCTCACGTGTGTCGTGCGTGGAGCGGGGCGGATCCTCGACGACCTCCAGAAATACCGGACCGTCTGGGTGGCGTGAGTGCCACGGTGAGCCCCTGTGCCGGCGTTACGGGCTGAGCCCGAAGCCACGGGCGGTCGCCGCTCGGTCGTCCTGGCGGTAGCGTTCTTCGTGGTCGCGGTGGTCACGTCCTATCTCCCGGGTCCCAACCAGCAGCAGATCGCTTCGGCGATCCGAACCACGGCGCTACGGCCCTTCATCACCATCCAGCGGAGTCTCGTAGCGGCCCGCCTGAGGGCCGCCGACGTGGACGTGCTGAGGGCGCGCCTCGACTCCCTGGTGGGGGTCCTTTCGACGATGGGGGCCCTGGAGGACGAGAATCGGACGCTGCGCTCGGTCCTCAGTCTGAAGCGACGGATCGGCCCCGACTTCCGTCCCGCGGAGCTTCTCCGGCCGGGAACGCCGGGCTCCGAGAGCATGTTCATCCTCGACCTCGGAGCGAGCGACGGAGTGCGAGAGAGCGCTCCGGTCGTGGATCGAGAGGGCCTGGTCGGGGTCATACGAGAGGTGCGGTCGCACACGTCGGTGGGTATCGACTGGACCCACCCCGATTTCCGCGCGAGCGGGATGTTGGCCGACGGCACCGCCTACGGAATGGTCGAGAACCGCCACGGAGCGTTCAGGGAAGAGGACCGCCTCCTTCTGAACGGGGTGGCTTATCACGCGACGATCCCCGACGGAACGCCTGTGCTCACGAGCGGTCTGGGCGGCGTGTTCCCGCGGGGCATTCCGATCGGACGCATCGACGGGGTCGCCGAAGCCGAGGCCCAGTGGCGCAAGAGCTATTGGGTGGCACCGATGGTGCAGCCCGGGTCCGTTACCCATGTCCTCGTTGCCGTGGGCGAGAGCGTTCCCGACGATGTCTCGGACGCCTGGCCACTCGATTCGCTTCTCACCAGAGAGCAGATCCTCCGCCAAGAACGAGCGCGAGCCGATAGTCTGCGCACCCTGGCGGACAGTGTCCGGGTGCTGCAGAATCTCCTCGACCAGGCCCGTGCGCGGGGGGAAGGGGGGACGTGAGGCACCGGCGCCGGGTCTGGATTGTCGTCGCCACCCTCGTGGTTCTGCACTTCTTCCTGCACGTCGGGCTGGGGCTCGGGCCGGTGGCGCCCGACCTTCTGACACTCGCCCTTCTGATCGGGGCCCGGGCGCTGGGGCCGGGGGCGGCGGCCGGCATGGGGCTCGGGTTCGGGCTTCTGGAAGATGCCTTGAGCGTCCTCTCCTTCGGTGCCAACGCCGTGGCCATGACGGCGCTGGGCGCGTTCGGTTCGTTGACACGAGATCTGTTCGTGGGAGACTCGCTGGTCTTCCTGGTCTCCTATTTCGTGTTGGGGAAGTGGCTTCGTGACTTGATGCATTGGCTGATGGTCAGTGAACCCTTGAGACGGCCGTTCCTGGATCAGGTCCTGCTCCAGGGCTTCGTCGGGGGGGCGTACGCGGCGGTCGTCGGGATCTTCGTGATGGCCGTCTCCGGGCTCTGGCGCGAGACCCCTCGATGAGAGCGCAGAACCCGAACGCCCTCCGTCGCCGGGCGCAGGGGGTCTACGTGGTCATCGCGCTCTGCATGGGGACCCTCGTCGCCGCCTTCTTTCGTGTCCAGGTGCTTCGCTCGAGCGTCTGGGAGCTGCGAGCCGAGTCGAACCGGCTTCGTCAGCTTCCGCTGCCCGCGCCGCGAGGCACGATCTACGATCGCAACGGTCGCATCCTCGCCGACAACGTGCCCGGCTACGCCATCACGCTCCTCCCGGGCCCTCCGGACTCGATCAGGCACACTCTGGAACGTCTCTCGAAGTACGTGGCGCTGTCTCCGGAGCGCATCGAACACCTGGTGGACGACCTGAAGCGGTACGGGACCGAGCTCGTGGTGGACGGAGACGCCGATTTCCGCGTCGTGAGCGCGCTCGAGGAGCGGCGCTCGGAGTTTCCGGACGTCTATGTCGAGATGCGTCCCAAGCGTCGCTACCTGGGAGGGGCCTCGACGGCCCACGTCCTCGGCTACGTCGGCGAGATCACCAGAGACGAGCTCGCCTCGGACGCGTTCTCCGATCCGCGCTACGAACAGGGGATGATCGTCGGCAAGACGGGCATCGAGAAGGAGTACGAGTCCACGCTGCAGGGGCGCCCGGGGCTGCGCTACGTGGAGGTGGATGCGCGAGGCCGGATCGTCGGAGACTTCAGAGGATTCACCGCCGACCCCGCGGAGCCGGGCCAGGACCTGCATCTGAACCTGGACCTCGAGCTCCAGGAGTTCATCCGTCGCGTCTTCCCCGACTCGATGGCGGGCGCGGTGGTGGCCATGGACCCCACGGACGGAGGGGTGCTGGCTCTCTACTCCTCGCCGTCCTTCGACCCCAATGCCTTCGTCGGTGGGATCGATCCGGGTCTGTGGGCCCAATTGAACGCCGACCCTCAGCACCCCTTGATCGACCGCGCGGTGCTGGGCCTCTACCCTCCCGGTTCGACGTTCAAGCTGGCCACGGCGGCGATCGGGTTGGAGCTCGGTGTGGTCAACCCCGGGGATACCATGCCGGAGCCCTGCACCGGCTCGTTCTACTGGGGCGGCCGGACCTGGCACTGCTGGGATCCTGCCGGACACGGGAGTCTCACCCTGGAGCAGGCCATCGGAAACTCGTGTGACATCTACTTCTATCAGCTGGGGTTGAAGATCGGCCTGGATCGCCTCCTGAAGGAGGCCACCGACATCGGGTTCAGCAAGCCGTGCGACATCGATCTGCCGCAGGAGGCCACAGGGGTCTTTCCCGCGAGCCGCACGTTCTGGCAGCGGCCTCCCTGGAACTACACGGGCCAGGAGGGGGAGGTGTTGAACCTCGCCATCGGACAGGGACCGAACTCGCAGACGCCCCTCAAGATGGCTCAATTCTACACCGCGCTGGCCCGCGACGGCTCGGCGCCGGCCCCGGCCATCGCACGGGGCGCCAAGACCGGTGACGCCTGGTCGCTGCACCTTTCTCGAAAGAGCCTCCAGGCGCTCCGGGAGGGCCTGCGCATCGCCACGGCCCCGGGGGGCACGGCCCACCTCGAGACCGCGCTCGAATACTGGGACGTGATCGGCAAGACCGGGACCGCCCAGACGCGCCTGAGCGTACAGGGGCTCGCGGAGGACCACGCGTGGTTCGCCGGGATGGCGGGTCCGCCTGGCCAGGATCCCGAGATCGTCCTCGTCGCGATGGTCGAGCACGGGCAGCACGGCGGGAGCATGGCGGCGCCGATCGTGGCGAAGGCCGCCGACTTCTACCTGCGCAAGAAATACGGCATCCCCCTCGACACGCTGGTGACGTACATGGACTACCTGAGGGCGGGGAAGCCGGCCCCGTGGTATCGGGAGCGGTTCGGAGGGAGAAGTCGGTGATCCGTCCGATCGAGAAGTGGGCCGTGGATTCGAGGCTGGTCCTCGCGATCTTGGCGTTGTCGCTGTTCGGCATCGCGATGATCTACTCGGCGGGGGTGGTCAACGTCCCCAATCCGGTCACGCAGAACGCCTGGATCCGGCAGAGCATCTGGTTCGTGCTCGCCCTGGTGGTGTTCACGGGGCTCGCCCGCGTGCCGCTCCGCTGGATCGAATGGGTAGCGGTCCCGTCTTACGTGATTTCGCTCGTCCTCCTGGCGGCGACGCTCGTCATCGGAACCGGCGCCGGCACGGCCGCCGGCGTGAAGAGCTGGATTCGAGTGGGTCCGCTGGGATTCCAGCCCTCGGAGATCGCCAAGATCGCCACCATTCTCGTCCTGGCCCGCCTCCTGGCGCAGAGGGAGGAGCCGCTCACGTCTCTCAAGGACATGGTGGCTCCGGCGGCCCTCGTCGGCCTTCCGTTGATGCTGGTCATGCTCCAGCCCGATCTCGGCACCGCGATGGCGTTCGGGGGAATCTTCTTCGCGATGCTCTACTGGGCGGGTACGCCGGTGGTCCTCCTCCTCCTGGTGGCGAGCCCCGTGGCGGGCCTGGTCCTCTCGTTCGACAACAAGATCTGGGGCTGGTACATCGTGGCGGTGGTGGGCCTCCTGTATCTGTATCGGTACCGGCTGTTCTTGTTCGAGTCGGTCGCCGTCGTGTTGGCCAATATCGCCGCGGGCACGATCGCCCGACCGCTCTGGAGCTCCCTTCAGGCCTACCAACAGAACCGCATCCTCGTCTTCCTGAACCCGGACGTGGATCCGAAGGGCGCCGGCTACCAGGTCATCCAGTCCAAGGTGGCGATCGGCAGCGGAGGACTGCTCGGGAAGGGCTACACCATGGGCACCCAGAAGCGCTTCGATTTCCTTCCGGAGCAGCACACGGATTTCATCTTCAGTGTCATCGGTGAAGAGCTCGGATTCGTGGGCACGGTCCTGGCCATAGGCATGTTCGCGTACGTTCTGGCACGCCTCGTGCGCATGGCCCAGGACTCGGAGGATCCCTTTGCCGGCCTGGTGCTGTTGGGTATCTTCGGTGCCTGGCTCGTACACATCTTCGTCAACATCGGCATGACCGTGGGAATCGTGCCGATCACCGGGATCCCCCTGCCGTTCGTAAGCTACGGGGGGACCTTTCTCTTGATGTCCTGGGTGGCGGTAGCCATCGCCGTTCGGGTCGCTCACGAACGGTAGGGTCGGGGGCCTCCGAGACACCTCCGACCGGACCAAAGGAGCTCCATGGCCTGGTTCCGGAAGGACAAGAAGCCGCTCAAGGCGCAGGACAAGCGAGACGTCCCCGGAGACGTCTTCGAGAAGTGCAGCGGCTGCGGGGAGATCCTCTACCGCGAGAAGCTCGCGCAGAATCTCAACGTGTGCCCGAGCTGTGGCCACCATCTGCGTATCTCCGCGGAAGGCTACCTGAGCCTGCTCATCGACAGCGGGACGTTCGAGGAGCTCGACGATCACCTGCGATCCGCCGACCCTCTGGGCTTTCGTGACCTGAAGTCGTACAAGGACCGAATCGCCCAGGCGGAGGCCAAGGGCCGCTCCGAAGCCGTCGTGACCGGAGTCGGAGAGCTCGACGGCATGGAGGTCGCCATCGCCGTGATGGACTTCGCGTTCATCGGAGGCTCGATGGGCTCGGTGGTGGGCGAGAAGATCGCCAGGGCCGGGCGGCTCGCGCTCGAGCGCGGGATCCCGTTCATCGTGGCGTCCGCATCGGGCGGCGCCCGGATGCAGGAAGGGATCTACTCGCTCATGCAGATGGCGAAGACCTCCGCGGTGCTGGCGCGTCTCCACGAAGCCGGCGTGCCCTTCGTCTCGATCCTGACGAATCCGACCACGGGGGGGGTGACCGCCTCGTTCGCGATGCTGGGCGACGTGAACCTGGCGGAGCCCGGTGCGCTCATCGGATTCGCGGGACCGCGCGTCATCGAGGAGACCATCAAGCAGGAGCTGCCGCAGGGCTTCCAGCGCTCCGAGTTCCTGCTGCAGCGGGGCATGGTCGACCGTGTCGTGGACCGTCGGCAGCTGAAGGAGGAGATCTCCCTGCTTCTCCGACACATGACGGGCGCGTGGACGAACCCACAGTAGAGGCCGCCGTCTCGGCCCCCCGGGGCGCGGAGCGGTTGGCGCGGCCTTTCTCGGACCCGCTGGTTCCACGCCTCTTCCCGCCGCTCGCGACCGGTGTGCACTGGGGCCTGGAGCGGACGCTCAGGGCGCTCGACGCGCTCGGCGATCCGCATCGCACGTATGCCACGCTCCACGTGGGAGGCACCAACGGCAAAGGCTCGGTCGCGTCCACGCTCTCGGCGATCCTGAAGGCCGAGGGAGTGCGCGTAGGATGCTACACTTCTCCGCACCTCTGCGCTTTCCGGGAACGGATCCAGGTCGACGGGGTGCCCGTCTCCGACGAGACGCTCCTCGAGCGGGCCCAAGAGGTGCGCGACGTGATCGTGCGCTTCGGGTTGACCTTCTTCGAGGCCGCGACCGTGCTGGGATTCCACGCGTTCGCCCGAGCCGGAGTCGATGTCGCCGTCATCGAGGTCGGCCTCGGCGGCCGACTCGACTCGACCAACGTCGTGAAGCCCGAGGTGAGCGCGGTGACGAACGTCGCCCTCGACCATGCCGACTACCTGGGACACACCCTCGCGGAGATCGCCAGGGAGAAGGCGGGCATCATCAAGGAGGGCGTACCGTTCGTGACCGCCGAGACGGCCCCCGAGCTCCTCGACCTGTTCCGTGACATCGCCGAGGATCGAGGTGCGCCGGTGGTCGTGTTGAATCCGGAGCGCGCCGTCGCCGACCTCGAGGTGGCCGAGGACCACACCGCCTTCAGCCTGCGGACGCGCACCTGGGGGACGCTGGAGCTTCGTACGCCCCTCGTCGGGCGTCACCAGGCCACGAATGCCGCGGTGGCGGTCGAAGTGCTCGAGCACGCGCCGCCCACTCTGCGACCGGGCGCGGACGCGATCCGACGGGGGGTCGGGGCCGTGCGACACCTGGGACGGGACCAGGTCGAGATCATCGACGGATACACGTGGCTCTTCGACGTCGCGCACAACACGGCGGGGATCGAGTCGCTCGTGGACACCCTCGACCGGCTTCAGCTTCCTCGCCCGTTCGTGGCGCTCGTCGGAGTCCTGGGTGACAAGGATTGGCTGGCCATGCTCCCGCCCTTGTTCTCACGGTCCGACGCGGCGGTGCTCACCCAGCCACCGAGCGCCCCTCCGGAGCGGCGCTGGGATCCCGCGGCCGCCGCGGCCGCGGTATCGCCCTCCTGTCCGCTGCACATCGAGGAGGACTTCGTGCGCGCCCTGGGCCTGGCGCGGGAGCTCGCCGGAGTGGGCACGGTAGTCGTCACGGGTTCGTGCCACACCGTCGGCAACGCGCTCACCGCGCTCGACCGGGAGCCCCAGGGGGTCGGCGCCCGGCCCTGACGGAGCGTGGGCCAACGAATCAGGTGGGCTCCCTTGGCAGGTTGGACGAAGTGGGTCTATCCTCAGTGAGCATGACCCCTCGCCGCCTGGAGGTATCCATGTCGCCGATGTCCCGCGTGCTCACCGGTCCTCATCTGACGTTCGATCTCCGGAAGCACATCGACGCCCTTCGGCAGGACGCGAGCTACGCTCGCACCGGCCGATTGGGACGCACGCTCGTGAAGTCGGGAGCGCTCCGGCTGACCCTGGTCGCGCTGACACGGGGCACCGATGCGGGGACCCACCGGGCGGAGGCACCGATGACCGTGCAGGTTCTACAGGGCCGCCTCCGTTTCCGCGTGGACGGCCAGCACTTCGAGATCGGGGCGGGGGAGGTTCTGTTCTTCGGGCCGGATCACGCGCAAGACATCACCGCGCTGGAAGACACGGCGCTTCTCCTGACGATCACGGGGGAAGACCGGGCGGCCGAGGCCTGAGGACGAGCGCGGGCTCGCGCCGACGGGGACGCGTCAGGATGAGTCGAAGCCGAAGGAGCTTTCTTCGCACCCTCGCGGGGAGCACCGCTCTGGCCGCCGCGTGGCCCGAGCGACTGCACGCGCTCTCCCGTCACCTCGCGGGTCTCGGGGAGCAGGACGAGGAGGGCTTTTGGGGTCTCGTCCGCGAGCAGTTCATGATTCCGGACGACCGGCTCTTCCTCAACCCGGCCACGCTCGGGCCCCAGCCCCGGGTGGTCGTCGACGCCGTCGTGGACCACACCCGCCGAACGGCGCGAACGTACCCACCCCATACCGACTGGGATGCGTTGAAGGAGCGGACCGGGAAGTTCATCGGCGCGGACCCGGCGGGCCTGGTCTTTCCCAGGAATACGACCGAGGCCATGAACTTCGTGGCCAACGGGCTCGAGCTCGGCCCGGACGACGAAGTCCTCACGACAAACCACGAGCACATCGGGGGACTCTGTTGCTGGCAGCTCGCGGCCGCGCGACGCGGGGTGGGCCTCCGCCAGCTTCCCCTCCCGGTTCCCGCCACCTCGAAGGACGATCTCGTGGCGATGTTCCGCGACGCCGTGACGGCTCGCACGCGCGTGATCTCGGTCAGCCACGTGACGTTCACCAACGGCACCCTGATGCCGGTACCGGAGATCGTCCGGCTGTGCCGCGAGCGAGGTCTGGTGTGCGTCGTCGACGGCGCACACCCGCCCGGGATGATGCGGGTGGAGATGGAGGCGCTGGGACCGCCGGACTTCTACGCGTCCTCGCCCCACAAGTGGCTCGGTGCTCCCCAGGGGACGGGCCTGCTCTGGATGGCGGAGCCGTGGCGCACGCGGCTCTGGCCGAGCGTCGCTTCGGGCGGATGGGACGACGCGTCGCTCGGTGCCCAGCGGCTGAACCACCTGGGGACGATGGACGAGTCCCGACTCGCCGGCCTGGACGCCGCGTTGGGATTTCAGGAGGTCGTGGGTATCGACCGGATCGAGAGGAGGAACCGGCAGCTCCGCAAACGACTGTACGAGGCGGTGAGCGAGCTGCCCGGGGTCACCGTGGCCTCGCCGGCCGACGAGACACTCGTGGCTGGGATGGTCTCGTTCTCGTTGCGTGGGATCGCGTCGTTGGAGCTCCAGAAGCGACTGGCCCAGAAGGCGAACGTGCGCACAAGGGTCGTGAGCGAGTACGACTACGGGTGGATGCGGCTCTCTCCCCACATCTACAACACCCCCGAGGAGATCGATCGGGTGGTGCGCCTCATTCGTGGGGAAGTCGCCTGAGCGGGCGTCCGCCGCGCCCGGGCCTCGCGCTTGAGCCTCTTCGGGCAGGCTTCTAGATTCCGCGCCACCATGGCCAATTCAGCTTTTTCGAGGCTTCCGGGCTTCCGGGACTTCCCGCCGGAGGACCTCGCACTCCGATCGCACATCTTCGAAGCGTGGCGCCGGGTCTCCCGGCGCTACGGCTTTCTGGAGTACGACGGACCTCCGCTGGAGCCGTTGGATCTCTACGTCGAGAAGAGCGGCGAGGAGATCGTCGGGCAGCTCTACGCGTTCACCGACAAGGGAGATCGCGAGGTCTCGCTCCGTCCGGAGATGACCCCTTCGCTCGCGCGCATCCTGGCCGAGCGGAGCCGGGCCATGAGCAAGCCGATCCGATGGTTCACCATGCCCCAGCTCTTCCGCTACGAGCGCCAGCAGCGGGGACGGCTGCGCGAGCACTTCCAGTGGAATGTCGACATCGTCGGCGAGGCGGGGGTGGCGGCCGACGCCGAGATCGTCGCTGTCGGCATCGACGCGCTGCGTGAGCTCGGGCTGGGAGCCGAGGACTTCCGGGCTCGTGTGTCGGACCGGCGGCTCCTGTCCGCGCTCCTGACCGAAGGCATCGGGGTGGGGCCCGGGCGGGTGTCCGCGGCGTTCGCGCTGATCGACAAGATCGAGCGGATGGATGCGGACACGCTCGTGTCGAAGGTGGTCGAGGACGTCGGCCTCGACCGCCCTGCGGCCGAAGACCTGCTCCGGCTCTTCCGGCAGGGGGATCTCGAGGAGGTCTCGTCGCGGTGGGGAGACAACGAGACGATCGCGAAGGCGCTCCAGCCACTGAGCCAGTACGTCCGGACGCTCGAGGCGATGGGGCTGGGCGACTTCGTCGAGGTCGACCTGTCCATCGTTCGGGGGCTGGCGTACTACACGGGAATCGTGTTCGAGCTCTTCGACCGCAAGGGTGAGCTGCGCGCGATCTGCGGGGGAGGGCGCTACGATCGCCTTCTCGAGCTGGTCGGAGGCGAGCCGCTTCCCGCGGTGGGCTTCGGTATGGGCGATGTCGTGCTCGGGGAGCTCCTCAAGGAGCGGGGGCTGGTGCCCGATTACCGGCGCGCGGTCGACTACTTCCTGGTCATGGTGGGCGAAGAGCAGCGGCAGGAAGCGCTTCGCCTGGCGCACGTGCTGCGCGACGGAGGCCACAGCGTGGCCTACGCCCTCAAGGAGCAGTCCGTGAGGAAGCAGCTCAAGGCGGCCGCCCAGGAGGGTGCCCGCCGGACGGTGGTCCTCGGCCCGGACGAGCTCGCGCGGGGTGCCGTGGTGGTCCGGGACATGGCCACCGGCGAGGAGCGGGAAGTCCCCATCGGCGACCTCGAGCGGTGAGCCGTCGGGACCGGGCCGAGGAGGAAGTCCGGGCGCTACAAGAGATCGCTGCGCGGGCGGCGCGTCGGCTGGAAATCCTGCAGTGGGTCATCCTGTTCGTGGCGGCCGTGCTGGCGACGGCCGCCGGGGCGCTGATCGCGTTCCTGGCATCCGATCTCCTGGGGCTTCCCTTTCGGCCCACCTGGATGGTAGCCTCCTTACTCCTTTTCGTCGTTCCGGCCGCCTGGTCCTACCGCCGCCTCAAGCGGGAGGGGCGGGAGCGGTTGGAGGACGTCTCCTCGAGAAAACGCGAATCCGATGGCTGAAGAAAAGAAGCTGACGCCGAGAGCCCAGGATTTCTCGGCCTGGTACAACGAGGTCGTCCTCCGGGCCGAGCTGGCCGACTACTCGCCGGTCCGCGGCACCATGGTCATCCGCCCGTGGGGCTACGGGATCTGGGAGAACATGCAGAGGGCCCTCGACGACATGTTCAAGGCCACCGGCCACGAGAACGCGTACTTCCCCCTCCTCATCCCGATGAGCTTCATCGAGCGCGAGAAGGAGCACGTCGAGGGATTCGCGCCCGAGCTGGCGGTGGTCACGCGGGCGGGAGGCAAGGAGCTGGAGGAGCCCCTGGCGATCCGGCCGACGTCGGAGACGATCATCTACTCGATGTACGCCAAGTGGGTCCAGAGCTACCGCGATCTGCCGATTCTCATGAATCAGTGGGCCAACGTGATGCGTTGGGAGCTCAGGACGCGCCTCTTCCTCCGCACATCGGAGTTCCTCTGGCAGGAGGGACATACGGCGCACGCGAACCCCGAAGAAGCCGAAGAGGAGACGCTGACGATTCTCGGCATCTACCGGCGCTTCATGGAAGACTGGGTGGCCATGCCGCCGGTGACCGGCCTCAAGACCGAGTCGGAGAAGTTCGCGGGCGCGGTGCGCAGCTATGCCTGCGAGGCGATGATGCAGGACAACAAGGCGCTGCAGGCCGGAACGTCGCACTTCCTCGGCCAGAACTTCTCGCGGCAGTTCGACCTGAAGTTCCAGACCGAAGAGGGTCAGGAGGAGTACGCCTGGAACACCTCGTGGGGCGTCTCCACGCGGCTCGTCGGGGGGCTGGTCATGACCCACGGCGACGACAACGGCATCGTCGTCCCGCCCCGCCTGGCGCCGGTCCAGGTCGTGATCGTGCCGATCGTGAAGGGAGACGATTCGCAGACCGCCATTCTCGAGAAGGTCGGGCAGGTCGCGGCCCGACTGAGAGAGGCGGGCGTCCGTGTGCGGATCGACGATCGCGACAACCTCTCTCCGGGAGCCAAGTTCTACGAGTGGGAGCGCAAGGGCGTGCCGTTCCGCGTGGAGATCGGGCCGAAGGATCTGGAGAAGGGCCAGCTCGCCCTGGCGCGTCGGGTCACCCTGGAGGGCGAGAAGCGCAAGGCGTTCCTCCCGGAGGATCAGGCCATCGCGGAGCTCCCGGACCGACTCGAGGCGTTCCAGACGCAACTCAAGGACGCCGCCGTCGCCCGCCGTGAGGCCAACTCCTACCGCGGCGTGACCGAGATGGCTGAGCTGCGTGAGATCCTCGACAACGGGGGCGGGTTCGTCTACACGGGTTGGAGCGGCGATCCGGCGGTGGAGCAGAAGATCAAGGATCTGACGAAGGCCACGCCGAGGGTGGTGCCGGGCGAGGAGTTCCGGTCGGAGACGCCGCCGGAGAAGTGCATCTCGGGCGACGGGCCCTCACGTATGGAGGTGGTTTGGGCGAGAGCCTATTGAGGCCGCCCTTTGCCAGAGTGGACGGTGAGCTCCACTGCGGCGAGGTGCGCGCCGCCGAGCTCGCCGAGCGATTCGGGACGCCGCTGTACGTGTACGATATCCGCCACGTCGAGGCGCGGTTGGATGCGTTCGATCGGGCGTTCTCGGGTGTCGATCACCTCGTCGCGTACTCGGTCAAGGCGAACGGGAATCTCTCGATTCTCGAGCGGTTGGGAGCACGGGGAGCGGGAGCCGACGTCACCAGCGCGGGCGAGCTCTTCCGTGCCCTGCGCGCGGGGATCCCGCCGGAGCGGGTGGTCTTTGCCGGCGTCGGCAAGACGGTCGCCGAGATCCGCTATGCGCTGGCCCAGGGGATCCACGCCCTGAACGTCGAGAGCCGGGGCGAGCTCGAGCGCACGGACGAGCTCGCGGCGGAGATGGGTGTGCGCGCTCCGTTCGCCGTGAGGGTGAATCCCGACGTTCTGTCTCCGACGCCGCACGAGTATACGCGGACCGGCCATGCCACCACGAAGTTCGGTGTCCCGCTTCCCGAGACGCGCGACCTCTATCGCTGGGCGGCGGAGCGTCCCCACCTCGAACCGAGGGGGATCGACGTGCACATCGGCTCCCAGATCGTCGAGCCCGCACCATACGCGAGCGCGCTCGATCGGGTGCTCGAGCTGGCGGACGATCTCCGCACCGACGGTGTGGATCTGGAGTTCCTCGACATCGGCGGCGGCTTCGGAATCGGCTACGACGGCGAGCCCGGCATGGACCTCGAAGCGCTCGCCGGGGAGATCGTGCCCCGGCTGCGAGACCTCGGCCTCCGACTGATCCTCGAGCCGGGCCGGTCCATCGTGGGCGACGCCGGCATCCTCCTGACACGCGTGCAGTACGTGAAGAGGAGTGGGGGCAAGACCTTCGTCGTCGTGGACGGCGGCATGAGCGAGCTCATCCGGCCGAGCCACTACGGCGGGTTCCACGGGATCGAGCGCGTCGACCAGCGACAGCCACGTCCGAACGACGTCGTCGACGTGGTGGGACCGATCTGCGAGTCGGGCGACTTCCTCGCTCGCGAGCGTGCCCTGGACGTCCCGGAGCCCGGGGAGCTGCTGGCCGTCCGCACGGTGGGCGCCTACGGTTTCTCGATGGCCTCGAACTACAACGGCCGCCGCCGTCCGGCGGAGGCCATGGTGGACGGCTCGCGCGTCACGCTCGTCCGGCGGCGCGAGACGCTGGAGGACCTCATCCGAGGGGAGGGTGTGGACGACACGCCATGAGCCAAGATCACGACCGCATCCTGATTCTCGACTTCGGCTCCCAGTTCACCCAGCTGATCGCACGGCGCATCCGGGAAGAGCGTGTGTACTGCGAGATCCACCCGCCGACGCGCCCCCTCGAGTGGATCCGCGAATGGAATCCGAAGGGGATCATCCTGTCGGGAGGGCCCTCGTCGGTCTACGACGAGGGCGTACCCACCACGGACGCAGAGCTCTTCCGGGCCGGCATCCCGGTGCTGGGCATCTGTTACGGGATGCAGCTGATGGCCCATCTCGAGGGGGGGCAGGTCCATCACGGACGACGCGAGTACGGGCGGGCGGAGCTCAGGGTGGAGCGGTCCGAAGGGCTCTTCCACGGCTTTTCCCCCGAGGACGCGACCACCGTCTGGTGCTCGCACGGAGACCACGTGGACGAAGCTCCGTCCGGGTTCGAGGCGCTGGCCTCCACGGCCACACTTCCCGTGGCGGCCTTCCGCGCCGTGGACCGACCCCTGTACGGGGTCCAGTTCCACCCGGAGGTGGCGCACACGCACCGGGGCGACGAGATCCTCTCCAACTTCCTCTTCGAGCTGTGTGGCTGTCGGCCGACGTGGACCGCGGGCGCCTTCATCGAGGATACGGTGCATCGCATCCGCGAGCAGATCGGAGAGGGGACGGCCGTGTGCGGCCTCAGCGGGGGCGTCGACTCGTCGGTGGCGGCGGTCCTGGTGCACCGGGCCATCGGTGACCGATTGACCTGCATCTTCGTGGACCACGGGCTCCTCAGAAAGCTCGAGCGGGAGCAGGTCGAGCGAACCTTCCGGCGCCATCTCGGCATGAAGCTCGTGGTCGAGGACGCGTCGAAGGCGTTCCTGGACAAGCTGGAGGGGATCGTCGACCCGGAAGAGAAGCGGCGTCGGATCGGCAACACCTTCATCGAGGTCTTCGAGAGCACGGCCGAGCGGGAGGGGACGGGCGCCCGTTTCCTGGTTCAGGGCACGCTCTATCCCGACGTGATCGAATCGCACTCCGTGGGCGGTCCCTCGGTGACGATCAAAACGCATCACAACGTGGGCGGCCTCCCGGAGGAGATGCCGTTCGAGCTGGTCGAGCCGCTGAAGGAGCTGTTCAAGGACGAGGTCCGTCAGGTGGGGCGCGAGCTGGGGCTCCCGGAGGAGTTCGTGGGTCGACACCCGTTCCCCGGACCCGGCCTGGCGATCCGGATCCTGGGCGCGATCACGGACGAGCGCCTGGGCATTCTGCGCAACGCCGACGAGATCTACCTGGAGGAGATCCGCGAGGCCGACCTCTACGACGAGATCTGGCAAGCCTTCGCCGTGCTGCTTCCCGTCCAATCCGTCGGCGTCATGGGTGACGCCCGGACGTACGAGTACGTTCTGGCGCTCCGGGCCGTGACGTCGCGGGACGGAATGACCGCCGACTGGTATCCGTTCCCCCCCGAGGTGCTGGCCCGCATCTCGACGCGTATCATCAACGAGGTGAAGGGCGTGAACCGGGTGACCTACGACGTGAGCTCGAAGCCCCCGGCCACCATCGAATGGGAGTAGCGGCATGATGCGCAGGATTCTGGGGGGAGTCCTGGTGGCGTCGGGAGTGTGGGCCGGGGGATTGTCCGCCCAGCTCTCCTGGGACGGCCCGCCCCTGATCGGCCCGGCCTCTCCGCAGGGGCTCGGCGTCTTCGTGGTCCGTCCGGACCCGGACGGGAAGATCGGCGGCCTGCTGACATGGCGAGACGACACGGCGTCGTTCGGACTGGGGTATCGCCTCGGATTCGGGGAGGACGCGACGGATCACGCCGCCGGCTACGCGGGCGTCGACATCTCGGGCGCGCTGGCGAACGGCGTCGAGGACGCCGCAGTGAAGGTGCTCTGGTGGAGCGGTCTGGGAGGAAGTCTCGGCACCGATCTCACGGCGTCCGTGCCCGTCGGGGTGGTCGTCGGATGGACCGGACCGGGTGAGAGCGCGGTCTTCGCTCCGTACGCCGGGGGTCACGCGGTGCTCGATCTGTCCACCCGCCGCAACAACAACGCGAACATCCGGGGCGCCGTCGATCTAGGCTTCGACCTCCGATTCGCCCCCGGCTGGGTGGCGAGCGTCGGCACGTCACTCGGCGGGCGGGACGCCCTTGCCGTCGGAGCCTCCCTCCCGATCGGGGCGGTCCGTTGAGACCCGATTCGGGGGTGCCGCCGAGGCGGAGTCACCGGGCCGCGTCGCGGTGATCCGTTCCTCGACGCTGTCCCAGACCGCTTTCATGAACGACGGCTCGGAGCCGTGGACCTTCACGAAATCCAGGAGCTCCTGCTCGGTCACGCCGTGGCGAGCGAGGACCGCGGCTCGCAGCGAGTCGGTCATGCGCTCGGGTTCCTGACCACCCAGAACGGCCAGCCTGAGATCCACGTACGTCGCCACGAAGACGGCGGGGGAAATCGTCTGAGGCTCGTCCGGCGGCGTGCCCGTGCCGCACGCTCCCAGGAAGAGGAAAGCGCCGAAGAGCACGCACACCGCCCTGCGGCGCGATGGGCGTGGCGGCACGGTGACGTGGGGCATGGCTGCTCCGGAAGGGTGGCTTGCGGGCGAGGACCGACTTCGACAAAGGTCGGCGGAGTTCGCCTCGCGTACAAGCCGGGGTCCTCGATCGTTCGCGCGGGTATATTCCTTGCGTCGACCGTAACCGCACCCATCCACTTCTGGACGAGGCCGAGACCGATGCGCCGATCGCTGATTCTCCCGCTCCTCTTCCTGGCGACCGGGTGCGCCGTGAACCCGGCCACGGGAGCGCGGCAACTCTCCCTGATCGGGACGGACCAGGAAATCTCCATGGGTCGGCAGGCCGACTCCTCGGTGGTGCAGAGCATCGGCCTCGTCGACAACCCGGCGCTCCAGTCGTACGTGGCGGGGATCGGACGCGGGCTGGCGGCGACCTCCGAGCGCCCGGACCTGCCCTGGTCGTTCAAGGTGGTGGACGATCCGGCCGTGAACGCGTTCGCCCTTCCCGGCGGGTTCATCTACGTGACGCGCGGCATTCTGTCCGATCTCGACTCGGAGGCCGAGCTCGCGGGCGTGCTGGGTCACGAGATCGGACACGTGACGGCCCGACACTCGGTCACGCAGATGAGCCGGCAGCAGATCCAGCAGATCGGTCTCGGCGTGGGGATGATCCTCTCGAAGGACGTACAGAAGTACAGCGATCTCCTCTCCGGCGGCCTCGGCTTGCTCAACCTGAAGTATTCCCGAGACGACGAGAGCCAGGCCGACGCCCTCGGATTCCGGTACATGACCCGCGACGGCTACGATCCGCACGCGCTCCTCGGCGTGTTCGAGATGCTGGCGTCCGTTTCCGGGAGCCCGGGGAGCAGGATGCCGGAGTGGCAGAGCACCCACCCGTATCCCGAGAACCGGGAGGAGCACATCCGGGCGCTGCTGGCCAACGACAGCGCCTCCACCGGGGGGAAGGTCGACCGTGACCGGTACCTGGAGCACGTCGACGGGATCGTGTATGGAGAGAACCCGCGGGAGGGGTACTTCAAGGAGAGCCTCTTCCTGCACCCGGAGCTGAAGTTCCAGGTCCGCTTCCCGGACGGTTGGAAGGGTGTGAACCAGCGAAACGCGGTCGGCGCCGTGAGCCCGTCCCAGGATGCCGTGGTCGTGCTGGAGCCGGCGCAGGGAAGCGTGAGTCCGGACGAGGCCCTCCAGACATTCCTGAGCCAGGACGGCGTGACCGGAGGGGAGGTCCGACAGGAGGACCGCAACGGAATCACCCGGGCTCGGGCCACCTTCTCGTCGACCACCTCGAACGGTGAGATTCGTGGAGAGGTGGCGTTCCTCCGGTACGGGGGCTCGCTCTACCGGATCCTCGGCTACGCGTCGCCCTCGGCGTGGCCCGGGTACGCGAGCGTGGTGGCCTCCGCGTTCGGGAGCTTCGCGCCGCTCACGGATCAGGCGGTGCTGAACGTTCAGCCGTGGCGCCTGCGCATCGTGCGCCTCGACCGGGCGATGACCCTGACCGAATTCAACCAGCGATATCCCTCGGTCATCTCTCTGGACCAGCTTGCCCGGCTGAACCGGGTGACGACCGGACAGCGCCTGGCCGCGGGCAGCCTGGTCAAGCGGGTGGAGGGCCGAGCCCTTCCGTAGTGTGGTGTCACGGGAACGCCCCGTCGGCGGGCAGAGCCCCGTGACGCGGCAGGAGTCTCCCGAGCGAGGCGCCGCGATCGGATCGGCGGCCGAGCGTTTGGCCCGGATCTTGTTTCTCTAGTAGGGTGACCGCCGGGGTGTCCGCCATAATGGCAGGAGCCTCCGGCGTGTGTGACGCGAGATTCCGAGGAGCTCATGCTGAGTCCAGATAGACTGACGGTGAAAGCCGCCGAGGCGCTCCAGGCGGCCGCGGCGACGGCCCGGCAACGCGGCCACGCCGAGATCCACGGGGTGCATCTGCTCGACGCGCTTCTGGCCCAGGAGGAAGGCATCGTCGTGCCGATTCTCCAGAAGCTCGAGGTGCCGGTCGGGCTCGTGCAGGAGCGAGCCCGCGAGGCGCTCGAGCGCATGGCCCGCGTGGAGGGCGGCGCGGACCCTGGTCTGGCCCGCGATCTGCGCCACGCGATGGACGTGGCCGAGTCGGCCGCGCAGAAGCTCGGCGACGAGTACGTCTCCACCGAGCACCTCCTCCTCGGACTCACCGAGGAGAAGGACGACGCGGGCCGGATCCTGCGCGACGCGGGGGCGACCCGGAAAGCGGTGGAGGCCTCCATGGAATCGGTTCGTGGCTCGCACCGCGTCACGGACGATACTCCGGAGGACAGCTATCGGGCGCTCGCGCGCTTCAGCCGCGACCTGACCGAGTTGGCCCGGAAGGGCAAGCTCGACCCGGTGATCGGGCGTGACGAGGAAATCCGGCGGGTCATCAAGGTCCTCGCGAGACGGACGAAGAACAACCCGGTCCTCATCGGAGAGCCCGGCGTGGGCAAGACCGCCATC
>CAZVYM010000063.1:0-23299 GCA_964630935.1 uncultured Gemmatimonadaceae bacterium | reverse complement strand
CGGTGAGCGCGGGCTTCGCCCCTGGCACCTGGACCGACACCTGGAAGCACGTGGGCTCGGCCTCGGCCAATCCGATGGGCGTCGAATGGTTCGGCCTGGTGATGGGCCTCGGGTTCGTGCTCTCGTTCGGCTACTGGTGCACGGACTTCCTCGTGGTGCAGCGGGCCATGGCGGCCCACGACGAGCTGGCCGCGCGGCGCACGCCGCTGATCGCGGCTGTGCCGAAGATGCTGTTCCCCGCCCTGGTGATCCTCCCGGGCATGATCGCCATTGTCCTGCACTTCCAGTCGGGCGGCCACTTCCTGCCGATCGGAGCGGACGGAACGCCGAACTACAACCTCGCGGTGCCCGTCATGCTCGCCCACTACTTCCCGTCGGGGATGCTGGGCCTCGGACTCACCGCCCTGATGGCCTCGTTCATGTCGGGCATGGCGGGCAACGTGACCGCCTTCAACACCGTGTGGACCTACGACATCTACCAGAGCTACATCCGGCCCGGCCAGTCGGACGACCACTATCTCTGGATGGGGCACATGGCCACGATCTTCGGGATCCTGCTGAGCATCGGTGCGGCGTACGTCGCGGTGAGCTTCAACAACATCATGGACATGCTGCAGCTCGTCTTCGCGTTCGTGAACGCGCCCCTGTTCGCGACCTTCCTGCTCGGGATGTTCTGGAGGCGCACGACGGGCCACGCCGCCTTCTGGGGGCTGCTCCTCGGTACCGTCGCGGCCGCCGTCCACCACGGCCTGACGCTCCCGCTCGGCGATCCCGTGGGGATCAAGGGCGGATTCCTGGGCGTCGTCCTGCATACGTACCCGAGCGAGATGGCCCAGAATTTCTGGACGGCCATCTGGTCGTGGTCGTCCTGCTTCGTGCTGACGATCCTGATCTCGCTCTTCACGCTCCAGCGGAAGTCCGAGGGTGACCTGCGGGGTCTGGTCTACTCGCTCACGCCGCGGCCCAAGGAGGAGGGCGTGCCGTGGCACAAGCAGCCCGCGCTCCTAGCCGGCGGCGTCCTGGCCGCCACGTTGGCGCTCAACATCATCTTCTGGTAGGAGATTCCCATGGACCTCGACGTGAGGCTTCCGATCGGCTCGATGTTCACGATCGTGGGCATCCTCCTGGTGATCTACGGGCTGACCTCGAACCCGGCCATCTACAAGCAGTCGCTGGGCATCAACATCAACCTCTGGTGGGGGCTCGTCCTGGTCGTCTTCGGCCTCGTCATGCTCTGGCTGGTGTGGCGCGCCAAGCGTGCGGGGAAGGATCCGATCCACCTGGGTGGGGATTCCGCATCATGACGGCCGGAACGGCGCGCGGGCTCGTGTCCGCCGCCCTGCTCTCGGTCGTCTTCGCGGTCCCGACCAGCGCACAGGTCGTCCGCATGCAGGTGGACCGACGGGAGCCGTTCGCCGGAGGGAAGTCGTTCGGCTCGGTCGGGCCGTACGAGAAGCTCGTCGGCAGCCTGTACGTCGAGGTCGACCCGAACGACCCGGCCAATCGGCGAATCCACGACCTCGGGCTCGCCCCGAGGGACGACCACGGCATGGTGGAGTACCGAACGGACTTCTACCTCCTCAAGCCGGTGGATCCCTCGAAGGGCAACGGCCGCCTTCTCTACGACGTGCACAACCGGGGAAACAAGGTCGCGCTCGGCACGTTCGACGGCGCAGGCGGCAACGACCCGGACGATCCCGGCACGGGATTCCTCATGGAGCGTGGCTACTCGGTGCTCTGGACGGGCTGGAGCGGAGACGTGCTCCCCGGAGCCGGGCGGCTCACGGCCGACATGCCGGTGGCCACCGACCACGGTCGGACCATCACCGGCCGGATCTACACGGAGATGGAGAGCGGCGGCTACCAGCTGTACCGCAACAACTTCGTGACCCGCACGAGGGCACCGGCCGATTCCACCCTCTACACGATTCCGTTCGACTGGGGCGGCTCTCGCTCCTATCCCTCCGTCTCGCTCGACAACGCGAACGCGACGCTCACCATGCGTCCGTACCGGGATGCCCAGGCGACCGTGATTCCTCGGGACCAGTGGGCGTTCGCGCGATTGGAGAACGGGCGGGTCGTGCCCGACTCGACGCATCTCTACGTGAAGGAGGGCTTCCGGCTCGGGTGGCTCTACGACTTGGTGTACGTGGGGCGGAACCCCCGCGTGACCGGGCTCTCTCTGTCGGCCGTGCGCGATCCGGTCTCGTTCTTCCGGTACGCTTCAGCCGACGAGGAGGGTCAGCCCAATCCGCTCGCCGGCGCGATCCAGCATGCGTACGGATTCGGGGTGTCGCAGTCCGGACGCTTCCTGAACCACTTCGTGTGGGAGGGCTTCGACGTGGACACGCACGGCCGTCCGGTTTTCGACGGCGTGTTCGCGGAGGTGGCGGGTGGCGGCAAGGGTCTGTTCAACTACCGATTCTGGCAGACGACGCGCCACGGAAGCCAGCACGAGGAGAACCTCTACCCGTCGGACTTCTTCCCCTTCACGTCGACGCCCGAGACCGACCCGTTGACCGGCCAGCGTGGAGACGAGCTCGAGCGTGCCCGCGCCGAAGGCTTCGTTCCGAAGATCTTCTACCTGCAGACGTCCACCGAGTACTGGAGCCGGGCCGCCTCCCTGCTCCACACCGACGTCGAGGGCAAGCGTGATCTGCCGTTGGACGCGAACGTGCGGATCTACTTCGTGGCGGGCGCGCCGCATACCTCGATGGCCGGCGGGCACTACGACAATCCGCTGAACCATCTGAGCCGCGGTCCGGTGAGCCGTGCGCTCCTGGTGGCGCTCGACCGCTGGGTGGGCGACGGCGTGGCGCCTCCGCCGAGTCGCTACCCGAAGATCTCCAACGGAACGCTGGTTCCTGCCGACTCGGCGAGTCACGCGTTCCCGAAGATCCCCGGCGTGAGGGCGCCGGCCGTCCACTATGCCCCCTACCGGCTGGATCTCGGGCCGCGTTGGCAGAGCGAGGGGATCGCAGACAGCATCCCGCCCAGGACCGGTCCGCGCTATAACACGCTCGTGCCCGCGGTGGACGCCGACGGTCTCGATCTCGGTGGAATCCGCCTGCCGGACGTGGCGGTGCCGATCGCGACGTATACCGGATGGAACCTGCGCACGGCAGCGTGGGGAGCGGACGGAGCGCTGACCCGTTGGATGGGTTCGTACCTCGTGTTCCCTCGCACCAAGGCCGAAGCGCAGGCTTCCGGAGATCCCCGCCGCTCGATCCTGGAGCGATATCCCACGCGCGCGGACTACCTGCGGAAGTACCGGGAGGCGATCCGCAACCTCGAGGATCAGCGGCTGCTGCTACCGGATGACGGCGCGGCTCTGTCGAGGACCGCCGAGGAGCGCTCGTACTGGAACTGAGCGGAAGGTCCCCCACGCTGGGTCGAGCCGGAGGTCGCCCGCGCCGGATCAGGGTGGGGGCCACCCGCCCCGGGACCCAGGGACCGAGCGCGGGCCGCCATCAGCAACACCGGAGGCCGTGGTGAGCGAGATCGGACGAAGGAGCTTCATGCAACGGCTGGCGGCCATGATCGCGGCTGCCGAGGTGGGCTTCGATACGATGGGGATCGGGGCGGTGAGAGGGCGAGAGCACCCGGAGGCGCCGGCCGGAATCCCGAGGCTTCCCGAAGACCCGGTCGTGGGCATCCAGATGAGTCCCCACACGATGCTCTACGAGGGGATCGGGCCGTGCCTGGACCTCATCCAGGAGACCGCTGCGATCAACGTGGTCATGCCCTACAGCCACGCCTTCCACACGAGCACGCTCGGCAAGCCCCTGCGCGACCTCGCGACGGATCACGGCAAGGCGCCGAGAGACTTCCGTGGAAAGGTCCCGGCGGTCTGGGTCCGCCACCACGACGCCTACTTCACCGACACGGCGCTGCGGGTGAAGCCGACCGACCCCGGCCTGGAGTTCGCCGACCGCGACCTCTTCGCCGAGATGCTGATGCCGTGCCGTGACCGCGGGATCAAGATCTACCCGCGCATCCTGGAGGCGTCCGGCCGACACATCTCGGGTTTTGAGCGCGTTCGCACGGTCGACGTGTACGGGAAGGCAGGCCGCTACGGCTGCTGGTCGAATCCCGACTACCGCAACTTCTGGGCCGACGTCGCGCGGGACATGTTCGCTCACTACGAGCTCGACGGATTCCAGTGGGGCGCGGAGCGCATGGGCCCGCTGATGAACGTCATCCTGCCGTGGAACGCCGATCCGCCGACCTGCTTCTGCGAGTACTGCGTCCGACGCGGCGAGGCGGCCGGGATCGATGCGGGCCGGGCGCGCGAGGGTTACACCGAGCTTTACGAGTACGTGCGCCGGCTCATGGACGACGACGACCGACCCGCCGAGGGCGTGTTCACGGTCTTCTTGCGCCACCTGATCCGCTATCCCGAGATCCTCTCGTGGGAGTATCAATACCGGCTGTCACGCGAGGACGTGCAGCGCGCGATGTACCGGGCGATCAAGCCGGCTGCGCCCGACGCGGACGTCGGCTGGCACATCGACCACCAGCCCTCGAGCTGGGATCTGGTGTACCGCGCCGAGATGAGCTACGAGGAGATGGGCGAGCACTCGGACTTCCTGAAGCTCATCCTCTACCACGCCGTGCTCGGCCCCCGTATCTACTCCTGGTACCTCGAGCGCTTCCACGACACGATCCTCGCGGAGCTCACGCTCGAGCAGTCTCTGGGACTCTACTACGCCTTCTTCGGCTACGACCCCAACCTCGAGCCCTCGGTGCGCGAGCTGCCCACACACGGGTTCAGCCCCGACTACGTGTACCGCGAGACGAGCCGGAGCGTCGCGAGCGTGAACGGCGCGGCGCGGATCTACTCCGGGATCGGGTTCGACGTGCCGGGCAGCCCCCCCGATGAAGTCCGCACGATCTCGCAGGCGGTGACGGCCGCGTTCAATGGAGGTGCCGGCGGCATCGTGGTGTCGCGTGAGTACGAGGAGATGAAGGTGCCGCACTTGAAGGCCGTGGGGAACGCCGTGAGGGAGATGGAAGGAGGGACGGAGTCGGGCGCCGATTGATGGAACGGACGGGCGCGGACGCCGAGCCAGGAAGCGGGCCGGGTCGGACGCCGAGCCAGCGAGCGGCGTGGGTCGGACGGCTGACCGTGGAGCGGACGACAAGCAGAGGCCGAGTCAGTGGAGCGGAGCGAGAGTGGGAAGAGAGTAAGGAAGTAAGAAAGTAAGGAAGTAAGGAAAAAGGAAAGTAAGGAGCGTCCGTAGCGCCCTCCCCCTCCCCTCCCGACGACTACCGATCCTTCGTCCAGATCAGCACCGCGCCGCAAGGACTCTCCTGCCCCATCATCTGGACCGGCGCCCCGGCCCCTGTCGGGTAGACCTCGATGGCGGCCACCTCGTTCGGATCCACCAGCTGATACCAGTCGCCGACCTCCACGTCGTGGGCACTGTTCTTCGATGACACTCGGCCCCCGTGCCGAACGATCGTGCCGTCGATCGCGATGCTCGGGTAGCAACGACCCCCGACGAAGAACTTCGTCTCGCCGCTGTTCGTGACGAGATCCCAGCCGTCGTTCCCACCCGTGTTCGCACCCAGGTAGCGCCGCACCGTCAGACCCGGAATCCCGTAGAAGGCGTCGGTGATCCGGTTGACGACCTTGTCGTGGATGTCCTGCGGCGTGATGAAGTATCCGACGTGCTTCGCTTCCCGGACGTAGAACCCCGACAACCGGAGCTTCCGCTCCGTGGCTTTGGTGGTCACTTCCAGCCCCTCCAGCTTGATGGCCTCCGGGGCGAGGCTCACCTGGGCCGAGACCTGCTGCACGGAGTCGGCGAAGAAGATCCTCGTGCTGAACGGCGCGTAGCCGAGTCCGCTCACCTCGAGGTGGTAGCCACCGAACTTCGGGATGGTCATCGTGAAGCGCCCGTCGTCACCCGTCATGGCGCGCGCGACGACCTTGCTCCCATCGGCCACGAGCGCCACATCCGCTCCCTTCACGGGCCCGTGCGAGAACTCGTCCAGCACGATGCCCCTCAGCCACTGCGCATGGGCCGAAGCAGGCCGGACGCCCGAGGCCAGCAGCGCGACCAGGAGTAGGGGTACAACGCAGCCTAGACGCGGCATCGGCATCCATCGCGAAGCCGAGTGTGGGATCGGTGCCGGCCCTGGACCCCGACGCCGACTCGACCCCGACCTCGGGATCGCTACCGGCCCCGGACCCGGAGACAGTATCCGCGTGACCCAGGGAAGATGCGACCTCAGCTTCGTCGTCATTTGCCCATCCACGGCGTGCGACCGAGAGGAGAGGCTCGATCACAACATACGCGCGCATCGAGCATGGATGACAGTGCGGCTCCTTCCAGCGGTGTCGGACCTCGTTCGGTCCCCTACTCCCGGATCGATCTTCCGGGCAGGTGGATCGCCGCGTCGCTCAGCCCCGGCTCCGCCATCAGCGCCTCGATGTCGTCGATCTCGATCGGCACCCAGGCCGACAGGTTCACCACCCCGCTGTCCGTGACCAGGAACATGTCCTCGAGGCGCAGTCCGATGTGCTCGTCGGGGATCGTCATCTGTGGCTCGATCGTGAAGATCTGCCCGGGCTCGAGGGTCTCGGTGCCGCGCGGCACGTCGTGCACCTCCACGCCGACCGTGTGCCCGAGCTCGTTGCTCCTGCTGTTGCGATACCGGTCCACGAAGCGCGTGGCCGCGTCCTCGATCTTGGGGTCGGTGAACGAGAAGACGGCCATGATCGAGTCCATCCTCACCACGGCCCGCTTCATGATGTCCCGCGGGGCCACGTGCACCTGCATCGAGATCTCGACCGCCTTGTAGAGCTTCAGGTAGATCGAGTAGAGCTCCCGCTGTCTGGGCGTGAATCTCCCGTTCGCAGGAAAGACGCGCGTCAGGTCCGAGACGTAGTAGTTGAGGTCCGGCGCGTAGTCCATCTGGACCAGATCGCCGTCCCTCAGCTCGGCACCGTCGAAGTGGTAGTGCGTGTACAGCGTGTTGGTGCCCGAGGCGATGAGCGGAAAGTACGCGTCGCCTTGGGCCCCGAACTGCTTGAAGACGAAGTCGGCGTCGGCCTGCAGCTCGTACTCGTACATCCCGGGCCGCGCATCGCGCATGGCCTCCATGAGCGCGAGCCCGGTGGCGTTCGTGGCCCGGCGGATCACGGCGATTTCGGCCGGCGACTTGATCGCGCGCATCTCTCGGATGAGGGGCGAGACGTCCTTCACCTCCTTCACGCCTGCGTCCTCCAGGTGGGCGATGAAGGCTTCCTCGAGCGTCGGGCGTCCGTCCCACGGATCCTCCTTCGTGGCACGGGCGAGCGCGACGCCCTCCCCGCGCGACCCGCTTCCCAGGATCTCCGGGTCGTGCGGCGCCCACACCACGCGTCCGTCCCGCACGAAGTCCGCCAGCGCCCGGGTGAACGCCTCACGCGGCAGCACGGCGTCCAGGCCGGTCACTCGTGCGCCCTCCTCGCCCGGCGAGACACTGGGGCCGAACGCGCGCGACCGGTAATCGGAAGGGATGTAGCCGACGGACCGGTGGGCGCGCCCGTCCACCACGAGGATCACACGCGGGACCTCGATTCCGCACAGGTAGAACGTGCGGTTGTTCTGGCGGAAGCGAGCCTCGGCGGGCAGGCCCGTCGCACCCTCCACGATTGCGACGCCGTCACCGATGCGCCGCATCAGCTCGGCACGTCGGGCGGCCAGCTCCGAGATCGGAATGGCCTGCTGGAAGATGGGGGCCTGGTTGGCGAGGGGGGCCTGCGCGGCGGCGGGCGCTCCACCCAGCAACCCGGCCGCGCAGACCGGGAGCATGAGCATCCACGCCAGTCGCCGACGCGCGGGCGAGGTCTTCTGCAAGGGTCTCATCGTCGCTCTCCCATCATCGCCGCCCGAAGGTGGCGTCCATGAGCGTCCACGCGTGCGGATCGAGCGCCACGGAATCGGGCGCCTGGTCCGCCGCGAACCGGAAGGTCTGTTTCGCGGTTCTCAGGTCGGCGGTGTCGATCGCCATGTCTGCCTGGCCCGGCTCCTGGATCCCGACCTCCACAGGCAGGCGATACGGACCGCCCGGCTGCGTCTGGGCGAGCTCGACCACGACCTCCTTCGCGCCCTCGTCGTAGTGCCAGTTCCCCTTCACCACCGGCGACTGAGACCGGTGCAGCCACTGCTGGAAGAACCAGCCCAGATCCTGGCCGGAGGCCTCCTCCATCTCCCGGCGGAAGAGCGCGGTGGAGGTGTTTCCGTTGCGGTAGCGATGGTAGTACGCGCGGATGCCCTTCCAGAAGGTCTCCGTGCCCACCTGGTGGCGGAGCATGTTGAGCACCCAGGAACCCTTCTGGTAGATGATGCGGCTGGGCCGCAGCACGTTCCGCATGTCGGTCAGGTGGTCGTGCACGACGGTCGCGCCCGGGTTCTGGCGCTCGGCCTCCAGCACGCGGTCACGATCGGTCCTCATACGCCGCTCGAAGACGTCCCGGCCGTATTGATGCTCGTAGAAGAGGTGCGTGAAGTAGGTCGCGAAGCCTTCGCTCAGCCAGACGTCGTCCCAGTCGCTCTCCGTGACCGCGTCGCCGAACCACTGGTGCGCGGTCTCGTGCACGATCACGCCCTCGCTCGGCAGGCCGTTCCCACCTCGCTCACCGTAGAAGATCGCGCTCACGTGCTCCGTACCGCCTCCGCCGCCCGCCGCCTGCACGTGGGCCAGCTTCTCGTAGCTGAACGGCCCGATGAACTCGCTGAAGTAGTCGAACGACCGCTCGGCCGTCAGGTCGATGGCGGCCTTCCCCTCGTCGCGCACGTTGTGGGAGACCCAGGTCTGGAGCTCGATCCCCCGCATCTTCGCGAAATGCCTCGACGAGAACTGCGCCACGCCGATCGCGTTGAGCCACGACGAGATCGGCACTCCCTGCGCCCAGTGGGTGAGGCGCATCCCGTTGCCCAGATCCTCCTCCTCCTTCAGCAGGCCGTTGGCCACCACCTGGTAGTGGTCGGGCGCCGTGATGACGAACTCGCTCGTGGCCTTGTCCGAGGGGTGGTCGATCATCGGGAGCCACTGTCGGGCGAGGTTGGGCCAGTTCCAGCTGAAGAACGAGCGCTCTCCGTACCGATCCGGCCCGATGATCAGGCCACCCGCCGGGATCCCATGGTACTTCACGGTGAACGAGCGGAGCTCCCCGGCGCCCGGAGCATTCGCCAGCGTCAGGGTGAGGCGATCGTTCCGGTGCGTGAACGGAACGGCCCGACCGCCCGACGAGACGCTCTCGACGGTCATCCCCTTCCCGCTGTCCGTCGGCGTGGCGAAGTCGAGCCAGAAGCTCCTGACGCTGTCGGTGACGAAGCGGATCTGGACCGTCGCCTCGCCGAGGATCTCGTCGGTCGAGTCCGACAGCGTGACCCGGAAGACGTAGTGCTCGGCGTCGATGTCCGCCTGGCGAGGATAGTCGTCGGGAACGAGCGCGCCGTAGCCCGGGGCGACCGTCTCCGCGGAGTGTGCGGGAGACGCGACCGATCGACTTCCCGACGCCGTGGCCGCGGCGACGGTCGCGCTCACCGTGACGGGCTCGGTCGCAGTGACCGTCGCGGCCGCGGTGACGGTCGTCGCCGCCGTGACCGGCCCGGCGCCGGAAAGGGCCCCGATCCCGAACGGGTGCGCGCCCGCAGGTGCCGCACCCACGAGGGGAAGAAGGAGGGAGAGCACCGCGAGGCGCTTGCATACGTTCATCGGATCCTCACTTCGTCGAGTTCGTGGTGCGTGATCTCCGGACCCCACCCACCGGGGACGGGGACCGTCGACACGCGGTCGGCCGCCGCCGGCCCGCTCGTTGTCGGTCAAGCTCGCTGCAGGTGCGGTCCTCAGCCTCCGCCCATCGGGCGACGAATGACCGGTGCTTTCTCGACCAGTCTCCTCAGCTCTCTGATCGGCTCCGGGCTGTCGTCGACCTGGAGGCGCAGCACGACGTCGTTGTGCAGCCACACCCCGCCGTCCTTCTTCACGATGAGCATCGCGGCCGACTCCATCCCTCGCTTGTCGCCGCCCGCCCTCTGGCCCGCTTCGAGCGCGGCAAGGAGTCGGAAGCGAAGGAGGCCCTCGGTGTTCTCGAAGGCGTGGACCATCGCGTCGACGACCGTGTCGCCCGCCAGGATGTTGCCCTGGGCCGTGCAGTGCGTGCCGGGCTTGGTGCACTGGCGGTCGCCCGCCCATTCGGGTGCCTGCGGCCCGGTGTAGGCGGCGACGTCCCCCTTCGCGTCGATGACGGCGAACTGTCGCCCGTACTTGCTCCAACGTTCGGGCAGCGGGTCGGTGTCGTCGTCCCAGAGCTTCTTCACGATGTCGGCCGGCGCCATCCCCTGGGCGAGCAGCTCGAGTCCCTTGGGACCGTAGCTCACGTCGACGATGGCCTGGGTGGCGACGGCCCCCACACCCGCCTTGGCCCACAGCACGCCGTTGCCGACCGAGAAGACGCGCGACTGGACGGCCCCGCCGATCTCGCCGGTGGCCGAATCGTAGGCGAGGATCGAGAACGTGGCGATCGGTGGCCAGGGGCGATCGGGATGGGCGGGATCGACCGGGACCGTGTCGGCGAACGTGGCTGCGGACGCTCCGCGCGCCGGGGCTGCAGCGGCGTTCGGAGCGTCCTGGGCCGCGGGCTCGCGGGCGGCGGCCGGTCCCGAGAGAAGCACGGTGAGGACCACGACCATCGGGATTGAAGACTTCACTGCGCGGGTCTCCTGATTCGGGGAAGGTGGTACAAGTGCGCGTCGGCGATGGCCCCGTCAATGGCGGGGGCGCCCTACACCGCCAGGAAGCTCCACTCCTTGGAGAAGGGGATCCTGGAAAAGCGCACGCCTCGCGTCGCGGTCACCCGCAGGTTGTCGCTCGGGTTGACGCCGAAGCCGCGCTTCGGGTCGAAGAGCCCCGGCTCCATGCTGAACGTCATGTTCTCCTCGAGGACCGTGTAGTCGCCCAGCGCGATGAAGGGCGGCTCGTGACCTGCGTAGAACTGCCCCTGACCGTGCGCGGGCCGATGGTAGATGTGAGGCGCCATTCCCGCATCGACCTGGTGCTGGTGGATCTTGGCCGCGATGTCGGAGCACACCGCGCCCGCCTTCGACTCTTCCTCCTGGATCTGGACGCACTCGGCCACGACCTCCCACATGTGCTCGAGCTCCGGGCTGCCGGGCGCGATCACGTAGTTGCGGTAGCACTCGCCGCCGAGACCTCCGAGCTGGATGTCGGTGTTGACGTAAACGGTGTCGCCCCTCCGGATCTTCTGGTGGAAGAACTGATTGGGGTGCGGATAAGCGCTGGACACCCCGGTTCGCACGTAGTTGGACGACACCAGGACACCGATGGCCGTATGGGGACGGTCGTCTTTGGCGATGTCGCGCATCATGAGCTCGATCCCGTACGCCTGCAGCGCCTGACCCAGCTCGAAGTCGGTGAGGTCGGTGCCCCGCTCCAGGATGTAATCGCGCGCGAACGCGTGGATCTTGTCGAAATAACGGTACGCCCTCTGGATGAGCGCGATCTCCTCGGGCGTCTTCACCTGCTGCATCCCGAGACAATCCGCCTGCACGTTCACGAAGCGCGTGCCCGGGATCACCTTGCGCACGCTGGCCGCCTCGTCGTCGGAGAGCGCCCAGTCCGTGGCGATCGTTCCGCCGCCGAGCCCCCTCTTCTTCAGCCCCTCCAGCATCCACTCGAAAAGGTTCACCGTCGGGCCCTGAACCACCTGGCCCCGGTTCGGGAATCCACCCTCGGCGTGCGGATAGCCGAAGTAGTACTCGTTCTCCGTCGCCCACCACGACTCGATCAGGTCGCGGTCGATCCCGGGTGAATACCAGTAGACCGTGTCTTCCTCGGAGGTCGGAAAGAGCACCCAGGTGGAGCGCTCACCGCTCTGCCGGAAGCAGCCGGTGAAGTACACCACGTTCTGGTCGCGCGTGAGCAAGACCGCGCTCGCGCCGCGCTCGGCCGCCCGAGCCTTCAACGCCGTCGCTCGGGCCTGATGCCATGAGAGTGGAAGTCGGTCATAGCCGACGGGGGCGGGCTCGACGTGAAGCGGGTTGCGCTGGAGCAGGGCCTCGGAGCTCGCGATGGTGCCCGCCCGTCCCCGTTCGATCGGGCTGGCCTGGTCTTCGGTGTCGCAGGCGAGCGCCCCCGCCGCGGCTCCGGCCGCGGCGAACCCGGTGCCCATCCGATGAATGAACTCTCGACGCGAGGTGCTCACGGGGACCTCCGAAGCTTTGAAGGGTGGGTTCGATCCTCAGAATATCGGCCCCACGGCCGCCGCGCACGGGGTCGGGCGCGGTCTGGCCGCCTGGGAGTCCCCGTTCGGTTCCGGAGCGTCGGGACCCGGTCGCGGCCCCTGGAGTCCCCGGTCGGATCCGGAGCGTTGGGCCCGGTCGCGGCCGGCTGGAGCAGCCCTGTCGGCCAGGGCCGGAGAGGCGCGGGCGGGGCCCGGGAAGACCGCCGTCTGGCGCGGCCCTCCGCGGTCGGCGTAGACTGTCCTTCCCGACCCCATGGTGATGAAGAGGAGACCCTCCATGAAGATCGATCCGGTCCGTGCCCCCACGCTGGTGACGTTGCTCCTGGGCGCGACGACCCTCTCCGCGCTCGCGCAGTCGCAGCCTCCCCTTCCCCCCGCCCCCGGTCGGCACGTCGTGACGATCACGCCGCCCGGAGCCACGGGCAGCGAGCCGTGCATCGCCGTCGACCCGAACGACCCGGATCGGGTCGTTGCGGGAGCCGGAGGCCGGTGGTTCGCCTATTCCACCGATGGCGCCCGGACGTTCACACCGGTGCGGCCCGCCGGGGAGAGTGGGCGGGCGGGCGGGGACTGTTCCCTCGCCTTCGACGACCAGGGCCAGGTATTTCTCTCCTTCCTCTGGATCGAGCGCAACGGATTGCCCGGCTACTGGGGGCACGGCCCGGGCGCCAACGGGGTCTTCGTGCGCCGCTCGCCGGACGGAGGCGAGACCTGGGACGAGCAGGAGACTTCCGAGCGTTCCTGGAACGGTGACGAGCGCCAGATCTGGCTCGAGGACATGCCGAGGATCTGGTCGGACGCGCAGCCGAAGAGCCCCTACAAGGGGAACCTGTATACGGCCTGGATCGAGTGGCAGCTCACGCAATCCGTGGTGTTGTTCAGCCGGTCGACCGACCACGGGAAGTCCTGGTCAACCCCCATCCAGATCAGCACGATCCCCGGCTGGCCGCGCGACGACAATGGAGCCGTGGTGGGCATCATCGGCACCGTCGCGCCCGACGGCACCCAGTACGTGGTCTGGAACCAGGGCCTCAACGTGACGCTCGCCGTCTCCCACGACGGGGGAAAGACCTTCGAGCCGTCCGGTCCGATCTTCGACGTCGGTCCGCCGTACTTCGGAGGCGCGGTCTCGATCCCGGGGCTTTCGCGCGCGATGGGATTCCCGCAGATCGGCGTCGACAACCAGAATGGAACGCTCTACGTGACCTGGAGCGACTTCCGAAACGGCGACGTGGACGTCTTCATTCGCCGCTCCGAGGACCACGGGAAGACGTGGACCCACCTTTCGCGCGTCAACGACGACCCCGTTCACGATGGGGGCGACCAGTTCCTCCAGTGGATGGCGGTGGATCCGGTCGACGGCTCCGTCTACGTGCAGTTCTACGATCGCCGCCAGAATCCGGGCAGCCTGGAGACGCGCGTCACCCTCGCCCGCTCCGTGGACGGCGGCCGGACCTTCAAGAACTACGAGTGGAGCGAGACCCCGTTCAGCGGGCAGAACATGTTCCTGGGCGACTACGTGTGGATGACCGCACGCGACGGAAAGGTCTACGGCGTCTGGGCCGAAGGCGCGCCTGCGGACTACAAGGTCGACGGGCCCGCGCGGCCGGGACGTACGCCGACCATCATCAAGGTCGGTACCGCCCGGTTCCCGCTCCGGCACTGAACGGGTGGGGAGGAGCGGCGGGACGGCCGGGGAGGCTCCACCGCCGCGTCCGGGGACGAGCACGGGCCGGCCGGGGTGGCTCCACCGCCGCGTCATTGGACAGCGCGGAGAGCGGAGGTGCAGCCCCGCAGGCCTTCACCACCCCCGACGGGCTCTGAGTCCCTGGATGTGCGCCACGTGGTGATGGCCGTGCCACGCGTAGAGCTGGAGCAGGAAGTCCAGGTCGATCCGTCCGTGCTCGGGATGCCGGACCGTGCGGCCGAAGTCGTCGGGCCGCAGCGACCGGAGCAGGTGGGCCCAGCGCTCGTGCAGCCCTTTCACGATGGCCAGCGACGCGGCGACGGGCACCTCGCGCACATCCGGCGTCTCGGCCCACGGCTCCTGCTCGTAGGTGCAGATCGTCGGGTTGTCCTCCGTCACCGCCAGCTTGAACCGGACGAAGGAGTTCAGGTGGGAGTCGGCGATGTGGTGCGTGAGTTGGCGGGGCGACCAGCCGCCATCCCTGTACGGGGTGTCCAGCTGCTCGTCGGTCAGCCCGTCCAGCGCCCCCTCGAGGAGCGCCGGCACCTCCGCGATGCGATCGATGAGCGCCGCGCGCGCCTCCGCGCCGAGGGGTTCGGTCTCGGGAGTGAACTTCCCGGTGGGATACCGAAGGTCATCGTCCGACATGCGCGCTCCACGAGTGAGGGTCCGAGGGCCGAGCGGAGAACCGCCACGAATGAGTAGCTCGGATCGGGCCGGACCGGAAGTCGGGAGGTCACGATGGGCGCGAGGGCTCGGCACGGCTCACTCCAATCGTGTACTCGTGAGCTAGCCATGAGCACGAAAGGGCGGCGCGAGTCCGGACGAGGCGGCGGCACGACCATGAGCTCCTACGAGCGGATCCAGGCCGTGGTCAGGCGCGTGCCCCGGGGGCGCGTGGTCACCTACGGCCAGGTCGCCGCCGAAGCGGGCCTTCCCCGAGCGGCGCGCCAGGTCGGCTACGCCATGGCCGCCCTGCCCGACGACTCCGACGTGCCGTGGCATCGGGTCGTCAACGCCCGTGGCGAGATCAGCCGCCGAAGCCGGGCCCGCGGGCCCCGGCGGGCCGCGGCGACCGTGGCCGAGGCGATCCAGCGCTCGCTGCTCGAAGCCGAAGGCGTGGCCTTCGACGCCCGCGGGCGGATCGATCTCGAGCGCTATCGCTGGGAGCCCGTGGGCTGAGCCGCGATCGCCCGGATCCCGGCGAGCGTGAGCTCGCAGATGTGCTCGGCCGCCCCCGCGATCTCCTCGGGCGACGGGTCCCGCCAATCGGGGAACGCCACCTTCCGGAAGTTGTTGGGCATGTAGAAGAGGCACTGCGCCTGGAGGCTGACGACGCTCCGCCGCACGCGCGGATCGTCCGCGGGGCACCCGATCAGCTCGGCGATCGTCCGGGCGAGGAACCGGATGCGGGGCAGGATCGCCTGCTCGGCGATCCAGGAGGCGAGGGGCGTGGGCTCGTGCAGCTCCTGGCGCATGAGCTTCATCATCCAGAGCTCATCGCCGCGCGGGGCCGCGACGCGGGGCACGAAGGTCCTGACGTAGTGCCGAAGCTTCTCCTCCGGCGAAGCGTCCTCCGAAACGTCCGTCGTCGGATCACCCCGAACCCGAGAGACGGCCCGCGAGACCACCTCCCGGTAGAGGCCGAGCTTGTCGCCGAAATGGTAGTTGACGGCGCTCACGTTGGCCCGCGCATCGCGGCACAGGTCGCGCACCGTCACCCGCCGGAAGCCTCGCTCCGAGAAGAGCCGGGTGGCGGCCTCGAGCAGCCGCTCTCGCGTGGCGTCGTCGGCGCCGGACGCCATCAGAGCTCCCGCTTGAAGAGGAGGGTGGCGCTGCCCATGGTGAGCGCGCTGAAGCCGAGCAGCACGAGCAGGTCCACGCCGATCGCCCCGAATCCGGTGTTCTTGAGCACGACGTTCTTGAGCGCGTCGACCGAGTACGTGAACGGATCCACTACCGCGATCGCCCTCATCCAGCCCGGAAAGGCCTGCTGGGGATAGACCGCCCCGCTCGGGAACCAGAGCAGCGTGTTCAGGACGCCGAAGAGCGCCCGGGGCAGGAGCGGATCGCTGACCCGCACCATGAGCAGGAACATCATGCTCACCAACGTCACCGACGAGACCGCAACGACCAGGAAGAGCTTCAGCATCCGCACGGGCTCGAAGGGATCGGGCATCCCCGCGATCACCGAGCCGAGCGTGACGAACATGAGGCCCGCGAGCATGCCTTTGATCGCGCCGGACACGTTGAAGCCCATGATGAGCTCGAAGCGGGTCACCGGGGTGACGAGGTAGCCCTCGTGCAGCCCGCGCGCCTTGTCGTCGATGAAGATGATGCCGCCCCCGATCATCACCATCATGAAGATCGACATGACGGCGATGCCGGGCAGCAGATACTGCGTGTAGGGCACGTACGGATAGAGCTCGACGACGTCGAGCGTCGGCTGTGCCGGCGTCCGGGCGACCAACGAGGCGGCGGAGCCGCCGCCCGGGTAGGCCCGCATCAGCCCCGCGAAGGAAGCGCTCAGCGTGGCCGCCACGAAGCCGTCGGTGTTGTCCTCGACGAGTGCGACCCGGGGTGCGTTGCCGTCGAGGGTGCGCCGTGAGAACCCGGGTGGAATGGTGAGCACCCCGTTCACCCGTCCGTTGCGGAGCGCCTCGAGCGCGCGGCCCTGGTCGTCGTAACGCACCCATTCGAACGTGCGTGCGTTGGCACCGACCGCCAGGCCGAGCTCGCGGATCTTGAGCGCCGGCACGCCGTGGTCCTGGTCCACCAGCGCCACTCTCAGATGACGTACCTGACCGCCGAACGCGTGGCCGAGCACGACGAGCTGCACGAGCGGCATGAACAACGACATGACGATGAGCATCGGGCTGCGCCGGAACCGGCGCAGGTCGCGCTCGACGATCGCCCACATGCGCTCCACGGCCCTACCTCCGGCCCCGGAGCATCGCCACACGCTCGCTCGGCGAGGGATCCTGCAGGGCGTCGCGCAGCTCGTGGCCCGTATAGTGGACGAAGACGTCGTCGAGCGTCGTGCTCTGCACCGAGAGCGACTCGAGGCTCACGCCCGCGGCCGCGGCGGCGGAGATGAGCGCGGTCGTGGTCGCGGGCCCGCTGTCCGAGACGAGGCGGAACACACCGCCCCCTCCGTCGACCCGCTCGACGCCGGGCAGCGCTGCGAGCCTGGCCTGCCAGTCGTCGGGGGCCTGGGCGAAGCTCACCTCCAGGGTGTTCTCACCGGGGATGGCCGCCTTGAGGCGCATGGGCGAGTCGAGCGCCATCAGGTGGCCGTGGTCCACGATGGCGATCCGGTCACAGAGCTTGTCGGCCTCGTCCATGTAGTGGGTGGTGAGGAGCACGGTGAGGTCTCGGCCGTGCTTGAGCCGCGTGATCATCTCCCAGACGGCGGTGCGCGAGACCGGGTCGAGGCCCGTCGTCGGCTCGTCCAGGAAGAGGATGCGCGGCTCGTGCACCAGGCCGCGAGCGATCTCCACGCGCCGCCGCATGCCGCCGGACAGCTGCTTCACGGGTCGGTCGGCCCACTTGCTCAGCTCGACGGACTCGAGGAGCTCCGCGATGAGGGGACCCCTCCGGTGACGGTCCACGCCGTAGAGCTTGGCGAAGATCAGGAGGTTCTCGCGGGCCGTCAGCTCGAGGTCGGACGTCATCGCCTGCGGAATGACCCCGATCGTGCGGCGCACGTCGTCGGCCTGGCCGACCACGTCGAAGCCTCCGACCAGGGCCCTCCCGTCCGTCGGCTTCAGGAGCGTCGTCAGCATCCGGATGAGCGTGGATTTGCCCGCTCCGTTCGGCCCCAGAAGCCCGAAGATCTCTCCCTCCGACACCTCGAAGGAGATCGCGTCGACGGCCGTGAAATCTCCGAAGCGCTTGGTCAGCGCCCGGACCTCGACGGCGCTCACGACGAGACCTTGGAGAGGGGAAGGAGCACGTACGCGGTCATCCCCAGAGCGAGGCGTCGGTCGCGGTTGTCCACGCGCAGGCGCACCTCGAACGTCTTGATGTCACGCTTCGTGCGGCTGACGTCGCGCTGCGTCGCATAGTCCGCGTCCACGCCCCGGTAGAACAAGATTCCCTCGCGGACGTCGCCGGAGGGTAGCCGCACCCGAAGCGTGTCGCCGAGCCGGATGCGGTCGATGTAGGACTCCTCGATGTCGGCCCGGACCCAGAGGTCGTTCGGATCGACGAGCGTCACGATCGGCTGGCCGGCGCTCAGGACCTGTCCGCGGGTGGCGGCGCGTACGTCGACGATACCGGAGATGGGCGCGCGCACCTCGCTGTAGCCGAGCCGCACGCCCGCCTTCGCAGCCTGAGCCGACGCCGCGTCCCTCTGCTGCTCCGCCGCCGTCAGAGCGCTCCTGGCGGCGGCCACCTGCTTCTCCGTGGCGTCAGCGCGTGCCTGCGCCACGTCCACGGCCGCAAGCGCCTGATCGAGCTGCTCCTGTGTGATGCCGCCGGCGCTCACGACCGAGCTGTCCCGTTGGTACGTGCGCCGGGCCTTCGCCAAGGTGGCGCGGGCTTCCGCCGCCTGGGCCTCGGCCGCCTGGAGATCCGCCTGCCGTGCCGAAACCTGGGCGGCCTGGGCGTCGGCCGTATGGGTGTAGAAGGCCCGATCCGCCGCGAGCTCGGCGGGCGCGATGAGAGCGACCAGCTGGCCTTCCTCCACCGAATCGCCGGCGTCGACGGCCAGACTGTCGACGCGCCCGCCGACCTGCGGGCCGACCACGACGTCGTCCGTGGTGACCACACCGGTGAGGACGAGGTCGTCGGTGGTGGAGGATCCGAGGAGACGCAGGGCGCCGAAGACGCCGACCGCGAGGAAGAGGGGCAGGACGAAGTAACGAGCCTTCACGGGGACGCGCTCCCGTCCGGCGGGTCCGCCGGGGCAGACGGTGGACGAGCGGCCGGTCGGGCCGCGGATGAAACAGATGTATAAAACAGCTGTTTGAGTCGGTCAACGGCAGCCGGCGGCTTCCGGACCGGGTTCAGGCCGGCGGTGTCCGCTTCAGGCGCGCGAGGATTGCGCTGGTGCGCACTGAGCGAGCACGAAGCCGGCGTCCTGGCCCGCCGGCCCGCCCGCCCCCCAACCGCTCTACGACTTCGGGTTCATCGTGTACCCGAGGTAGGTCAGCACGATGATGTAGAGGAGCGCGCCGTACGCCAGCCAGGTCCACAGACGCCCCGGCTTGGCTCCGGGCCGCGGTCGGTCCACGAAGGGGATGATCACGAGCACCGCCGCCGCCACGCCGAACGCCGCGATCCCCACGAGCTCCCCGTCGATGCCGAGGATGTGGGGCGGCAGGTACTTCAGCGTCTGGAACATGAACATGAAGTACCACTCGGGCCGGATGCCCGCCGGAGCGGCCGCGAACGTGTCGGCCTTCGTGCCGAGGTGGGCGGGATTGAACGCGGCCATCGAGGCCAGGATGGCCAGAGCCGCCAGCCAGCCGACGAGGTCCCGCATGAGGAAGTTGGGCACGAACTTCATCGACCGCTTCGGCCCGCCGCTCGCTTCCACGTCCGGCGGCACGCTCATCCCGTGCTTCTGCACCAGCAGGACATGGATCGACACGAGGATGAAGGCCAGCGCGGGCAGAACGGAGATGTGCAGCGCGTAGAACCTCGTGAGCGTCGCTCCGGTGACGTCGTCACCCCCGCGGAGCACCTTCCGGATGAACGGCCCCACCACCGGCAGCACGCCCGGAATCTCCGTGCCGACGCGCGTCGCGAAATAGGCGAGCGTGTTCCACGGCAGCAGGTATCCGGTGAAGCCGAGGCCCAGAGCCACGAAGAAGAGGAGCGCGCCACTCATCCAGGTCAGCTCCCGCGGGGCGCGGTAGGCCTTGTGGATCAGCACGCTGAACAGGTGCACGAACGCCATGAAGATCATGAGGTTCGCGCCCCACGAGTGGATCGAGCGGATGAGCCACCCGAATTTGACGTTCGACATCAGGAACTGCACCGACTCGTACGCACCGTCCGCGCTCGGGCGATAGTAGAAGAGCAGGAGCACGCCGGTGCACACCTGCAGGATGAAGAGGAAGAGCGCCATCCCTCCGAGGTAATACCAGAAGCTGTGCCGATGGACCGGCACCTCCTTCTTGCGGATGAGCGGCCCGAGCGCGCTGAAGCCGACGCGCTCGTCGAGCCAGGCGACGACGCCACGGACCATCTCCCTCGGCGCCCTGCGAGCGCTCCGGGGCGCGGACGCGGACGTTCCCTTCGTCCCGTTGGCCATCACGTATTCCGTGTCACCACGATCTGGGTGCCCCGGACGTTGACCGCGTATTCCTCCAGGGGCCGGGGAGGCGGACCCGCGATGTTGCGTCCGTTCAGGTCGTAGTGTCCGTTGTGGCAGGCGCACCAGATGTCGCCCTCGTCCCCCCGATACTGCACCGTGCATCCGAGGTGGGTGCACACCGCCGAGAAGGCCCGCAGATCGCCCGAAGCCGTCCGAACGAGCAGGCCCGGCTTGCTCCCGAAGCGGAAGATCTCGCCCGAGTTCGGCGCGACGTCCTGCGGCCTGACCTTCAGGACGACGGAATTCACGGCCGTCTCCGGGATCTCCGGCGGCACGATGTAGCGGGTGACCGGATAGAGAACCGCGATGAGCAAGCCGCCGGCGCTCGTGCCGAGCAGCCAGTCGATGAAACGCTTCCGGGTGAGGCTTCGGTCGCTCATGAGTCCCTCCTTCCTTCTCCCGGGCGGCCGCCGGGGGCAGTGGACATGCCGGCGCGGCGGCGTGCGGCCGCGACCTCGTCCCGTTCCATATGGAGCAGCTTGGACACCGACTCGAGCAGGTCCACCTCCCAGCGGGCCACGGCCTGGTCGGCGAAGACGAGGAACCACATCTCCTCGACCGCCGCGCGCACCTGCTCCGGCGTGTACTCCTCGGCGACCAGGGAAGTCAACCGGCCGCTCTCGCCCGGGCTCTCGCGCTCGAGCGTCACGACCTCGAGGACCCGATCGGCGTCCCTCCGCCCGAGCCCGAACTGCGTGCGCACCAGATCGTCGATGCGGCGTTGCTCGGCGCCGGGTAGGACGTGCGAGGCTTCCAGGAGGAGCGCGCACGCTGTCAGGCGTACCTCCTCCCCGACCGGAGCCGCATCGGGCGCGAGCCTCAGGCTCTCCCGGAAGAACGTCTCGACCGCGATCCGGACTCGCTCCGCCCGTGCCTCGGTGTCCCGGATCTTCATGACGAGGCCTGCGATCAGGAGCAGGATCACACCGGCCGAGATCGCGAGCCCCTCACGGCGGTAGCGGTGCTCCGCCATGGCTGCCTGCCCCCGCTTCAGGCCTGCGTTCGTGACGGCGAGACCCGCATCCACCTCTTTGCGCACCGTGGCCGCCTGGAAGGAGTGGACGGCGCTGCGCGCCTTGCTGAAGGCGTTCTTGACATCGTCCAACTCGAAGAGAGCCTGACTGACCTCCATGCCCGAGTTCTCGGCCTCTTCCAGAAGCGTACGTGCGTCCTCGTCCGAGGTGGTGAGCGAGTCGATCAGGTTCGACATGATCGTGAACTGTTGCGCGAGCGAGTCGCCGGGCGTGTGGCAGCGCTCACATACCTGCTTCTCTCGCGTCACCAGGAGGGAGTCGGAGACGGGCTGGATGTCGTGATGGTTGTGGCAGGTCGCGCATCCCGGCAGGCTGTCTTGCGCGAAGAGATCTTTGTGGCCGTTGTCGTCGAAGTACTGCTCCATGACCGTATGGCACTGGCCGCATACGTACTCGACCGAGGACACGCCAGGGGGCTGGGCGCCGTGGTTGCCGTGGCAGTCGTTGCAGACCGGAGCCGACAGGTCGCCCTTCTCGTAGATGAGCTTGCCGTGCACGCTGTTCTTGTACTTCTCGAGCTGATCGGTGGGCAGGTTGTGCTTCGCCATCCGCTCGGGATCGGCGTGACAGGCGCCACACGTCTCCGGGACGTTGAGCGGGTACGTCTTCGCGTCCGGATCCGAAGGTGGTCGGATGCGATGGATCTGGTGGCAGTCGGCGCACGTGGCGACGTCCGGGTCGTTGAACTCTCTCAAGCGACGTCCGTGGTCCGAGGTCCAATACTCGGCCACCTGGTCCACGCGAATCGAAGGATCGTACTTCTTCATGAACACCGCGTCCGAGTGGCACCGCCCACACAGCGCTGGAATCTCCCGGCGAGCCGGTGCATGCAGGAAGCCCTTGGCCGGATCGAGTGGGCCGCCACCCGGCAGTGGTCCGTGGCAGTCGAGGCAACCGAAGCCGAGCTCGGCGTGGATGTCCTTCGGGAAATCTTTCGCCGGCTGCGAGAGCTTCGGATCGTCCAACCCGAGGTGACAGGTGATGCACACCTGGGACGTGGGGATCCCCTGGGCCGCCAGGCGCGCCCGCGCCCCCAGGGTCAGGAGCAGAAGGGCTCCCGTCGCGAACAGCGGTCCGAGCCCGCGCGGGGCGCTCACGCTCCTCCTCCTCCGGGGATTCCGGTCTTGTGGCACGGCACGTTCGGCAGAACGTCTCGTTGTCGTGACATGAGACACGCTCGACCTCGGCCCCGCACGCATTGGGCCTTCATGACCCCAACCTCACCAAGTGGCAGGTCGCGCACACCTGTTTGGGCTCGTGATCCACACGGTCCCTGTGGCACACCAGGCATGCGGCCCGCGTTTGCGTCACGCTCGGCACGAACGCCACCCGCTCCTTGGCATGACAGCCCGACCCGCTGCAGCTCAGGTGCACCCGGTCGTCGTGCACGGAGGGGGGAGGCTCCTGGTGGCAAGTGGAGCAGTCCGCGTTCCGCTGGTGGTGTCGGTCGTGACAGCTACCACAGGTGCGTGTCGGTGTGAGGAGCGGGGGTTCGTTGTGGCACGTCTCGCATCCGAGTGTGTCGTGAGGCTCGTGCGGGAACGTGAAGGAGCGTGTCCGCGCGGTCGGCCATACGCTCAGCTTGATGTCGCGCTCGACGCTGAGCGGCCCGGGCAATGGGTCGTGGCAGGTGGTGCACGAGAGGGTCTGCGTCGCGCCGTGGTGGCAGGACATGCATTCCGTCCGCGTGAGTGAGGGCTCGGACTCGGGCGACGGCGGCAAGTGACACTGACGGCACTCCATCGCGGCGTGCGTCGCGTGGCCGGGCACCGACGTGTGGCACGTTCGACAGGCGACCTTGGCCTCGCGGTGCGGCCGATGTGGAAACCAGCCGGCGTACGCCACGGACAACGACGCGGCGGGACCGACCGCTTGCGCCGTGTCGGCCCGGGTCGTGTCGGGAGACTCCGCCTCAGCCGGGGTGGACGCCGTGGTTTCGGCCGGGGCCGCCCCCGCCTCTTCGGGCGGCGACTCCCGCGAGCAGCTCCACA
>CAZVYM010000062.1:8885-23732 GCA_964630935.1 uncultured Gemmatimonadaceae bacterium | reverse complement strand
CGAAGTCCGGCGGCTTCATGATGTAGCCGTTCAGGACCACGCCCCCGCCGATGTCGACCTTGAAGAAGCTCGCCGGTCCACGATCGAGCGACTCGACCGACTTCTCCACGCTTTCGTTGCTCTCGAGCGTGCGTACGCTCCTGTGGTCGGGCAGCGACACGAGACTCACGGTGGGCACGGTGCCGAACGAAGAGTGGGTCTGGAAGGCCCACTTCGCGTCTCGTGAGATCTGGTAGCTGTTCCAGCCGCTGTCCGTCAGCGGCGTCAGCCGCTGGGCCTTTCCGCTCCCGTCCAGGCGCGAGCGGTAGAGGTAGCGCTGCGTGGCGTTGTCGGGTGAGGCGATGTAGTAGAGCCAGCCGCCCTTGTCGTCGATGAGCTCGATGCTCACCACGTCGAAAGGCCAAGGCGTGACGAGCTTCTCGTCCTTGCCGTCACGCGACACTACGTAGACGTGGCGCCACCCGTCCTTCTCGCTCACCCAGGTGAAGCGCTTGCCCCCGTCGAGCCAGAGCATGTCGTCGACCACGTCCACCCAGGTCGAGTCCCGGTCCGCGTATACGGTGTGAGCTTTGCCCGTGGCGGCGTCGACCAGCATCACGTCGTTCGCGTTCTGGGCCCGCGGCATGTGCTGGATCACCAGCTCCTTGGAGTTGTCCGCCCACTCCATGCGGGGGATGTAGGTGTTGCGTGGATCTCCCGGGACGTCGGCCCAGACGGTCTGGCCCCCGTCGGCCGGGATCACGCCCACCCGGGCCGACGGAAGCGTGGTTCCCACCTTCGGGTAGGGGATCTTCTTGATCTTCGGATAGAGGGAGTCCGTGTCGTTGATGAGAAGGAAGTCGCGCTCGCCCGACGCGTCGATCTGCCAGTAGGCGATGTGCGTGCCGTCCGGGCTCCAGCGGAAGCCATCGCGGTCGTCGAACTCCTCCTCGTAGACCCAGTCGAACGTCCCGTTGATGAGCGTGAGGGAGCCGCCTTCGGTGAGGCGGGTGATGTGACCGTCGCTCAACCGCTCGACGTAGAGGTCGTGGTCGTGCACGTAGGCGACCCGATCGCCCTGGGGGCTGAACTTCGCGAACATGAGCGTGGATGGCTCGACGTCGCCGCCGAGCTTCTGCAGCTTGCCGCTCTTCAGGTCGAGCACCCAGTAGTCACCGCGGGTGTTGTAGCGCCAGACCCGTTGGGAGTTCGTGTAGATCAGCAGCTTGGTGCCGTCGTTCGACCACTCGTAGTTCTCCATGATGAGCGGACTCGACTGTCCCGCGGGCACGAGCTCAGTCGCCGGTACCAACACATCCCTGCGACCCGACGCGGGGTCGTAGCGGACGATGTCCAGTCCGCGCACGCTCGACGACAGCTCCACGGTGGTGTAGCCCGATCCGTCTTCGAGCCAACGAGCGGGTCCGAATCCCTCCGGGGAGAACTCGCGGGAGTTGAAGATCCTGTCGAGCGTGAGCTGGCCCGACGTCTGCTGGGCATGGATGCACGGAGACGAGACCGCAGCCGACGCGACCACGAACAACGTGGAGAACGCCGCTCGCGCTCGGGGTCGAAACGACATGTTCGAGCTCCTTCGAAAGAGGACCGCTTATTGCTTCGTCATGGTGAGCTCGGTGACGAGCCCTTCGGTATTGTGGGCGAACCGGATCCCGTAGACGCCGTCCGTGGACTTGAGCTTCCCGTCCTGCACCAGGTCCGCCCTGGAATAGGTCGCCACGACGGTGCCGTTGATGGCGCAGGTGACCTGATCGTCCTTCACCGACATCGCGATGTGCTGGGCCACGGGCTTGCCGGGACCGTCCGCTCGGTGCACGGCCGGGCTCGTCTCACCGCGGCGTCCGTTCATCTGAAACGGGCGTGGCCCGAACCCGCGCACGATGAACGAGCCGTTCCCGTATGCGGCGCAATACAGGTAGGTCTCCTGCTCGGTTCCCATGTCGTTGCCGGCGATGACGATGCCGTAGGGGTGCGGATGATCGTTCAGGTTCATGTACTTCGGCTCGGTGAACGTCGCCTCCACCGTGTAGTCACCGCTGGCGGTGTTGGCCGGGCTCCAATACGTGACGGCCGGTCCGGTGACCACGTGGAGCGCGTCGGACTCCTTCTCCAGCTTCGCCCCCTCGACGCTCATGCCGCGGGCGGCCTCCTGAGGATCGACCGTGCCCTTCCAGCCGGGAACGGAGATGCCGCCTCCGGCGACCGATCGGGTGGTTTCCTGGGCCTGGAGCCCGATCGCCGAGGTGAGAGCGAGAGACGCGACAATGAACGGGAGCGCACGCGACCGGGACATGGTAATCCTCCTGTTGGCGGGATGGGATACCAGAATACTCCGGTGCCCGACGTCTAGCCATTCTTTTCGAATCGCGTCCGTGGCACCGATTGCCGAGCGGGCGAACGGACCCCTATCATGAGGCGTCTTGCGACCCTCACAACCACGCGTCGAGCGCATCCCGCCCGCTCCCGGTCTCCTGCACAGGGGTGGCCTCATGCACGACGAGCCCGGCAGCTCCATTCAACCGGCCCGACGTCACGCAATCCCCCCCAGAGCCCTCATCGCGCCGACGACCGTAGGTGGCAAGCTCCGCCTGACGCTCCTGCTCGTGCTCGCCATGGCCGCGGCGAACCTCGCGGTCTCGCATTGGACGGCGAGCCGACTCGAGCTGCACGCGAAGGAGATTCGAGAGGCTTTCGGGCAACGGAGCCTCACCTGGGAGATCCAGCGCCGGGTGGAGGCGGTACTCGGAGATCTTCTCGCGGCCGGCCCGGAGGGCGTCCCAAGGGTCGACTCCACCCTGGCCGCCGTGCGCCGGGAGGGCATCGTCGCCCATAGGCTGGCGACGGAGGGCACGCTGGACAGCTCTCCCGAGGTGGCGAAGGCTTTCCACCGCATTCGCGACGTGACCGACTCTCTCTTCGACGACTGGGGCCGTCTTCTGCTCGCGCGCGCCGAGACGGAGCGCGCGACGTGGACGGCCCGTTCGGGCGCGAATGCCGAGCTCCTCTTGGGGACTCTCCTTCCCCGGGCCATGGACGAGGAGTCGACTCGCCTGAGCGCGGCGCAGAGAGCGTTCGACGCGGATACCGCGTACGGATCACGACTCCATTGGATCGTCTTCCTCGCCTCGGGAATCTTGACCGCTCTGGTCTTGTGGACGCTCGTCGGAGGGCTGAGTCCGAGACTGCGGCGCCTCGAACAGGCGGCCTCGCGACTTGGGGCGGGAGAGCTCGACGAGCGCGTGCCGGTCGACGCACGCGACGAGCTGGCGGACGTCGCACGGGCGTTCAACAGCATGGCCGAGCGGCTGAGCGCCACGCTCCTCGAGCACGGGAAGGCCGAGGAGCGGCTTCGGGAGAGCGAGTCACGGTTCCGACAGCTGTTCGAATACGGCAGCGACGCCCTCTACCTGCACGACCTGGATGGGCGGATCGTCGCCGTGAACCGGCAGGCGTGCGAGATGCTGGACTACTCGCGTGACGAGTTGCTCGGTATGCCGGTCTTCGACATCGTCTCCTCGCTGCTCCGGCAGGATCTCGAGGCGTCGTGGGATTCGATGCGTCCCGGGGACTTCAGGAGCGTGGAAGCCGTGCACCGGCGGAAGGACGGCAGCGAGGTTCCGGTGGACGTACGCACGACGATGCTCGAGCTCGACGGACGGAGGCGGGTCCTGGCCGCCGTTCGGGACCTGACCGAGCGAAGGCGCCTGGAGCAGCAGCTCCTGCAGGCTACGAAGCTCGAGGCCGTGGGGCAGCTCGCCGGTGGCATCGCACACGACTTCAACAACGTGCTCACCGCGATTCGCGGACACTGCCAACTGGCGCTCGAAGAGATCGACGCCGACGATCCGCTTCACCGGGAGTTGACCCACATCGATCGCTCGGCGGCTCGGGCCGCGGAGCTCGTGCTGCAGCTCCTCGCGTTCAGCCGCCGACAGGTCCTGCAGCCGAGGGCCGTGCATCCGTCGGAGATCGTTCGGGGCATGCAGCCGATGCTACGGCGCGTCATCGACGAGAACATCGTTCTGGAAGTCACGAAAGACGACGACGTGGGGTTGGTCTGGGTCGATCCGGGACAACTCGAGCAGGTCGTTCTCAATCTCGTGATCAACGCGAAGGACGCGATGCCCTCGGGTGGCAAGCTGGAGATCGAGTTGAGGAACGAGCACGTCGCGGAGAGAATCGAAGAGGATTTCGCCGAGCCCGTCGATCCCGGCTCGTACGTTCGTCTGAGCATCCGGGACACGGGGGAGGGCATCGCGGAGGACGTGCTTCCCAGGATCTTCGAGCCGTTCTTCACGACCAAGCCCGTCGGCAAGGGAAGCGGTCTGGGACTCGCGACCGTTTACGGGATCGTCAAACAGAGCGGCGGCTCGATCCAGGTGAGGTCGATGGACGGCGGGGGCACGAAGTTCGACGTCCGTCTCCCTCGCGTCGGCGAGACCGACGAGTGGGGTGCGGTCCTTTCCGACGGGTCGGAGTGGGCGGCCGGGACCCGCCTCGAAGGGCGCACCATCCTCGTCGTGGAGGACGAGGAGCCGGTCCGGGACGTCGTGAGGCGCGTGCTGGAGCGCGACGGCTGTCGGGTGCTCGTGGCCGCCGACGGCGTCGAGGCACTTCAGGTGCTCGGACCGTTGGACGGCGAGTTGGACCTCATGATCACCGACGTGGTGATGCCGGGCGTGGGCGGAGCCGAGCTGGCCCGGAGGGTGTCCTCGCTCGAGCCGGATCTCCCGATCCTGTTCATGTCGGGATATGCGCGCGACGAGCTGTCGCAAGGCGTCGCCGAAGAGCGCCTGATCGAGAAGCCCTTCACGCCCGCGGACCTGGTACTGAAGGTGCAGGAGATCCTGACCTCGGGTTGAGTGGTGGGGGCGTCGTCCTCCGATCCTTCCGACGTCCGGGCACGGCCCCCCGATCGTCAGTGCACGAGGAACACCCCGATGGCCAGCAGCACGGCCACGATCCCCCCGGTGATATACGTGGGCTGCGTGAAACGGTGGGCTGCCGAGCGGCGGGACCAGTAGGCCACCACCCCGCACGGGAATCCTGCGGAGAATTGCGACGGGATGTTCGGCGACACATAGAGCTCGACGCCCTCGAGATCGCCGGGCTGGAAGGTGGAGACGGTCTCATACGGCACCGACACGCCGTCGAGGTAGTACGAAGGGATGCATCTCGTCTGGAGCTGCCCACCGAAGAAGCGCCCGTTTCGGAGGACGACGGCACCTCCCAGGAAGGCACCGGAGACATCCCCACCGCCGGCGGACGAAAGGCCGCTGACGGGCACGACGTCGAGCACGGCCGGCATGTTGGCCCGGAGCATATCGCCCACCGACAAGGTGCGGTTCTCCCACTTGGCGATCGAGTCGCGGGTCATGAACTCGCCGTAACCGACCGGGCCGAAGATCCGGTAGCGCGAGAAGAACTCGTCCATTCCGACGACGCTGCCGCGGTTCGTCCACGGCCGCGCCGAAGCGGTGACCGTGATCGGGTTCAGGAGGACGGCCTGCATCGACATGTAGAGGTTCACGCCGATGCTGTCGCCCAGCATCAGCTTCAGCTCCGGGCTCACGACGGTCTTGTATCCGATGCGTTCCGCCTGCATTCGATAGGACCCGGGTCGGGGGCTCACCAGCCAGAACAGCCCATCGTCGTTGGAGAGCGTCGAGGCCGCTACCTGCCCCGCGCCGGTGAGGAGCCGGATCGTCCCGCCCGGGATCGCCTCGTGCGTCGAGTCGTCGAGCAGGCGACCGTAGAGGAGCTGCTCGCCGATCTGGAGGTGGCGGCCCGCGCGTCGCACGCTCACCAGGATCTGGTCGAGAAGGAGCGGCGCCAGCGACAAGGGAACGTCGACGTCGAGGGTGTCGCCCGCGGATAGCCTGACGGGCTTCACCGCGGTCTTGTACCCGAGCCGTTCGACCTGCAGGCGGTAGTTGCCGGAGTCGAGCACCGCGAGGACGAAGCTTCCATCCGCACCCGTCATGACGGCGGCGACCGCCTTCCACGTGCTGTCCATGACCGTGACGGTCGCCGCGGTGACCGGGTCCCGGGTCCCCTCCTCGCGCACGTGCCCGCGGACGAGCGACGCCTGTTGGGCGACGGCGCCGGTCGAACCAAGAAGAAGGAGGACGGCGGCGAGAGTGATCCCTCGTGCCCGAGCTTCCATGACGCGAATCCGCGTCTGCCGCGTCCACTTCATCGAACGCTCCGGAACGGGGGGAAGACGGCATGGGCGCCGGCTGCGCCGTGAAGGGAGGAGCGGCTAGCCAGTGCCGAGCATCAGTATAGGAGGGGTTCGAGACTCACGCCAACGACCCTTCGGGCCGAGACGCTCAGCGTATGAGAAGGGCCCCGACCGCGACCAGCACGGCCACGATCGCGCCGGTGATGTACGTGGGATGTGTCGAATGGCCCCCCTGCGAGCGTCGCGTCCATTCGACCACCACGCCACAGGGGAAGGACTGCTGAAACTCGGCCGGAATGTTGGGCCTGACGTAGATCTCGACGGCTTCGAGATCCTCCGGAGCCAGCCCGGACATGGTGGAGTACGGCACCGGGGAGCCGTTCAGGTAGTAGCGCGGAACGCACTTGCCTCCCATGCTCGAGAGGATGACGGCGCCGCCCATGTCCATGTTGCTCAGGGGCACGACACCGATCGCCTCCGGGAGGTCTGCCATGAGCATCTCCCCGACATCCGGCACGCGGCTTTCCCACTGAGCGATCGAGTCCCGGGTCATGAACTGGCCGTAGCCGGACCCGAAGCGCGCGTACCGGGTGAAGAAGTTCTCCATGCCCTTGAGGTTGGCGCGGTTTCCCCAGGGACGTGACGAGGCCGTGACGGTGATGGGCGCGAGGAGTACGGCTTGCGTGGACAGATAGAAGGTCACGCCCACGCTGTCGCCCAGCATGAGGTGGAGCTCCGGGCCTTCGGACGTCTTGTATCCGATGCGTTCGCCCTGCAGGCGGTACGAGCCGGCGTGCGGGCTGACGAGCCAGAAGTGCCCGTCGTCATCCGATAGGGTCGAAGCCGCGGTCCCCGCGTTCGAGAGGAGGCGCACGGTTGCGCCCGGAATCGGGTCGTGGGTGTCGTTGTCCAGCAGTCGGCCGTAGACGAGCTGCTCACCCCTCCTCAGCGACCGTTGGGCCTTGTGCACACTGACGAGGATCGAGTCGAGCAGCACGGGCGCCGGGTTCATGCGGAGCTCGAGGTCGACCGTGTCGGCGGGTGAGAGGCTCATCGGCCCGCGCTCCGCCGTCTTGTAGCCGATCCGTTCGGCCCGCACCGTGTATCTGCCCGAGTCGAGGACGGGGATGCGGAAACGGCCGTTCGCGTCCGTCGTTCCGGTCACCAGCGTCACGCCTCCCGGCCCGACGATCGAGACCGACACGGTGGCGATGGGCTGCTGGGTATCCGCGTCCAGGACCCGGCCCCGAAGGAGGCCCATCTGCTGGGCGGAGATGCCAGGGACCGTCAGAGTGAGGGCCAGACAGAGGAGCCGGGCGGCGCGACCGAGCGCCAGCGTCCAGACGAGTGTCGAGGCCGCAGGGGTCTGAACCATGGATCCCTCCTGCATTCGGAGAACGTTCCTGGAGTTGCGACGCCGGCGCCCACCACGACATGTCAGCCGCGCTGATCTTCCACCCGACACGACCGTTTCCAGTCTCCACTCGCTCACGCCGGTGTTCTCAGGAGCCCCGACAGCGGCGGAGGCGCAATCCGCAGCCGCCTATATCACCGTGTCATAGAAACGCAGTGCCCACGACACCTGCTGAAGCACGTTGGCAACACCGAATACCGCATGAAATGGCTCGTTCTTGGTTCGCATCGCGACCAGGCAGAGGGTGATCTTGACGACTCTGACAATGATGTACTCAGGCCCAAGGCTGGCGAAATAGGCTCCGCCTTTCAGGAGCGTGTCGCCTACGTCGATCAGTTGAAACACGATGAAGAGGCCGAAGAACCAGGCCCGACGCGAGTAGAAGTAGTCCTTGAACCCCTCATAGCGGTCGAGGTTGGGGGGAAACAGCATGGCGCACAGAAGGTACAGAGCAACCGCAAACAAGATGACGAACACGTAGACCGGGAAGGTCCATGCCTCGAGATGTTTCAGGCGGAACTCCCACCACCACCAGAAGACCGAGGTGAGGAACATGTAGACCACCCAGATGAGGTGGACCCAATAGGGTCGACCTGCGTCCGGGTCTTGAATGAGGCGCGCCGTTCCCTGAAGGAGGTGTGTGATCGCAAGGCCCAGGATGATCGACGTGAGGACCGCGACATACTCGAACATGCCCATCTTCAGAGACTCCCTGTTGCCTTCGCTGTCGCGCGATCAGTTCGTGCACCGGCTGGCAGACAACGGCGAAGTTCGCGCCCCCCCGAGCCGCGGGATGAGGTCGGCCAGCGCCCTCGCGCATGATACGGGCCGCGGCCTCGCGAAGCCACCGGGCACCGGTTGCCATTGAATCGTCGAAGGGGAGTGCGCACCGCACTCCCACCGGGTACGTTGCGCGAGGCAGCGCACCGGTGCCCCCGATGACCCACGGCCCGAATCATGGACGACCCCTCTCCCGATCCCTCTCGACATCCCATCGACCCTTCCGGACTCCTCAGCCGCCGCCGCTTTCTGCAGGCTGCGGGGCTGGCTGGTGCCGGCTTGGCGGCAGGCTCTCCCGCGGCGGCCGCGCGTCTGTCGGCCGCGGGGCAGCACGATGCGTACGAGTCCGACTTCGCCGTCGCGTTCGACGACGGAGGCGTGAGGAGCCTCAAGCGGGTCGACGACACCGACTACATCGAGTACGTCGAGCCGGAGCACCGTTTCGGCGACGTGATCCTCCGGTACCGCCGCGGGTCGGGGACGTGGCAGGAGCTGGACACGTCGACGGCCACCGAGCTGCGCGCCGCCAGCACGAGCGACGACGGACTCCAGCACACGTCGACGTTTCGGGGCGCGCCGGGCACGGGTGCGCCGGAAGTGTCGGTCCACTTCACGGTGGCTCCGCAGGTCGTGCATTGGCTGCTCACCGTGCGCAATCCGGGTGAGGGCCCGCTCGAGATCGGCGACCTGGCGATCCCCTTGTGGATCAATCGCAACCGCCCCCGCAACAACCCGCCCGCGGGCGCCGAGAAGCGGCCTCCGCCCATTCTCAAGCACGGCCTGGTCTCGGGCCATGGCTCGTTCTTCGTGTGGATGCGGGGCGATCTCGTCGGCCCCCATCTCATGCTCACACCGCACGAGCACACGAGCCTCGAGTACTGGGAGGCGTCGCGGAGCGGCTACCGGGTGTTCATCCATTCAGCGGCCGCCGGGGCGGCGGCGAAGAAAGAGCACGGCACCACCTGGCGCCAGCCGAACACGAGCGTGACGCTTCCGGCCGGCGGCTCCCGCACGTACGGGTTCGACTTCCGCTGGGCCGACGGCTACCAGGGCGTGCGCGACAATCTGGTAACCCAGGGCATGATCGAGGTCCAGGTCGTGCCGGGTATGACCGTGCCCCGCGATCTGTTCGCGCGCGTCGCGCTCCGCTCGAAGCAGCCGATCCACGAGCTGGCGCCGGAGCACCCCGAAACGACCGAGGTGTGCCCCGCGGGCGGCAAAGGCGACGTACGCCTCTACGACGTCCGCTTCTCCAGGCTAGGGGAGAATCTCCTGACCGTGCGCTTCGGCGAGGGCCGCCAAATGGTGCTCGAGTTCTTCTGCACCGAGCCGCTCGAGACGCTCATCCACAAGCGCGCCGCGTTCATCGCGAAGCACCAGATTCGCGACCCCAAGCTCTGGTACGACGGGCTCCTGGCCGAATGGGCCATGGACACGCACGTCCAGCTGGGCCCGGACAACTACGACCGGATCAAGGGTTGGCGCATCTACGAGGTGACCTGCGACGACCCGGGCCTCAGCAAGCCCGCGTTCCTGTCCTCGAAGAACGCCGAGTTCCCGGATCAGAAGGAGGTCGAAGCCCTCGACTACTACATCGAGAACTTCGTCTGGGGCGGCCTCCAGAAGACGACCGAGGAGACGTTCTCGTACGGCATCTACGGGATCCCCGATTGGAAGACCAACCGCGACAGCGAGGAGCCCGGCCGCACGGGCCGCCAGCACATCTGGAGGATCTACGACTACCCGCACATCATCCTGACCTACTTCAGCCTCTATCGCGTCGCGAAGCACCACCCCGAGATCCGCACGGCGATGGACGCCAAGGCCTACCTGCGACGCGCCTACGGTACGGCCCTGGCGCTCTTCACGATTCCCTGGGAGATCGAGCGTTGGTCCGCCTACGAGACCGGGCTCTACAACGAGCTGGTGATCCCCTGGGTGATCGACGCGCTCGAGGCGGAAGGAATGCGCGACGAAGCCGAGCGGCTGCGTCCGCACTGGGAGCGGAAGGTCCGCACCTTCGTTCTGGGCAAGCCGAACCTCTTCCAGTCGGAGTACGCGTTCGACACGACGGGCTTCGAATCGACACACGCGCTGGCCAAGTACGCGCTGAAGATCGCCGATCCCCGCGGTCCCGAGCACCCGGGGGAGGTGCGGCCGGGATGGGTGGCGTACGGTCCGTCGACCCGGATCGGACTGGCGGACGCCGAGGCCTTCATGGAGCGCCAGATGGCCTCGAATCTCTTCTGTCGGGGCTGGCTGGAGACCGCGTATTATCTGCTCGGAAGTGACATCCGGGGCGGCGGCGGCAACTCCTATACGCTCACCTACATGTCACAGATGGGCGGGTGGTCGGTGCTGGACTACGGGCTCCATTACGCGAAGGACCCGGCGCCTTATCTGCGGCTCGGCTACGCCAGCTACCTGAGCTCGTGGGCGCTCCTGAACTCGGGCACCCCCGATTCGGACTACGGCTACTGGTACCCCGGAGCCGAGAACGACGGCGGCGCGGGTGGTGGCTTCGAGCCCGCACCCTTCGGCCAGACATGGCTGGAGCAGCCCCACCATCGTGGCTCGTGGTACTACTCGTGTGAGATCGACCTCGGCTTCTCGGGCGCGATCCGCGACGCACGTACCGTCCTGTCGGACGATCCGCTCTTCGGGCGGTTCTGCTATGGAGGCGACTGGAAACAGAGCGGCCGGGACGTCGAAGTCACGCCCAGGGACGGCGTGCGCCGCCGTTTCCACGCGATGCTGGACGGGGGCCGTGTGCACCTCGAGTCGGAGGCCGACCGCTTCCCGGCCGACCGCCCGATCGTGGTGCGTGAAGACCTCTCGGAGGTGCGCTTCGAGCTCGAGAGCGACAACCCGGGGGCTCACACCGCCGTGCTACGCGTGTCGGGCTTGCCGAAGGGCAGCTACCGCGTGCGCCACGGCGAGGTGACGCTCACGGCCCTGGAGATCACCGGCGACGAGGAAGCCGTGCTCGAGATCCCGGTCGCCGCAGGCGGGCACTCGGAGACGGTCCGCCTGCAGCGGGGCTGACCCGACCGCGCCGGCCCTCAGGAGGTCGGCGGTTGCGGTGGGGTCGTCGTGCTCTTGGGCTCCGGCGCGGCCGGCATGCCCGGAACCGACGCCGCGGTGTCGGGCGCATCCTCCTTGTAGAGCCAGGCACCGATGACGGTGGCCAGCGGGAACTCGATCAGCTCCCAGACGATGCCGACCACGATCAGGCTGGCCGGGAAGATGCCCATGGCCAGGAATCCGACGCCCGGCCACAACATGGCGAGCACCCACACGAAGAGTCCCACCTTGATCGCCGTTCCCGGACCCGGACCGAGCCGTGGGCGCACGGCGGCGTACAGCCAGACCGAGAGGATGCCGATGACGAACGCTCCGATGATGTAGATCGCCATGGTCCCGGCGCCCTGCGTGATCCCGAGGGCATCCATCGCCTCCTGCCACGGCTTGGCGAGGATGGCGCCGTTCAGGATCATCTCGAACACATTGATCACGAGGCCGGCCAGCAGCCCTCCCTTCACGACCCCGCCCATGTTGATGCGGCTCATGCGTCACCTCCGTCAGTCAGGTAGGGGATCGACCACACCCTAAGCACGGCTGCGGCTCGGCGCCACGCAGGCGTGATGCGGGGTACCCGACTCGTCACGCGCCCCCTCCCTACTCCCACCGGTCCCACGAGCACGTCAGGTCCACCTGGGGCGTGCCTCCCGCCGACAGACCGCCGATGCCGCCCGCCCTGCCGAGCCACCACAGGGCCGGCTCCCCGATGGGGTCTCCGGGCGGCATCGCCGGCGCGCCCGGCTCGGCGATCGGTGCGTGGGGACGATCCAGGAAGCGACCGATCTCCGAGTTGAACAACCGGTAGGCCGCCTGGTCGGCGGCGCCGGCGCCCTCGGTGGATCGATCCAGCCAGTCGGCCAACTGCTCGAGCTGCAGCTGCGCTTCGGCCCGCACCTGGGCCATGGGGGCACCGCCCGCCAGGGTCATCATACGACTCACGAGGACCTGCTCCACCGCACGGTTCACCTCGGCCTCATATCGGTTCGCGGGACGGGCTTCGAAGACGGCTCGGCGTACCTGTCCCATGATGTCGCCGAGACCCGGGAGCGACGGGTCGAGCGCCTTCTGCTCCACCATGCGCGCGCTCCGCTCCGGGTCGAACAGGTACTCGAGCGTGAAGCTCGCCGCGGCCGTGGCCGGTGCGACCGCGTCGAAGACGAGACCGGTCTGGCGTCGGAAGAGCTCCTGCGTGGGGTTGAAGCGGAAGGGTCGGGGAGGCAGCTCGTTCAAGATCGCCCTGGGCACCGTCAGCTCCGACGGCCGCAGCGTGCGCAGGAGCGCGTCGAGCGCGTGTCGCTGCTCGTCCGCCGGCACGGGGCGGAGCGGCTGCTGGCCGTCGCCACGGAGCGCGTACGTGTAGTACTGCCCGGCGATGACCTTGGAGGCCGCCTGCGTCTGGTAGCGGTGGTAGAGGAAGAGCGGCACCAGCGCATCCTCCATGGTGGCCAGAGGCTCACCCCTCTTCACGGCGGCGTCGCCGAAATGGTCGAGCGCCACCCTCCGGACGTCCATCATGCGATCGAGCTCGTTCGCAGCATTCGCGCCGTTGTCCCAGAGATGCACGTTCGGGTGCGCGCTCCCCGCCGGCCGGGCGTCCTGGTCGGTGAGGAACCAGATCCCCTCGTGGATCCCTTCCTCGAGGATGCTGTCCAGCGCCGCGTCCTCGTCCGTGCCGGCCGGGAACTGCGTGTAGCCGTACCGGATGGCGATCTTGTCCCATGCGCCGATCTGGTTCGCGTACGAATCCCGGCCCAGGTGCACCTGCCCGTTCACCAGCGTGACCACGGGCTGCGGGTAGTCCATGACCGACTGCACGCCGGCCGCCTTCTGGGCGCTGCTCAGGTAGTTGTGGGCCAGTCCGAGCGTGTGGCCGATCTCGTGCGCCGCCAGCTGACGGATCCGCTGAAGCGCCATGGCCGAGATCTCCGCCGTATCGGCGGCGTCACCCTGATAGGGAGAAAGGAGTGCCTTCCCGATCAGGTAGTCCTGGCGCACACGCAGCGAGCCGAGCGTGACGTGTCCCTTGAGGATCTCGCCCGTGCGGGGATCGACGAGCGAGTTGCCGTAGCTCCAGCCGCGCGTGGAGCGATGCACCCACTGTACCACGTTGTAGCGCGCGTCCATCGGGTCCGCGGAATCCGGGAGCATCCGCATCTGGAACGCATCGATGAAGCCGGCCGCGGTGAACGCCTGATTCCACCAGCGCCCGCCCTCCAGCAGTGCCGAGCGCACCGGCTCGGGCGTGCCGGGGTCGAGGTAGTACACGATCGGCTCCACCGGCTCGCTCGTCGCGGCGTTCGGGTTCTTCTTGATCAGGCGATGGCGCGCGATGTAGCGCTGCTCGAGGTCATGGTCGATCGGCTGCGCGTAGTCGTAGTAGGTGATCCCACTGTAGCCGGCGCGCGGGTCGGCCTTGCGGGGCTTGAAGCTCCCGTCCAGCGGAGGGAGCTCCACGAACGAATCGTGCTCGCGCACGGTCAGGTCCTGTCCGGTCGGGGTCACGCTGCGCTCGAGCGCACCCGGCTGGTCCGACGTGAAGGTGAGCGTGACCTCGACCTCGGTGTTCTTCGGGAAGCCCTTCGTGCGCGGCAGGTAGAAGGCGCTGCGCGAGGCATCGAGACGGAAGGTGCCCTGGCCGGTCCGCCGAAGCGTCTGGATGACCCCATGCTGATCGTGCAGGAAGAAGTCCGTGGCGTCGACCAGCACCCGATCCCCCGTGGCCGCCTCGACCTTGAAGCCCCAGAGGACCGACGTCGGAAAGCCGTCGTCGACGGACTTCTGCTCCATCGCGTTGCTCGTGACCGCGCGATAGCGATAGTTGGGCTCCTGGAGGAGCACCTTCGGTCCCACGCGCACGAACTTCACGACGTGCTCGCTGCCCAGATCGCCCCGATTCAGGCCGATATCGTTCTGGCCCATCCCAGCCGGAAGCGACGGATAGTAGAGCATCTCGGTGTCCCACCGCCCGATCTCCATCCACATCTTGCCGGTGCTCTCTTCCCAGTAGAGCGGGATGAAGCCGTCGATCCTTCGCATCCCCTCCGTCTTCGAGGCGATGGAGGGTGGAGTCTTGGCCGTATCCTTCTTCTCCTGCGCCCGAACCGACGGGGCCGCGGGGGAAAGTGATTGGAGGACGGCCAGCGCCAGAACGAGAAGCGGCGCGGCGGCGATCTTGCGTGACATGGTGGCTCTCCTACTGAGCGCATGAGGTCGAGAGATCGGGCAATGTGTGGTCGCTCGACGGGGGCGCGCCAGGTGATGCCTCCCGCGGCGCCACCAGGCCATCCGCTTCATCTGTCGGTCCTTCGACACTCCCGTCGCCCCGCTGGCCGAGGCCAACCCACTCGTCATCATCGACGAAGCGCCGTCACGGGTCTTGCGTCGCCGCCCC
>CAZVYM010000062.1:3537-8785 GCA_964630935.1 uncultured Gemmatimonadaceae bacterium | reverse complement strand
CGCGACCCACGCTCCTTCCTCAGTCCGGCATCATCCTGGCCCGGATCTCCGCGGGGATCCCGTCCCGATGGAGCATGAGGAGGTCGAACTTCGCGCGGATGTAGTTCTCCGACATGTAGATGTATCCGTGGTACGGCCCGACGTCGCCCCACGAGTTCTTCACGAGGTAGAACGTCTTGCCGTTCTCGTCCTTGGCGATGCCCACGACGTGCATGCCGTGGTCGTCCGTCGTCGTCCAGCGGTCCCAGCCCACCTGCCGGTCGTCCGGCGTGACGGTCTCACCCTCCTTCCACGTGGCGTAGCCCGAGTCCTGCTTGAACTCCGGCTCGCTGACGTCCGCGCCGATCTCGACCGTGTAACCGTTCTCGATCGCGTGCCGGAGGACGTGCATCACGTCGTCCAGCGGGAGGTTCCAGCTCCGGTCGTAGTGCGCCCAGTTGTCGGGCGTCTCGAGGGCGACCTGCCGCCAGAACGGCATGTTCGTGAACGACGTGATCTCGACGTAGGCCGACGGATCGAGACCCAGCTGGTCGGCGAACTGCTTCGGCGTCACGGAGCCGCCATCGACCTCGATGCTCTCGGGGAGCGGTCCCAGGTAGGCATCCAGGATCGCGCCGAAGCCCTTCGACCACTTGGGTGAGGGGCCGGGCCGGGTACGGAGCACCGCGTCCAGGTCGGCCTTCAGCACGTTCTGCAGCTCGTTGTGGTTGTGCCGGGTCTCGTAGGGCCACATGCCCGAAAAGTCGCTTTCCCGAACGATGCCCCATTGGGCGATGGCGTTCATGACGTCGTGACCGAGGCCGCCGGGCCCGAACGTGTTGTTGCCGTGCATGCGGTAGTACGCATCGGCCTTTTCGCGGTAGACGTGATCCACCACGTACATCTCCGACAGGTCGTACTCGCCCTTGCGCGTTCGGATCAGCTCGGACTCCATCAAGCTCAGTGCGGAGAAATCCCAGCAGGTGCTGGTCGATGCCTGGTTCTTGACGGACGTGGAGGGGAGAACCTTGATGTCGGTGAAGGTCTTGACCGTCCTCTGTCGCACCGATGCGGTTTGAGCCGGAGCAGCCGGAGGGACCGCCACGGTCGCGGCCAGGAACAGAAGAGCGAGCGAGAAGGAGCGGGGAGAGAACGGGGCCCTTTTCATCGAACGTTCACCTCTGCCACCCGGGTTCCAGCGCCCGGATGCTGGGCCGACCGAGCGTTCGAAAGCCTGTCGGCCTCGGATGGGAGATTCTCCCCGCCCACGCGCCCGCCACACGCCGGACCGGGGTCGCAACTCCCGCAAATCTAGTGTAGTGCTGCGGAGATCCGCGAATGGTCGAGGGGCTTCCGAAACACCACACATGGTCCGCCATTGCCGCGGGCGCGCCGCATGAAAGCGCGGCCGTGTCGGCCTTGCACAGAGGGGGAGACGGTGGGCGTACTCCGCCGGAGGGACCGAGCGGCCGCGACGGCGGGACGACCGCCGTCCTTGCGAGATGATCTTGGGCCCGCGATCCGTAGACGGGGCAGAAGCGAAATCAGGGTTGGTGTTCGGAGGGGATCGCGATGGCACTGCTGCGACGTCGGAGGCGCGGAGCGCCGAAGCCCGCCAAGGTGACTCGGAGCGACGTGTACCGCCGTGTGGCGGAGCGCCTGGGCGGCGAGTTCCACGGTGGCAAGCGGTCGAGCAACGACCGGGTCATGGTGCCCCGTGGTCCCTGGCGGATCTGGCTGGACACGTATACGGTGAGCACCGGCGAGGTCACGGTCACGTACACGCGGGCCCGCGCGTTCTACCGGGGGCGTCGTGACCTCCACCTCTCTGTGCGCCGCCGGAACCGGTTCGACCGCTTCCTCGCCCGCCTCGGGTTCGGCAGCCTGCTCCCGATCGATCCTCGCCTGAACGAACGCTACGTGGTGAAGGGTCGGCCCGAGGGGCGGGTGCCCTCCCTGCTCAGCTCGCCGGGCCTCACGGAGGCCATCCTGGCGGAGCCGTCTCTGAGGCTCCAGGTGAAGCGGCCGTCGAAGAAGGATCGGAAGCGATTCGGGGAAGACGCAGGGGAGGTGTTTTCGCAGACGACCGGTGTGATCACCGACGTGGAGCGTCTGACCAGGATGATCCGTGCGGTGGGCGAGACGCTCGACGCGCTGGAGCGGATCGGAGAGGCGAACGAGGAGCCGCCGCCCGACTCGTGAGGGTGAGCCGGTGCCGCACGGCCTTCGGAGCCTCTGCCCGGTGCCGCGGCCGGCAGGCGCCCGAAGCAGCGGCGAGGACGAACGCCAGGCGTGGGGAGAGATGCGAACGGACACGCCGACCCATTCGGTCGCCCGCTGCGAGCGGGTGCGCCAGCCCCGCGTGCGAGCCAGTCACTTCCCTTGGCCCGTCGCGTCCTCGTAGGCGAGCGTGAGCACCTTGCGGAACGTCTCGGTCGGGAGCGCGCCGGGGAGCGGTGGATAGCCGAGGATGAAGAACGTCGGCGTGCCGCGCACACCGAGCTGACGAGCCAGCTCCCTGCCGGCCTCGATCCGCTCCGCGGGCCGGTCCTCCCCCATGCACGCGTCGTAGCCGGTCATGTCGAGTCCCGCTTCGGCGGCCCACCCGCGCACGAGACGTGCCGCATCGTCGGCCTTCTTCCACGTGGACTGATTCTGCCACAGGCGGTGGCGCATCGCCTCGAACGGGTCCGGGCCCTGCTCGAGGGCACACTCCGCGGCCATCGTCGCCACGTCGGAGTGGGGGAACATGCCCGTCACGAACGGGACGAACTTCCACTGCACCTTCCCCGTCTCCACGAACTCCTTGCGCAGAACCGGCCAGGTCTCGAGATGGAATTTCCGGCAGTACCCGCAGCCGAAGTCGGACATCTCCAGCACGCGGACCGGTGCCTTCCGGTCTCCCAGGTCGTAGCCGAGCGACGCGAAGTCGACGGGCCGGCGCACCGCGCTCGGGGCCTGCGAGGCCGCGTCCTTCTCCGAGGCCGCATTTGGCATCGGGGCAGTGTCCTGCCGCGGGGCGGCCTCCGACGTAGCGCGCGCATCCGACGTCGCGGCCGCCTCGGGCCTCGACACAGCGGCCTGCGGCCGGGTGGCTTCCGATGGAGAGATCGCGTCCGACGTCGCGGCGGCGTCCGACGCCGAGGCCGCCCGCTGCGCGCTTTCGGTCGATGCGTGCTCGTCGGCCGACTGACCGCCACACCCGGAGGCGACGAAGAGCATCCCCAGAAGAGCCCCTGGAACGAAGAGCACGCGGACGGCTTGGGAGAAACGGATAGGGCCGGGACGGTCACTACCCGCGATCTCCCCGTGCCGGCTGTCGGGTGAACGGCCCTCGCGCTTCATGGCAACTCCAGGTTGATGAGCTGGCCGAGGCCGGCGAGCCCCCGGTTCAGGGCGGCGAAGGTGCCCGTCACCATGGCCAGGCCGACCAATGCCAGCAGGACTCCGGCCACCCGCTCGAGCGGCACGATCCAGCGCTTGACCTTCTTCGTGCCGGCCATGAACCAGTTGAACGCGATCGACGCGAGCACGAACGGGATTCCCAGGCCGACCGCGTACGTGGCCAGAAGGAGCGTCCCGCGCAGCATCGTCGTCTGCAGCCCGACGTACAGCAGGATCGAGGCCAGGATGGGCCCGATGCAGGGCGTCCAGCCGGCCCCGAAGGCGATCCCCACCAGGAGGGAGCCGAACGGCCCGGCCGGGCGCGACGCCAGGCTCACGCGGATCTCCCGGGCGAGCGCCGGAATGGGCAGGAGGCCGGCAAGGTAGAGGCCGAACACCACGAGGACCAGCCCCCCGAGACGGTTGATCAGCGGCAGGGCCTGGGCGAACGCCTTGCCGGCGGCGGTGGCCGCCCATCCCATCGTCATGAAGACGAGCGTGAAGCCGAGGACGAAGAGCGTGGAATGGAGCACGGCCGCCTTGCGCGCAGCCGTGGTGCCGCCCTCGCGCAGCTCGTCGAGCGTCACGCCGGACACGAACGCGACATAGCTCGGCACCACCGGCAGGATGCACGGCGAGAGGAAGGAAACGATCCCGGCCGCGAACGCCAGCCCGAAAGAGACCTGGACCTGCATGCCTCAGAATTCCCGTCGGACGGCGGGACGCGAAGCGCTGCAGGGGGCCGGCCGGGCCACGATCACCCTCCGGCTACAAGGTGAAGTCGGTGAGCAGGCTCTTCTCGGTCTCGCCGAGCCGTGCCTGAATCTCGAGGTACGGCTCGAGGCCGCTCCCGGAGAGCTTCTCACGCAGAAGTTGGTCGAGCTGGAACAGTCCCGCGGAGTTGGACATCCGCACCGTGACCTGGATCGGCCGTTCCTTCCCGCGGTCGAGCGAGACACCCTCGATGGCGGCCGCCGAGACGGAGTGGATCGAGGTCGACCCCGACTCGAACGGGATGCGTGCGCGGCCCTTGGCCATGTCCAACGCGTCGGCGATACGCACGATCCCCGCCTCCAGCGTCAGCGGCTTGCCCCCGGACCGATGCGAGATGATGGCATGGAGGACTTCCGCGCGCATGATGGCGGCCCGGCGCGCGTCGTACAGCTCGGGCAGGATCTCGCGCAGCTTGTCCTGGGCCACGAAGAGGCTGAACGACTCGTGGTCCGAGCGGTGGATCGACATCCCCAGGTCGTGCATGAGCGCGGCCAGCGCGACGACCACCTCGGCGTCGTCCGGACTCATGCCGTAGTTGCGCACGATGGACGGCTCGACGCCGGCGTCCACCAGGAGCCGGAGCATCCGTACGGCCAGATTCATGACGATCTTTACGTGCACGGGCCCATGGTCCGTCATGCCGAGCCGCTCGATTGCGTTGACGTTGGCCACCGTCCAGAGCGCGTACAGGTCGTCGTCCGCGTTGACGAGGTCCACGGCCCGGCGCAGGGTGGGGTTTCGCCGGTTCGGCACGTTGATGGCGATGCGCCGCTCGAACCGCCCGTCGACGTCCCGTCCGACGTCGTCCGGGACGGTCTCCTCCGCCACTTCCGGGCGCCGCTCTTCCGCGGTCACAGAGCCTCCCTCCAGTTTCCGACCTTCTCGGCACCGTCCAGGACCACGACCGTGCCCACGATACGGTCGTGGATGGCCTGCCGGTTGGCATCCCAGATCACCTGGGCGAATCCGAGGAGCCCGGTCGCGAAGCCGGCCGCGTAGCCACCGGCGCGCTCGAAGGCGGTCCACCAGGTGATCGGCTCTCCGTCGAGACGGAGGACCCGGATCCCCATGAGCCGCTTCCCCACGGTCTGACCCTTCCACCAGGAGAGGA
>CAZVYM010000062.1:0-3437 GCA_964630935.1 uncultured Gemmatimonadaceae bacterium | reverse complement strand
GCTTCCGAATCCGTACGGGCGCTGCGCAGGTCCCGCACGGTCCCGAGCCCGGACAGGAACGTGGAGAGGCCGACTTCGGTCGTCGGGCCTTCGTCACTGAGCACCCCCACCTTCGGCCCGCCTCCGTGCTTGCCGATCCCGATCGCCCCCCCCACCGCGATCGTGATGCCGGCGATGACGACGCCCAGGCATCCGACGCTGAGGCGCATGGCGCGGTTGAAGGCGCTGCCCTTCACCGGGGTCCGCTTGATTCCCGCCCGGATGAACAGCACCGCGGCGATCACCCCGAGCACCAGAGAGAAGCTCTCGGTGACGACGGTGATCAGCCCGATCACCGCGAGGTCGATGACGATGGCGACGAGCCGCTTGGACGGAGGAGCGAGCGGCATTCCGAGCAGGTCGTCCGACACCTCGAAGGCGTCGGGGGTGATGATCGTGCGTGGGTCGCGGGTCCGGGCGTGCTGTGGCATGGGATCCCGGGGGTGTTCGATCGTCAACGCCGCCTCGTCCAGAGGACGAGGGCCAACCCAGCGGCGGCGCCGAGGAAGGCCCCGCCGAGCATCACCCGGTTCCGGGAGGGCCATTCGAACGGAGACGGCTCCTCGTGGCGAGGCGTCTCGAGGCCGCTGCCGTCGCCGAAGGCTTCCACCTCGTCCTCGTCGCCCTCCCAGCCGCACGCGGCGCACGCGACCAGACCCCGAGCCCGCGCGGTCCGATTCGGATAGGCGAGCTCCTCGCCGCATTCGGGACATGCCTGGGCCGTGGCGTGCGGGCGAATCATCTCGTAGAGCATGCCCTTGGAGACGTCGAGCTCCTCAGCGATCTGGCTGACGCTCATGTCCGAGCTCCAGTAGAGCTCGTCGGCTCTCGTCCGCGTTGTCCGCTCGGCGTCGTCGCCGTCCATGGTACACCTGCCCGGGAACGTGTCCGAATTCGACTTGACCCTTCGTCCGACCCTGAACAACATAGCGGAGCACGCCCCGTCCCGCACAACGAAGCCGGCTGCGGGACGGGCCTTTTTTGCCTTCCCGAATCGAAGCCGCCCAGCCCGTGAAAATCCCCGTCTCGCACGGTCATCTCGAAGCCCTCCTCCGCGAGCCCGACGGGTCGCCGCGGGGTGCCGCCGTCATGTGTCATCCGCATCCGCTCGACGGTGGAACGATGCACACGAAGGCCGTCTACCGTGCCGCGCAGGCGTTCAACGAGGCGGGTCTCGTGGCCCTGAGATTCAACTTTCGGGGCGTCGGAACGAGCACGGGGAGCTACGAGGAGGGGATCGGCGAGCGGGAGGACGTGAAGGCGGCGGTGGATTGGCTGGAGGCGCGCTACCCGGAGCTCCCGTTGATCGTGGGCGGATTCTCGTTCGGATCCATGGTCGGACTCTCCTGGGGAGCCGAAGACGAGCGCGTGAGCGGACTCATGGGCCTCGGGCTGCCCGTCGAGATGGAGCGGTACGAGTTCGACTATCTGGCCGACGTGGACAAGCCGGTCCTGGTGATCCAGGGAGAGAACGACCAGTTCGGCTCCGCCGCGCGGGTCGCCGACCTCGTTCGCGGGATGGGAAGCCACGTGACCTTGGTGCGCATTCCCGGAGCCGATCACTTCTTCACGGACCGGCTCGACGAATTGCGGGCGGCGATCCGGGGATACTACGCTTCGGGACCGGGCTCGAAGGTCCTCATCGGCGTATAGCAGCCCGACCGGGAGAGATACGGAGAAGGCCATGCGCAGCAGGGAGCGGGTGCTCCAGAGTCTGGAGAGCGTCTACCGGGGAGCGTTCGAGGAAGCGGAGAAGCGGGACGATCGTGCCGCGATGGAGCGCCTGGACGTGGAGTACCAACGGGAGCAGCTCCGGCTCGAGGTCCTGCTGGACATTCGTGACCTTCTCACGACCCCCACGAGGGAGTCCGAGAAGGAGCCTTCGCTCATCGAGCGGGCCCAGACCATTCGGAGGATCACGCGTCTGAGGTAGGCGTCCGGCCGGCGCCCGCGGCCCGGGCCACGGCGGGCGGCCGATCGCGTCTTCCACAGGGACGGATTCCACAGGGACGGACGGCACGGAATGAAGCTCTACACCCGCACCGGAGACGACGGCGAGACCTCGTTGTTCGGCGGAGGCCGAGTGTCGAAGGCCGACGCACGCGTGGCGGCGTATGGTACCGTCGACGAGTTGAACGCCGTGCTCGGGTGGGCGCTCACCCAGCTCGGCGGGCCGACGATACCGGCCCGGCTCGAGTCGCTGCAGCACGACCTCTTCGTCCTCGGCTCCCACCTCGCCACCCCTCCCCCCGCCGCGGGCCGGAAGCGGCCGGACACACCGGCGCTCCCCGTCGGGCGGATCGCCGAGATGGAGTCCTGGATCGACGAGGCGGAGGGGGAGCTCCCGCCGCTGAAGGCGTTCGTCTTGCCCGGAGGAACGCCCGGCGGCGCCGCTCTCCACGTGGCCCGGACCGTATGCCGCAGGGCCGAGCGCGCGGTGGTCGCGCTCGGCCAGCGCGAAGCCGTGGAAGAGTCGGTGATCCGGTACCTGAACCGACTGTCCGACCTCCTGTTCGTATGCGCGCGTCTCGTGAACCACCGCGCGGGCTCGGGCGACGTGGAGTGGCGCAAGGAGTGATCCGGCACGACTCCGAGCGCTATCGGCTCGCGTAGGGGACGGCGCCGTGGCAGGGGAGGATCGAGCAAGGGCCATGGCCGCCAGCGTGGCGCGCACGGCCCGCTCCCACGGGGTGGACGCGGAAGAGGTGAAGCTCCTCAACCGGGCCCACGCCCTCGCGATGGAGGAGCGCGTCGTCACCCTCCAGGACCCGCGGCACCCGGTGCTCCTCCATCCGGGACACACCGTCCTTGTGCTCCTCCACGACGTGGGCCTCGTCGACACGACCCTCCTGGCGGCGGCGGCGCTGACCGAGTCCGCGGACGACGCGTTCCGCGTTCCCCTCGACCGGGTCCGGACGGCCATGGGCGAAGCGGTGGCGGACGTCGTGGCGGCCGTTCCGCTCTCCGGCAGCCCGGATCTGGCCGAGGAGTTGGTTACGGCGCCGCGCGGAATTCGGCTCGTCGCGCTCGCGGAGCGTCTCGACCACCTCCGTCACGCGCACCTTCGCGAGGACGCCGAGTGGGGCCGGGCGGCCCACGAGGAGGCGGCCCGGGTGTACCTGCCGGTGGCGGAGCGGACGCATGAGCGTCTGGCCGCCAGGTACCGGTATTGGTGCAGGACGTTCGCGGGAAGATTTGCGCCTCCCGGAGGTGGATCGCGGTAGCCCTCCACTATGTGCCTGGACCCGTCTTGCGGGTCTGGGGGGCTTATGTTACACCTTTGGTCCGCCCGGATCTGGGCAGACATAGAGTACGTGTACGGGAGAGTCCATGACCTACATCATCGCCGAGCCTTGCATCGACGTGAAGGATGCGAGTTGCGTCGAGGTCTGCCCCGT
>CAZVYM010000061.1:0-23988 GCA_964630935.1 uncultured Gemmatimonadaceae bacterium | reverse complement strand
GGTTGAAGCCCTGGTAGACGAAGAACTGCCCCCAGGTGACCGCGCCGTACGCGTCGAGACCCTGGTCGCTCGTCATCTGGAGCTCGGAGCGGAAATAGAACGACGTGTGCGGATTGATGTAGAGGAGCGCATGGCCGTCGAGCGTGTTCTTCGGAGCGATCGCGATTCCGTTCGATCCCGAGGGCTCTCGCTCGAGCTCCGAGGTGGCCGTCGGCGCCGGGATCCCCCTGGGTGCGCTGTCTCCGTAGAAGGCGGCCAACTGCCTCAGATTCACCCGCTCGATGTCGCCTCCGATGCTGCCTTCCGTGAAGGTGAGCGCCATCCACGGCTCGAAGCGGGTGATGACCCGGGGGCGCACGTCGGGGTGCGTGTACAGATAGTAGTTGAGACCGTCGGCGAAGGCGTCCATGAGGGAACGCAGCCAGTCCGGGCTCGCCGCGTACTGCGCCCGAGCCGAGTCCGGGTCGATGAACAGCTTCATGCGCAGGTCGCGCCAGATCTCGGAGGGGCCCTCCGTCTCGGCCAGACGTCCCATCGCGTTGATGTAGTTCGTCTCGACGCGGTTGAAGTCGTCCTCAGCCTGGGCGTACTCCATTCCGAAGACCGCGTCCGCATCCGACTTTCCATGGACGTGCGCGATTCCCCAGTCGTCGCGCGTGATGGTCACGTTCGTCGCCTCGCGCCGCCATCGAGCCAGTTCGTCCGCTGCCGGGTGCCGAGCATCTCCCGTCACGGTCGATGCGCGCGATTGCGCCGCGGCTCCCCCGGGGGCCACGGAGAATGCCGCTATGGCCAAAGCGACGGCGGCGATGCGAGTCAGCTTGAGCATGGTATTCATGGTCGTCGATAGGGTAGTGCCGCGCCTGTCGTCCCTCAGCGGCCCACGTGAGCCGCCCAGGCGATCCAGCGTCCATGATGTGACAGGGAAACGTCGGCATCCGCCGGCGATCCGTCCACGAAGACCCTGGGCGGCCGGCGTCCTGGTAGCCCCGGATCACATACGATCTCGATGCGCGACTCGTCAATCCGCATCATGCTCGCCAAATCCGCCCGGGCTCCCATGCGCACCGCCGCGGAGGGTCGAGAGCGGACCGCGTCCGCCTCCCGACTGGAGAAGTGGGTCAAGAGTTGATCGAGAGGTTGGCCCCAGCGTGTCTGGAGGTCGTCCAGGAGCTCCAGCCCCAGGACGATCTCCTCGTACACATCCTTCCGCTGATGCTGCGTATAGGCCACCGCCTGGATGACGCCCCGGCGGCGGAGCACCGTCACGGGAATGCTCCATCGGTCGTAGTCCACCCGTCCGGTACCGGTCTCACCCGTCGGTCGAGGACCGTCCCATCGCACGCCGAACGCCGCGTGCTGAAAGACGGGTGGGCTACCCCGCAACTTGGTCGCTGTCTTGTAGGCTGCCTCTTTGCAGGCCCAGAGGCTCCAGAGCTCGACATCCGGAGCGGGCGACGCCCGGAGGACGGACGCCTCCACGTCGTCGAGGACTCGATCCACGAACCGTCGGTCCGCCGCCTTGCCGTGGGTGCGGGGGTCCGCCAGGTCCACCACGTCGGTCCCCACGAAGGTCGTCGGCGCCGAAGGCCCGTGCCGGGTCATGGAATCTCGTGCGGCTCCGGCGCCGGCATCTCAGGTGCCCCGGTAGAAGATGCGCCAGACTCGTCCGTGGTCGCTGTCGGTCACGTAGAGCGACCCGTCGGGTCCCATGGCCACACCGACCGGCCGGGCGCTCATGCCGCGCGTATTGCCGTCCTCCTGACGGAAGCCGGTGGCGAAGTCCTCCCATTGGGATGCGAACCCGGACGCGGTCGCTGGAACGAAGACGACGCGGAAGCCCTGCTGAGGCAGGGGGGCCCGGTTCCACGACCCATGGAAGGCGATGAACGCGCCGCCCCGGTACCGGTCGGGGAACTGGCTCCCCGTGTAGAATTCCAGATCTTCAGGTGCCCAGTGACCGGGAAACGCAGCGATCGGCAGCGTCTTGGACGCACAACGCCCCGTTTGCAGGCCGTCGCCTCCATACTCCGGAGCGAGCACTTTCTTGCCGGCCTCCTGGTCGTAGTAGCAATAAGGCCAGCCGACGTCCGTTCCCTGGTCGATACGAACGAATTCCTCTCCGGGCTCCTCTGCGCTCTTCTCCACGGAGTACAGGTCCGGGAAGAGCTCGTGCAGCTGGTCACGCCCGTGGATCACCCCGTACAACACGCCGGTCGCCGGGTTCAGGCGCAAGGCGACGGTGTTCCGCATCCCGGTCGCGAAATGCTGTCCGTCCGCCTGGGTCTGGTGGAGCCGGCTCGCGTCGAAGCGCCAGATGCCCGCCCTGGTCGCGAGCTGCGGACACGGATCCTGGCCGGGAGAGCCCTGGGTTCTGGTCTGCTCCTGACAGGCGTTGGAAGGCGAGCCGATGTTGACGTACAGGCTTCCGTCGGACGAGACGGCGATGCTCTTGTTGGTGTGGTTTCCATCGTCGGGGAGACCCTGGACGATGGTGTCCGGCGGACCGGATGGCGTCATCGAGCCCGCCTGGAGAGGATAGCGGAGCACCGCGTCGTTCGGAGACTGGTACACGTAGCCGTCGGTCAGCAGCACGTCGTTGCCCCCGTTCACGCCCCATCGAACCGTGGTATCCGGCTGGGCGTCTCCGTCGGTATCGCGGAGCACTTCGACGCCTCCGGCCGCCGCCGATCCGCCGCGACCCATATTGCGCACCGCAACGAAGATGTCGCCGTTGGGGGCGATGTCGAGATGACGTGCGCCGGGAACGCTGTCCGCGATCAAGACCGCACAGAATCCCTGTGGCAAGGTGATGCCACCATTGTCGGAATCACACCTGGAGGCCAGGGTCGAGGGGCTCCCTCCGGTCTCTGCGGTCGGGCCGGTCTGCGTACCTCCGCAAGCCGAGGCGGAAAGGAGTACGGCGGCGGCGAGTGCGCCCGGGAGGAGGCGGCTCGTGGTCATGGTCATGCTCCAGGTACGAGTGCGAGCGTGAGCTCCGCGCGGTCTGCGTTGTCGGAGCCTGCAGGATCGACGCGCCGCGCTCGGCCGTCAAGACCGGCCGGCGGCCGCGGGCCACCACCAGCGCCGTGTCGCGAGTCAGCCGAGGAAGGCGCTGCGCACCTCCTCCGGTATCCGCATGGGCCGCCGGTCGGCACCCACCCAGACCGCCGTCACTCGAGCCTCGGCGAGTCGGACGTCGGGGCGCTCGGCGAGCAGAACCTCTTGCGCGAGGACCAGACTCGTCCGACGAAACTCGACCGCGCGCGTTCTGATCAAGAGTCGGTCGCCGACGCGCGCTTCCTTCAGGTACTCGATCTCCAGTCGCACCACGTAGACGCCCCACCCGCGTCCCGGCAGAGATTCGGGCGGAAGGCCTCCGGCGCGCAGCAGGTCGAAGCGCGCATGCTCGAGGTAGTTCAGGAACACGGCGTGATTGACGTGCCCGAAGGAGTCGAGCTCGTAGCTCCGGACCTCGATTTCGGTCTCCGAGATGCGTCCTTCCGGGTTCGGCTCGCTCATGCGGGCAAGAACGCGACCTCCGACCCGGGAGGCAAGGCCGAGGCGCCCTGGCCGGTTTGCCTCTCCGTGGTGCCGGGCCGCGGCGCGAGGACCGTGCCGCCGCCGCCTTGCCTCGAGGACCGGGTTCTGGATAACCTGGCGCTCCGTGTCCAGGCATCGCGCATCCCTCCGTCCGCAACTCCTCCGAGGCCTCGCATCTTCGAGCGCCGTCGCGGTGGCGCTCGCCCTTTCGGTCATGGCGAGCCGACCGGCGGCCGCTCAGCAAGGCCAATCGGACGAGGAGCTCCTCGTGCTGGCCGCGGCCAGCCTCACGGACGTGCTGCCGGCCGTGGCGGATGCCTGGCGCCGAGAGGGGGGCGTTCCCGTGCGCTTCTCGTTCGCCGCCACGTCGCGCCTTGCGCCTCAGGCCGTGGCGGGAGCCCGGGCCGACATCTTCTTTTCGGCCGACCAGAAGTGGATGCAGTGGTTGGAGGCTCGGGGGGCGGTCGCGCCGGACCAGGTTCGCGATTTCGTGGGTAACGCCCTCGTGGTGGTCGTGCCGAAGGGCGCCCCCGCTCCCGCCGATCCGGCGGATCTCCGGCACGTGAAGCGGTTGGCCCTGGCCGGGGAGAACGTGCCGGCGGGCCGCTATGCGCGAGAAGCGCTGGAGAGCACGGGGGTCTGGGCGGCCGTCCGGGACCGCGTGGTGCGCGGAGGGTCCGTGCGGGGAGCGCTCGAGTGGGTGGCTCGGGGCGAAGCGGATGCCGGAATCGTCTACCGGACGGACGCGCTGAGCGAGCCGAGGGTCTCGATCGCCTTCACCTTCCCGGAGCGCACACACCAGCCGGTCCGGTACCCGGTCGCCGTGCTCGAAGGCTCGGAGCATCCTGCCCTCGCGCGGGCCTTCCTGGACTTCGCGGCGAGTGCCGCGGGTGCGCGGATCTTCGAGGCCGGGGGCTTCGATGTCTCGTCCGCGTCGCCCTCCGGGGGAGGGCCGGCGATCGGCCCATCCAGCGCGACCGTTCCGGACCCCGCATCGGCCATCCGGATCTCGCTCCTCGTGGCGCTCCTCGCGGCCGCAGCCGGCCTGCTCCCCGCCATGGGCTTCGGATGGGTGCTCGCCCGCCACGATTTTCCCGGGAAGACGGCACTGACCACGCTGGTGCTCATTCCGCTGGTGGTCCCGCCGGTGGTCACCGGCTTTCTCCTGCTCAGCGTACTCGGATCCGAGAGCTTCCTGGGGCGGTGGCTGGCGTCGATCGGCTTGCCGATCCCGTTCACCTTCCTCGGTGCGGCCGTCGCGGCCATGGTCGTCGGCCTCCCGCTCTACGTCATCGCCGTGCGCGGAGCCTTCGAAGCGGTGGATCCCCAGTACGAGGAAGTGTCCTGGACGCTCGGCGCGCCTCCGGTACGGACCTTCTGGCGCATCTCTCTTCCCATGGCGTTGCCGGGCATCGCGGCCGGCGCGGTACTGGCCTTCGCCCGCGCCCTCGGCGAGTTCGGGGCCACGGTCGTGCTGGCGGGCAACGTAGAGGGGCGCACCCGGACCATCGCCCTGGCGGTCTATACCCTGCTGGAGTCACCGTCGGGGAGATCGACCACATGGGTTCTGGTCGGGGCGAGCGTGGCCCTCTCGGTCCTGGCGCTCCTCGGATACGAGGCGCTCTCCAGGCGCCAGCGTCGCCGGATGGAGGATCGCCGTGGCCTCTGAGCCCTGGCGAGGAATCCTCCTCGATGTCGAGGTCCCGCTCGCCGCACGCACGCTGGAGGTCCATCTGGAGACCCGACGCTCCTCGCTGGCCATCGTCGGGCCCTCGGGTGCAGGAAAGAGCACGCTGCTCAGGATCCTGGCGGGCGTCGAACGGAGAGTCAGGGGGCGCCTCGAGGTCGACGGGGTGACGTGGCTGGACTCCGCCACGGGGACGATGGTGCCGCCGTGGAAGCGCCGGGTCGGATGGGTTCCCCAGGATGCCCTTCTCTTCCCTCACCTCACGGTTCGGGAGAACCTGGGGTACGCCGGAGCGACGGCTCCTTCGGTCGAAGAGGTGGCCGAGCTGCTGAAAGTCGAGTCGCTGCTCGATCGAAGGCCGCGCAGACTGTCGGGGGGCGAGCGTCAGCGGGTGGCGCTCGGGCGGGCCCTCCTGGCCGAGCCGCGACTGCTGATCCTCGACGAGCCCTTCTCCGCCCTCGACCGACCGCTTCGGCTGCACGTGTCCCGAACGGTGCGCGCGTTCACCGTCGAGCGAGGGATCCCGCTCGCGCTCGTCAGTCACGACGAGGATGACGCAAAGGTCCTGGCCGACGAACGCTGGCACTTGTCGGACGGGCGACTCGTCCCGCTGTGAGGGTGACGAGCCGGTCCGCGTCGAGATCGCTCCTCCCCGGGGCCGTCAGTCTTCGACGAGCCCTTCCGACCTGAAGGAATCCGCCAGCTCCCCACGCGACGAGACCTCCACCTTCCGGAAGATGTTGGAGAGATGCGTGCTCACCGTGCGCGGCGAGATCCCCAGGGCCTTACCGATCGCCTTGTTGGACTTTCGGGCAGCCACGAGCCTCGCGACCTCCATCTCTCGCGGGGTGAGCCCCGCCCATCCCTCCCCCACGCCCCGCGGTGGCGGACGCTGGCCGACCTCCCGGAACTGGATCCGGGTCTTCTCCAGCTCGCGCTCCGCGCCGAGGCGGACGAAGATGTCGTGTATGCGGCGGAGCTCCTGAAGCGCGCCTTCACGATCGCCGATCTCGGCCAGACGTCCGGCGAGCTGTCGACGGACCCTCGACGCGTACGGGATCATGGGGATCGCCTCGAGCGCCTCCGCGGCTCCGCGCATGAGGACGGAGCCACCTTCGGGGTCACCCCTCTTCCAACGCACCATGGCGTCACATGCGTCCGCCCAGGCCATGCCCAGCTTGTGGTCCAGGGCACGGGCGTGCTCTCGCATTCGTCGGCCCACCTCCTCCGCCTCGTCGATCTCGCCCGCCCACAGGCACGCCTCCGCGAGGATGGGAAGGAGGCGGTGCATGGCCCAGAGTACATAACCGGTCCCTTCGGCGATCTCGAGACCCCGGCGGGCCACCCGGATGGCCTCATGATACTCACCGGTTCCGACGAGGTAATGCGCGAGACCGATGTGGGCCGGCACCACGAGGTGGACGTCCATCGGGGCATCCGGCCGATCCAGCCCGGCCGTGTCGCAGGCCTCGTCCACGAGGGCCTTCGCGCGCTCGTGATCCCCTCGGCCCACGTAGAAGAGAGCCGTCCATACGAGGAGCCGGGGAAGGAGCATCTGCTGGTTCAGATCTCTGGCGAGCGCGATCGACTGTTCGCCGAGCGCGATGCCCTCGTCCCAGTCTCCCGTGGCGTAGGCGAGCTCGACGCCCAGCTCGGCGGTCCAGAGACGCAGGACCGGCGAGCGGAGCCGCTCGGCGAGTGCCCTGGCCTCACGGAAGCCCTCCGCCACGCCGCGCAGGTCACCCGTGAGACCCGTGAGGACGGCGAGACCCCAGCGGCACCAGAACTCCACGGAGGTGTCCCCACACATCCTGGCGAGCCGGATGGCCTCTTCCGCGTGCGCGTGCGCCTCCTCGGGAGGGCCGATCCACACGCGCAGCAGCGCGAGCGAGCGATGAACCCTCGCGAGCAGCGCGGTGTCGCCGAGCGCCTCGGCGACCGGAAGCGCCGTGACCATCTCGCGAAGCGCCTGGTCTCCCCTGCCGAGCTCCTGGAGGCAGTGACCTCGCGCGAGGCGCAAGCGCACGATCTCCTCTCGAGCCCCCGAGCCCTCGGCCTCGGCGAGGCCCCGGTCGAAGTGCTCGAGCGCTCCGACTTTGTCACCGTCCCAGAACAGGGCGAGCCCCAGCGAGCGGTGCAGACCGGTGGCCTGCGCGGTCGAGGGCCCCACATGGTCGAGGAGCGCCGTCCAAAGCTCGGCAGCACGGGAGTACTCTCCGAGCCTCATGTGCGCGCGCGCCAGCAGACGCGAGATCTCCGCCCAGGAGGGATGGGCCGCGTCCGGTTCGGCTTGCGCACACCGTTCCAGAGCGGCTTGCAGATAATTCGCCGCCTCGCGATCGGCGTGGCGCTGGAGCGCGTTCCGGCCTGCCTTCACCAGATACTGGACCGCCTTGAGCTTATGCCGGCGGGCATCCGTTCGCGCGAAGTGGTAGGCGAGCTCGTCGGCGTGCTCGGCGGCTTCGGAGCGCCAGAACCCCTCCATGGCCTCGGCGACCGCCCCATGGAGGATGCGGGTGCGCTGTAGACCGAACTCGTCGTAAAGCGTCTGTCTGACGATCGGATGCACGAAGTCGTAGACCACCGCTCCGTCCTGTGTATCCTCGAGCAAGACGGCCCGGCTGCACAGCTCGTCGACGGCTGCCAGGAGATCGCTGTCACCGAGGCCCGAGATCGCGGCCAACAGGGGGTAGCTCGCACGGGTACCGATGATGGCGGCGAACTCGGCCACGCGCCGGGCTTCGTGGGAGAACTGGGCCATCGTGGACAGCACGGCAGCGCGTATGGACCCGGGCACATCGAAGTGCCGGACGTCCCATCCCACCCAGGTGCCCTGTCTGGCCGTGAGCCGGCCGGACGAGACGAGGGAACGGAGAATCTCCTCGAGGAAGAACGGATTGCCCCGGGTCCACCCGTGCAAGAGATGTGAGAACTCGCGCACCAGGTTGCCTTCGACGTCGAACGTGCGGCAGAGGAGCTCCGTGACCTGTTCCCGAGTGAGCGAGCCGAGCGTCCGGACCTCGGCCAGTCCCAGGGACGTGAGAGACCTCTCGATCTCCGCGAGGCGGGAGCTTCTCCTTCTTCGGGCATCGTTGTAGGTGAACAGGAAGAACGGCGACGGTGCGCCGACCTGGCGGGCGAGGAAGTGCAGGAGCTGCAGCGAAGAGTCGTCGGCCCACTGGAGATCTTCCAGGATGACCAGGAGCGGGGCGCGTCGGGCGAGGTTCTTGATGAGCTCGGCGAAGTTCCACTGCAGCCTCGTCCGAAACTCGTCGGGCTCGCTTCCGGCCGGTTGCAGTGACTCGCCCATCCCGGTGGACAACGTCGGGAAGAGGTAGCACAACTCCGCCTCGCCGCCGCGGCTCAACACGGTGAGCGTCTCCGGGTCCATCCTCCGGAGGAGGGGGAGGAATGCGTCCGAGAGAAGCGCGTAGGGTACGCCGGATTCCACGGGGTACGCGCGTCCCCTCGCCACGACCCATCCGTCGCCCGCTGCCCGTCTCGCGAGCTCGTCGGCGAGCCTCGACTTCCCGACACCCGCCTCGCCGGCCAGGAAGACGGTCTTCCGCTCGCCCTCACGCAGCGTGGTGTCCAGTCGAACGAGCTCCTCCGTACGCCCGACCAGCGGAAGGGAATCCGGAAGCCGGATTCTTCCGTCTGCTCCGAGACGGTCGGGGAGCGCCATCGTGACCTTCCTTGTACGGGTGTCGTAATACAATGGAACCGGTCCGAGCGACCGCGCCAGGGGGCGGTCGCCTCAGCCACGTGGACCAGCCTCGAAACGACCGTCGATGGATCGCCCATGACGTGACACGTTCCGTGTGTATCTTTGCTGAGATCGCAGCCGGAACGCTGGGCATGGAACGGGTGCTTGGACTCCGGGTCCCCGTCTCCCCGTCCCTGTGGGGCAACGCGTCTTACAGTGTCGGTCCCTACCTGGAATCTCCCGTCGGCGTACCGGCTCGCCGAGAACGTCGGGCTCCTGACATCCGCCCTCACCGACCGGCCTCGCTCCTCGGGAGAGTCGGCTCGTCGCCTCTGGGGCGCGTTCGGGTCTGGGGGGCCTTTTGAGAAGCGGAGTCCGGTCAGTCCTGGCTTGGCGCAGAGGTCCCCAGAGTCCTCTGTACGGCTCCGAGCAGCTCCTCCACCGTCCACGGCTTCTCGAGAAAGGTCACGCCAGGGAGATCCGCCATCTCCCGTAGCGCTTCCATCGGGCGGCGGCCCGAGAGGACGACCGGCAGCTCACGGCCGCCATCCCGGATACGCTCGACCAGCTCGCGTCCATCCGTGTGGGGCGTCCCCACGTCCGCGAGCACGAGCGCGACCGCCGACGAACGCTGGTTCACGATCTCCAGGGCCTCTCGCCCGCTGGAGGCTCGCTCGACCCGGTAGCCATACCGCCCGAGGATGCGCTCCGTCGCGTGACGGACCTGGGGGTCGTCGTCCACCAGGAGGATGACCTCGTTCTCGCCCGTTCGGAGATGGCGGTCGGACGTCGTTCCGGGTGCTCCGTCGGCCAGAGGGAGATGGATGCGCATGCTGGTCCCCTCTCCGAGCGTGCTCTCCACCTGAATGAACCCGTCGTGGCTCTCCACGAGCCCGTAGACGACGGCCAAGCCGAGTCCCGTACCACGACCGCGGGCCTTGGTGGTGAAGAAAGGCTCGAAGAGGCGCTGCCGGGTCTCGGCGTCCATCCCGATTCCGCCGTCCACGACCTCGATGCACACGTACGGGCCGGGCGTCACGGGTCCCTGAAAACCGTGCTCACCCACGCCCACCTCGCGCCGTCGGGCGCTGACCTTCATGGTTCCACCATCGGGCATCGCGTCGCGCGCGTTGAAACCGAGGTTCAAGAAAATCTGGTTCAGAGCGCGGGGATCCGCCCGCACAGGGAGTGGGCCGCCTTCGATGGACGGCTCGATCACGACCGTCTCCGGGAGGACACGCCTCAGCAGGCGACATTCCTCCTCGGTCGTGACTGCGAGGTCGAGGGACTCGAACGTGGGCTCCTCCGCCCTCCCGGAGGCAAGGAGCTTTCGAACCAGGTGGGCCCCGCTCTCCGTGGCCGCGATGATGTCGCGCACGGATTCGCGGAAGTCGGGATCATCCACGCTCCGCGTCTCCTCGAGCACGCCGGCACTCCCGAGGATGATCGTCAGGAGGTTGTTGATGTCGTGGGCCAGACCTCCGGTCAGCTCTCCCAACGCCTCCATGCGCTGCTTGTGCCGGACGATCTCCTCGAGCTCCCGCCGCTCCTCCCTCAGGCGCAAGGTCCGTATCCCGAAAGCCACGTCCTCGGCCAGCCGTTCGAGAAGCTCGATCTCCTCTTCCTCGAAGGCGTCGGGCTCCGTGGAATAGACGTTGAGAGCACCGTAGCAATGATTCCCGAACGTCAGCGGCAGAGCCAGGGATGCCACGTAGCCACGTGCCCGGGCCTCGTCGAAGGACGGGTCGCTTTCCAGGTCACGGACCACGACCGGCCGGCGCGTGCGGATGGCACGGCCGGTCGGGCCCTGGCCCGACGGAGAGCCGTTCCACGTGATCTCCACGCGATCGACGTATTCGGAGCCCTCTCCCCATCGGGCGACGGGGCGGACATGCCCGTCGTCGGCCTGCGAACCGGCGTACCCGATCCAGGCCATGCGGTAGCTCCCCTCCACCACGACGACCTTGCACAATTTCTCCAGCAACTCACTCTCGCGCTGTGCCCGGATGATCACCTCGTTGGCGCGGCTCAACACGCGTAGCCCGCGGGTCACGCGGGCCAGCGCCTGCTCGGCCTCCTCCTGGTGCGTCGGGGCTTCTCCGGTCTCCTCACGCTCGTGACCCGTGGCGGCCTCGCTCCGGAGGCCGCCGAGAAGTCGCCCGAGACCTGCGATGCCCATCAGGAGAAGAACCGAGGTCGCGAGAACGACGAGCGCGGACCCGAGCGTCGGAGTGCTCGACGACGCCGTCCCGCGGAGGATCCGTGCCATCGTGATCGCATGCCACGCGGCCATGAGCGAGAGCGCTCCGGCCAAGAACAGCCACGGACTCCTCCACCGCGTCGCGTCCCTCGGACGGAGCGCGAGAATCGCCGCGGCGACCTGAACCGCGATGGATGTTCCGAGGATGAGCTGGACGAGCATGCGAGGGCCCCTTGGAGTCTCTCCAAGATCGGAGATGGGCCGGCGCGGTCACAAGGATGACGCGTCACGGGCGCTTGCCCCTCAGGCCGAGACGGGCGTGGCTGCTCATCGACCCGTACCCCTGCTGGTGGCGGGAGGCTCGAGGCCGGTGGCGAGGGAGACTCAGCCCGCGGCCGCGACCCGCCCGAACCGGCGCTCCCTGCCCTGGAACTCCCGCAGGGCTGCCGCAAGCTCGGCGGGCCCGAAGTCCGGCCAGAGACACGGGGTGAAGACGAGCTCGGCGTACGCGCACTCCCACAGGAGGAAGTCACTCAGCCGCTGTTCTCCGCCCGTTCGGATCAAGAGGTCCACGTTGGGCGCCGGGCCCTCGTCGTTCATCGCCTCCCCGATGAGCGCGGCGAAGAGCTCCTGGTCCAGGTCCGGGACGCCCGCCGCACGACCGGCCGCGGCCACCAACACGCTCTGGCTCGAGTAGTCCACGGCCAGACGAAGCCGGAGGTTTCGACCGCCCTCCGTGGCCGTCTCGGCCGCCCGGATGCTCTCGAGGAGCACCGGGTCCAGCCGGTCCCGCCGCCCGATACAACGGAGCCTCACACCGTTCTTGACCAACTGGGCCGTCTCGGAGCGTAGATAGCGGCGGAACAGGCGCATGAGCGCGCTCACTTCGGCTTCGGGTCGTTGCCAGTTGTCGGAGGAGAACGCGTAGAGCGTGAGCGTCCCGATGCCCAGGTCCGGCGCGGCTTCCACGATGCGACGCACGACGCGCGCGCCCATTCGGTGGCCCCACTCGCGCGGTCGCCCGCGGGTGGTCGCCCAACGGCCGTTTCCGTCCATGATGACGGCGACATGGAGACCGGCCGCGGATTCGGGAAGAGCACTCTGCTTCATAGAGTCATGCCTGAAAAAAAGAGAGACCGTGGCGGATGGGTCCTGGTCATCCTTCGCGGGTCGCCTTGATGAGCGCTTCCATGTGGTCCAGATAGGCCTCGAGCTGCTTGCGCCCGCGGTCCGTGAGCTCGTACTCCGTGCGCGGTGTGCGCCCCTCGAACGACTTCCGGCAAAGGATGTACCCCGCATCCTCCAGACGCCGCGCGTGGGCGCTGAGGTTGCCGTCGGTCGTTCCCAGGAGGCCTCGCAGGTCCGTGAACGTCAACGAGCCGTTCACCGCCAGGGCGCTCACGATGCCCAGGCGGACGCGCTCGTGGATCAGACGATCGAGCTCCAGCGTGCCGAGGTCCGAGCTCTGCCCCTCGACACTGTCCAGCTTCGGCGCTTCGCTCGCCGTCCTGCGGGCCTCGTCGTCGGGAAGAGCGCCAGATCTGCTAGCCACCATACTTCCTCCAGATGACGATGCCGAAAATGATGTGAAGGCCACCGAAGCCGGCGGCCATGAATGCGTCGCCCCACGCGGCCGGTCCGAACAGAGCGGCCACGCCCATGAGCATGAAAGCCAACCCCATCAACGGGACGATCCGAACCGAGAAGGCGCCCCCCGTGACCACGCCCGTGCCGTAGAGCAACAGCCACGTGCCGGGAAGGAGCTCCCTGGCTCCCGCATGGAAGAGAGCCAGGGTGAGGAGCCCGCCGACCATCAGCGGCGGGGTGACGTTCCAGGCGAACTTGCGGCCCGGTCCCGAAAGGAGGGACATGCCCGCGGCCCACGCCTTTCGGGCCATCGCCACCAGCGCCACGCTGAACGAAAGGAGGGCCGCGCCCATCCAGACCATGAGCCAGGCGATCTCGCCCGTGACGCTTCTGGCCAGCACGGACGCGGCCAGGGCGATGAGGCCCATGACGATTCCACCCCACCCCGACACCGCCGTGAAGGATGCGGAACGCTCCATCGTCTCCCGGATGAAGCGCAGATTGTCCATCGCCCGGTCGTGAAGGGCGAGGGGGCCTCGGTCCGGGTCGCGGAGCTTTCGTGCGGGGAGCATCATGAACGAACCGTAACGCTCCGGTTCTCAGGCCGTCAAGTACTCTGTGTCGCAGAGTCCCGACTCCGGATCGCTAGGCATCGGTCACGGGCGGAGCGGGTGCCACCACGCTGAGCGCGCGGGGCAGGAGTCGGACCTCGAGCGTTGCTTCGGCGGCTTGTCGAACGTCGCCGTCCATCTCGAACCGCGGAGGGGCGTCGAACGTGAGGCGGAACCGCGTCCGGTCGAGGAGCGTGACGCGGTCCGAGGCCGGATGCCGGCCCTTCTCGGCCAGGTTGAACAGACGGAGCCTGGTCAGGGGGGGTGCGTCCGCGATCATACAAGCGTGCAGCCGTCCGTCATCCAGGCTCGCCTCGGGCGCGATCGGGAAGCCGCCTCCGAAGTAGCGTCCGTTGGACACCGTCAGCATGAGATGGCGCCCGTCACGGACCGTGCCGGATCCGTCGTCGACGCCGAGGTGGATGCCCGGGAAGCGGAAGAGTTGCTGTAGGGCGGTGAGCTTGTAGAGGAGCTCGCCGCGCAGAAAGCGCGCGCGGCTCGCGGCATCGATGACCGCGATGTCGAAGCCGAAGCCGACCAGATTCACGAAGTGACGGAACTCGAAGCGCTCGGGCTCGTGCTGGGAAGCGCTGGGCGTATCCAGGCGACCGACGTCAACGGCGCGCAGGTGCCCCTCGGCGAGCACGCGTACGGCCTGGTCGGCGTCGGTGGGCCGGAACCCCAGATTCCGCCCGAAGTCGTTGCCGGTCCCGCTCGGCAGGATCCCCAGCGCAACGTCTCCACGTCCCGAGGCGACGACACGGTCGGCCACGTTGCTCCACGTGCCGTCTCCGCCCACCGCGACGATCACGTCGTAGCCCGCCTCCACCGCACGGTCCGCGAGGTCTCGCTCGTTTCCAGGGTGGGAGGTGACGCCGAAATCGACGTGGGGCAACCGCTCCTGGAGCAGCGCCTCGTAGGTGGCGATGCGCTTGGCACCTCGCCCCCTGCCCGACGCCGGGTTGAAGATGACGTAGTGACGCCGGGTCGACGTCAGAGCGTCTCCAGCGGCTCGAAAGTCTGGACGCCGGCCTGATACCACTGTTCGCGGAACGGATAGGTAGCGATGTCCGGGATGGTGAGCGGCTCGGTCATGGGATGCTCGTAGAGCGTGAGCGAGCCCGCTTCCTCTTCGTGCTCCGAGTGGGGCGCCTCCATGTAGATGTTGGCCTTGAAGCGCTCCCCTCCGTCGACCATGAAGGAGTTGTACAGATAACGAACCGGCTCGTACTCGTATTCGGTCACCATGAAATCCAGGACGGGTTCGCCCTGGTCACGAACCTTGACTTCCATCTGACCGTCGGATTGGAAGAATCGGATGTCGAGATCCTTCATGTAGTGGGGCAGGTGCCAGCGCTCGATGGCATGCAGCCGTGACGCCTCGGTCGAGGTGCCCACGATGAAGGGGTAGAACGCAGCCTTGGGGAGTGCCTTGCCCGCCTCGACCATGGGAGGCACGATGACGGACATGACGAGCTCCTCGTAGGGGCCAACCTCGCTCTCGGTGAACTCGAACGCCATGAGGGCGAAGATGCTCCGCGTGTGCTGGAGCTCCATGGGCTGCAGGTGCGGCGGGAGGATCCTCCGGGCATCTGCGGTGGGCATCTCGAAGAAAGCCCCGACGCAGTTCCGGAAGCCGTAGTACGTGTAGTCCATGTGTTTCCGTCTTCCTGTGGTGAGCTCGTGGTCCGTCTTGATGGCCGTCGTCGAGTTTCGTTAGCGTTGGCCGGTCGACCGCCAAGGGCCGGTCCCCAGTCCTCTTGCTTTCGGTACGGAGAAGCCCCCGGTGAACCTCAGAGGCTACCTCGCGCTCCTGATCATTTGCCTGACGCTTCTGGCTGCCGACGTAGTCCAGCGCCTCGTGATCTGGCCGTGGGTGCACCTCGCACCCGGCCGGCGCATCGCCGTTCTCGCCAGATGGCAACACTTCCTCGCGAGAGCAGTCCTGGGGCCGCTCGAGAAGATCGGTGGCGCTTCCATTCCTGAGCTTCCGAAGGTCCCCGGAGAACCCGGGGTCCTGCTGCTCATGAATCACCAGTCGCTTCTCGATATTCCCCTGGCATGCGGCTCGATCGACGGAGCTTATCCCAGAATCATCACGCGCAAGCGTTATTTGCGGTGGATCCCGCTAATCTCGCACATGGTGCGACTGTATCAATACCCGGTCGTCGACCCCCGGGCAAACCCGAAGGAAACCCGGAGGAGCCTCGACGCGATCGGGGAGGCAGCGCGCACCTCGGACGTTCCGCTCGCGATATTCCCGGAAGGGACCCGCACGAAGAACGGGGAGATCGGCAACTTCAAGATGTCCGGTTTGAGGGTCATCCTCGCGGCCCGTCCCTGGAAGGTCTACCTGATGGTCGCAGACGGGTTCTGGCAGCGTGCGAAGTTCAAGGACCTACTGGTCGGGATGAGGTCCATCGATGGACGCATCGAGCTGACGGGACCTTTCGTCTGGGACGATCCCGAAGCCGACCCGACCGAGTTCGTTCGTCGGATGCGCAAGGAGATGGTGGAACGTCTGGCTCGTATGCGCCTTCCGGCCCCGGTGTGAAGGTGGTCGCACCTCCCGGGGCGCGCTCGCTGGCGGAGGGCCTGGTCGGGGCAGGCGGGGGCTCAGTGAAGGCGGTGATCCTCTATGGCTCCCAACTGCTGAACACGTCACCCGACCGCTTCAGCGCGTACGATTTCGTCGTGGTCGTGGACGACTACCGCCAGTTCTACCGGGAAATGAAGGCCTCCCAGGAGCTTCACAGGCCGACCTGGCTCATGGCCGGCCTGTCTTCCATTCTTCCGCCGAACGTCATCGCGTTCACCCCCGACGACGGCCGCCATGGAGTCGCCAAGTGCCTCGTCGTTCGAAGCGACCACTTCGAGCGGGCCCTCGGGCCCCGCCCGCCCGACCACTTCCTCCTCGGACGCATGGTGCAGAAGGTGGCGCTGGTGTGGTCGGCGTCGGGAGAGGACGCCGAGTGGATCGAGGCTCTGCTGCGGGGCACGGGGGATGGCGTGCTCGACTGGGTGGGCCCCTACCTCGAGGGGAGCTTCGATGCCGAGGCCGTGGGGAAGCGTCTTCTCGAGGTCTGCTACGAGGGTGAGTTGCGGCCCGAGGCCGGGAACCGGTCGCACGCCGTCTTCGAGGCTCAGCGGGAGCACTTCCGTGATCGCCTGGGCGGAGCGTTGGAGAGCGCCGCGGTGAAGGGCCTCCTGGAGCCGTCGGACGGTGGATTCCGCTTCAAGGATCCGCCCGGAGCGCGGGCGCGGCGGCGCTGGAGGCGGTACTTCCTCCGCTCGAAGGTTCGAAGCACCGCCCGCTGGTTCAAGCACATCGTGACCTTCGACAACTGGCTGCCCTACATCGCGCGGAAAGTGGAGCGTCGCACCGGCATGCCCGTCGAGCTGACCCCGTGGGAGCGACGCGTGCCGCTGATCTTCCTCTGGCCCCGGGTGATCCGGGTTCTTCGGGGGCGCCCCGAACGAGAGCACTCATGATCAGAACCGATCTCGCCGTCCTCGCCGGCATCATTCTGCTGGCCTTGCTCAGCATGCCGGTCTACGCGCTCGGTGCCCGGCGCAGGCCCGATCCCAACGATATCGCGGACCGCGGGTCCTTCGTGCTCGGCGGCTTCGTGCGCAGCTGGTTCTACTGGTTCGCTCGACCCGTGGAGCGACTGTCCCTTGCCCTCGGGCTGCGCCCCTTCTTCTACAACATGCTCGGAGTGGCCTTCGGCGTCGCAGCCGCCGTGTGCTTCGGCGCTGGACGCGTGAATCTGGGCGGATGGGCGATCCTCCTGGGCGGCGTGGCCGACGTCCTGGACGGGCGGATCGCCCGGGCTCTGGGCCTGGCGAGCCCCAGGGGAGCCTTTCTGGATTCGACGCTGGACCGCTTCGCCGAAGTCGCCGCGTTCGTCGGCCTCGCGATCCTGTTCCGCGGCTCGGGACTGCTGCTGACCGTCGTCGTGATCGCGCTCGGTGGCTCGCTGCTCGTGAGCTACGCGCGGGCGCGGGGCGAGAGCGTCGGCATCGACTGCAAATTCGGCGTCATGCAACGCGCCGAACGTCTGTTGCTCCTGGGGTTCGGGGCGATTCTCGATCCCGGGATATCCGCGTGGGTGGGTCGCACCGACGGTGCGGTCCTCGTCCCGGTGCTCACCGTCGTGGCCGTCGGGACCGTCGGCACGGCGATCTACCGCACCGTCTGGATCGCCCAGAGGCTCCCGGAAGTCGATGTCTGACTGACACTTGGGGTGTCAGACATACGACGTACTACCTCGTGGTGGCTCCCGCTCTACGTCATCGCGGTTCCGGGCTACGTCAAGACACGTACAGCGACCCAGGGTCTCCCGACCTCATTCTGGCACACACGCAAAACGTAACCGGTCGCAGGTACGCCGCCCGATGGGTCTTGAAGCGCGCCCGATTCCGGTCTCGACGACCCTGGGTCTCGAGACAACCCCGTGTGGGGCCGCCTCTCGTATCCTTCCTCGATGCACAACGCGTGTCTTCTCTGCTGCCGCGCGTGGCATCGACTCCACAGACGGCCGGACCTTACGGGGTTCGGCTCCCGCAAGCGGCATCCGTCAGCGGCAGGAGGGCACTACGCGGATGGGCCGTGGCTCATCGGGCGGCCTTGCGGACCGGACGGGGGTGGCGGAGGGTCCCCGCCGACCTCAGGCCGCGGTCGCGGTCTCCGCGTGCGGCGCAGCCGACCGGACCCGCAGGGCCAACCCCGTCGACACCACGCCGAAGGACGTCCACCACAAGAAGTAGCCCAACCGCAGGTCGGTGATCGGGTCCGCGTCCACCATCCACCACGCGTTCAAGCAGGTGGCCGCCCACATCGTCAGCGTCAGGGCCAGCACCCAGGGACGTCCTCGGGCCGAGATCCTCCACATGGTCAGGAGCATCACGAAATTCGTGAGGGCGCTGACCGCGCCGGCGGGCCCCGACTTCAGCGCAACGAGGAAAGCCTCGATCCCCGGCAGCACGCCCGAGTCGACCTTCAGGTCGACGTGAGAGAGCCCGTAGCGGTGAACCGGCAAGAAGAACGCCGCTGCGAAGAGCACCCACCCCACGCGAACAAGCATGCGCCAAGCTCCCCCGCCGACCTTCCGGAACTCCGCTGACAACTCCTCCGGAGCACCGATGGTGTCACGGGCGGCCGTCCAGGCCCGCTCTTCGTCCACGCCTCGGGACATGAGGGTCTCCACCTTACAGCGTACATGGTCCTCGAGCTCGTCCAGGTCGGCTCCGGCGAGGGATCGCTCCGAAGCCAGCGCCTCCTTCCAGGCTCGAACGGCAGCGTCCAGATCAAACATGATGTACCACCCAGGCTTGGGTGAGCGCCCGGTGAACGGCGAGCCAGCTCGCTCGATCGTCGGCGAGCTGGCGCTTCCCCTTCCCGCTCAGCCGGTAGTACTTGCGCCGTCGGCCCGACTCGGCCGTGGTCCAGCGGGACGTTACCAGACCTTCCTTCTCGAGTCGGTGCAAGACCGGATAGAGCATGCCGTCCGACCACTGCACCTCTCCGTTCGAGAGCGCCGCCACGTGCTGCAGGATCTCGTAGCCGTAGCTTTCGCCCCCGGCCAGGATCGAGAGCACCATCGGCCGGGACGACGCGGCCACCAGCTCCTTGGACATCGGAATCGGATTCGTCATGTGGAATGATACCTTGAGGTACAAGGTATGTTCCACGCTCGGTCCCATCAAGAGAGGCCGCCGAGGCGCGTGCCTGCGAGCGCGTCGAGCCGATGGGGGACGGACGCCGTCACTCGACTCTGCCGCGACGGACCCCGAAACTCCACCACGTTTTCGGGATACCTACCCGAAACCCAGGAGACGATGTGCCCGAAGACCTTCCCCCGAGCGTGTCCGGGATCGGCCGGATGGACCGCCCGACACCGACTCGCCCGCGCCCGCCCTTCGCCGCCGGCGTCGTACTGACGCTGGCCGCTCTGAAGCTCCTGCTCCACATGGTCGTGCTCGCCGTCACGCCGTACGGGATCCAACGCGACGCCTTCCTCTACTTCGCCATGGGCGATCACCTGCGCCTCTGGCACATGGACTTTCCGCCGATGATCGCCCTCATGGGCAACCTTCAGAGCGCGATCTTCGGACACACGCTGGCGGCCGCCCGGGTGTTCCCCGCGCTGGAGGGGTGTGCGATCCTGATCGTGGCGGCGCTCATCGCCCGCGAGCTGGGCGGCGGGCGCTTCGCACAGGGCCTCGCGGCGCTGCCGATGCTGTGCGCGGGCATCTTCCTCCGGCCCTCGAACCTCTTTCAGCCCGTCGTCCTGGATCAGCTCTGGTGGACGCTGGCCCTCTACTTCCTGGCCCGCGTCGCACGCGCCTACCACGACGGCGACGAGCGTGGCCTGCGGTACGCCTGGATCGCGTTCGGCGTGGCGATGGGCTTCGGATTGCTGACGAAGTTCAGCATCCTGTTCATCGCCCTCGCCGTGCTGTGCGGGCTGCTTGCGACCCCCCTACGCCGCACCCTGCTAACGCCGTGGCCATGGATCGCGGCCGCGCTCGCCTTCACCATCGGCAGCCCCAGCATCGCCGGGCAGATCAACCTGGGCTTTCCGGTCGCCGCCCAGATGGACCAGCTCCACGCAGGCCAGCTCGTGCACGTGACGTACGCCTCGTTCATCCTGGGTCAGCCGCTCATGACCGGTGTGACGGGATGGCTTCTCTCGATCGCCGGCGTCGCAGCGCTGCTGGCGTGGAAGCCTTTGCGGACGTACCGCGTGGTCGGCCTGGCGTGCGTGTTCGTCTTCCTGTTGCTCATGGTGCTCCACGGGAAGGCCTACTATGTCGGGCCCATCTACCCCACGCTGATCGCGGCCGGGGCCGTCTGGCTCGACGGCGCCGTGCTCTCGCGTGCACCTTCGGTTCCACGGGTGTTCAGGTGGGGTGTGGTCACCGCGATGATCGCCGAAGGTCTGATCGGCCTGCCCATCACGCTGCCGATCCTCTCTCCCTCGCGCACGGCCGTCTACATTGCCCGGCTGGGCCTCGAGGCGGCCAACGAGACCAACTGGGGCGGCACCGACATCATCCCGCAGGACTTTGCCGACCAGCTCGGCTGGGAGCACCAGGTCGCGACCGTTGCGCGCGTCTACCGGTCGCTCCCGCCGACGGAGCAGCGCGAGACCGTGCTCGGGGCCGACAACTACGGTGAGGCCGGCGCGCTGGAGTTCTTCGGGCCCCGATACGGGCTCCCCGAGGTGGTATGCGGCTGCGGGTCGTACTGGTACTTCGGCCCCGGATCGCGTCCCGGCAACGTGCTCATCGACGTGGGCTCGGACTCCACCGAGATCGCCCGCCTCTACGGGGACGTGCATCTCGCAGCTCGCATCCGGAGCGCCTGGTCGGTCATGGAGGAGCGTGACGTGCCGGTCTGGATCGCGCGCCGGCCGAAGATGACGCTCCAGGAGGCGTGGCCCGATGTCCGGGGAGAGTAGGACCATTGGCAGCCGCAGCCCGTACAAGCACAAGTCGGACATGTACTTGAAGGATACATGCCTGAAGTCTCGGTGAGGCCCTGTTCGGCCTGCCGCGCAAGACGCGCGTACGCCCAGATCACATTTCAACCCGCTCACCCAGTCGCAGAACTCCCTGGATCTCCGCCGAGGGAGCTCGACGATCACTGCGATGAGCCCTCCGTGCCATCCGAGGCGCGCCGACGAGCTGTACCTCCACGTTCATCCCCGCGGGCACGAGGCCACGCATCCTCGCGGCGCTCAGCACCTCGATGGTGTCTCGCTGGATATGCCCGTGGATCCGGAGGCGGAGCACTGCGTCGGGAGGGAACGCAGCGACGACTGTCCGCACGCGGCGCGCCAAGGCCCCTGCGCCGAGCTGCTGAGCGTGGATCTCTGCCGTGCACATGGGCCGGGTGGGCAGGGGGATGAAGCGTCGGCGGAGGCCCGGGGTGGACGAGCCGTCCGTGCCGATCTCCAGCAGGAGGGCGCCTTTGGTCTCGCCCGTCTCGGCGAAGGCAGTACGCTCGGTGGAGCCCGGGTAGAGGATGGGCGCCGGGAGCGGCCGGCCGAACAGGTCGGCCTCGAGCACCTGGTGGCGGTGCACGTGACCGGTGAGCACGGCCGTCACGCCTGCCGGCACGTCCTGTACGCGGATGACGTCAGGGCCGCGCCGGAAGGTGAAGTGTCCTGGGCCGACGGTGGCCCCCTCGAAGCAGTGGTGCACGCAGAGGAGCGCGACGTCGTCCCGCCCGGAGAGCCAACCGGTCTGCCGGATCAGTGCGGGCATGCGCGCGCGGACGACGTTGCGCTCATAGGGGAAGCCGAGTAGCGCGACCTTGTGGCCGCGGATCCCGATCCGGAAGGTCCGGGGCCTGTCGAAGATGTGGATGAGGGGGTGGGACGCGAAGCGGGCATGGGGGATACGGGACCGCTCGTGGTTGCCTGGCACGACGAAGACGGGGATTCCACGTTCGGCAACGCGGCGGAGGGGCTCGAACGCCATGGCCACCAGCGTGTGGTGCGGCCTCGCACGGTGGAAGACGTCCCCACCGTGGACCACCAGATCCACTTCTTCGAAGAGGGCCGGCGCCAGGGCCCGCTCGTAGTTCGCGAGGAAGTCCGGTCCCCGGCGGCGGCGATGCACGCGCGGGGTGAGTGGAAGGTCAAAACCCAGGTGGGTGTCGGCCAGCAGGAGGACACGCAGCGACATCTCCAACGATATCAGTTTCGGTATTTATTCGGTAGCCGCGGCGCGCGAAGCAGAGGCGTGTGACGCGGCTCTTGTCCATTCGCATCCTCGCTTCGCTGTGGGGCTGCGCGACCGACAACGTGTTCGTCCCCGGCCCGTCGACCGCGGAGATGGGCTCCAACCTTTCGGACATTGTCACCGTCCTACATTATAAGCAGTCGACAGATGTTTTGGCGGAGACACGAGATGACCGACGAATCACCCCGGAACGGAAAGCCCGAAGGCCACCTCCCTCTGGCGCCCCGGGACTTCCAGGTGCTCCTGCTCCTCTTCGACGAGCCCATGCACGGCTACGGAATCGTGAAAGCTTCCGAACAGGGGTCCCGCGGGAGCGTGCTCGATCTGGGTTCACTTTACCGGATCATCGCCAGGCTCACCCGGGAGGGACTCCTGGAGGACGTCACGGGCGACCTGGACGACTCCAAGAGGCAGCGACGCTACTACCGGGCAACGGAGCTGGGCCGTCGTGTGGCCCGGGCCGAAGCGGTCCGGCTGCGCGCGCTCCTCGACTCCGAGCGCGCCGAGCTGCTCTGGCAGAAGCCGTGACTCCGAAGCCCGGGGCCAGCCCTCCGCTCGGCGTCCGTTGGATCCGCGCGATCGTGCACCTCTTTCCCCGCGACTTCCGAAGGACGTACGGCGAGGATCTCACCGCCGCCTATCTGGATCTCAGGGACGACGTCACCCGGGACCGGTCCGGTCTCGTCGCACGGTGGGCGCTCACCATCGCCACCCTGCGCACCGGTTGGGAGATCGCGCGTGGCGGCTTCGGCGAGCGCTGGACCGAGGCCCGACGCCTTCGCAGGGTTCCAACAACACAGAGGACCGAATCCATGTTGACCGACCTTTGGTCCGACTTTCGCTTCGCCCTCCGGAACCACCGGAAGCACCCCACGGTCGCCATTCTGGCCGTGATCACATTGGCCCTCGGCGTAGGCGCGGGTACCGCGATCTTCAGCGTCGTCAACGCAGTCATTCTCAAGCCCCTTCCCTATCGGGACGCCACCAGGCTCGTCTCGGTGGAGGTGAACAGCGGCATTGGCTCCACCGTGGGCTTCTATGGGCTCTCAGAGCCGGAATTGCTGGACTTCGGCAAGCAGGTCTCCTCGTTCTCGGGGATCGCCGGCTACACCGAGACCGAGGTGACCCTCGGGGACTCTCTCTCCCCGAAGCGCATCGAGGTAGTGCAGGCCACGGCCAGCCTCATCCCCCTCCTCGGGGTGGATCCACTCCTGGGCCGCACCTTCTCCCCGGAGGAAGATCGCCCGGGGGCGCCCCGCCTCGCCGTCCTGAGCTACGGAACGTGGCAGGCCGAGCTCGGAGGTGACCCCTCCGTCCTGGGCCGTTCCATCGATCTCAACGACCAGCCGACCACCGTCATCGGCGTCATGCCCCCGAACTTCGCCTTCCCCGCGGCGGGCCAACGAGTGTATTCCCAGCTCGAGCTGGACCGTGAGAACCCGTGGGCGCGGAACAACCACTACCTCTCGGCCCTTGCGCGTCTTGCTCCCGGAGCCACCCTCCGGAGCGCGCAGAACGAGCTCCACGTCCTGGCGTCCCGGGCCACCCGCGCGTACCCGGACTTCTATCCCAACACGGGCCTTCGTGTGGAGCTCGAGGGTTATCGGGACTCCCTCGTGGGCACGGTGAAGACGCCCCTCTACGTTCTCCTGGCGGCGGTGGGCTTCTTGCTTCTCACGGTGTGCGTGAACGTGGCCAACCTCCTCCTCGCTCGGGGTGAGACCCGGACCCGCGAGCTCGCCATCCGCACCTCCCTGGGAGCCTCCCGGCGCCGCGTCGTGCGACAGCTCTTCAACGAGAGCCTCGTGCTGGCGGTGCTCGGTGGGGCCGCGGGCGTGGTACTCGCCGTGCTCGGTGTGAAGGTCCTGCTGGCCATGGCGCCATCGTTCCTGCCTCGCCT
>CAZVYM010000060.1:0-24388 GCA_964630935.1 uncultured Gemmatimonadaceae bacterium | reverse complement strand
GACCTCCGGCAGGAATGCCGTCGCTGTCTCGAACCGGTGGCGGGCAGGCTCGAGACCGAAGTGACGATGACGTTCATCCCCGGGGAGTTCGAAGGGGTGGAGGACGACGGCGAGGTCCGTCTCTTCGATCCCGGCTCGGGGGAGATCGATCTGCGCGAGCCGGTGCGCGAGGAAGTGCTCCTCGCCATCGATCCATACGTGGTATGCAGTCCGGAGTGCAAAGGACTCTGCCCAGGGTGCGGGGCGAACCTGAACGAAGGTTCGTGCGATTGCACCTGGAAGGAGGCCGATCCCAGGTGGGATGTGCTCCGGAAGCTCAGGGAGGAGTGAGTCGGACATGGCTGTCCCAAAGAAGCGCACTTCGAAGCAGCGCAAGCGCAAGCGGCGGACGCACTACAAGGCCGAGCCGGTAGCGGTCCACGCGTGTCCCAACTGTGGAGATCCCAAGCCTCCGCACCGGGTTTGCCCCACCTGTGGTTATTACCGCGGTGAGGCGGTGCTCGAGGTCGAAGCAGAGTGAACTCCTAGCCGGTCGCGACAGTGCGAATCGCCCTGGACGCGATGGGGACGGACCACGCCCCGGCCACCGAGGTCGCCGGTGCGATTGGAGCCCTCAAGGAGCTGGAGCCCGATATCGAGATCGTCCTGGTCGGTGACCGGGCGATCGTCGAAGCCGAGGTGGAGAAGCACTCGGACGTTCCTCCCGGGCGTCTCCACATCCAGCACGCACCGGACCGGGTCACGGCGAGTGATCCGCCGGCCTCCGTTCTGCGGCGCAAGCCGCAGTCGTCCATCGTCATCGGGCTCCAGATGCATCGCGAGGGGAAGGCCGACGCCTTCGTCAGTGCCGGGTCGACCGGCGCGGTGATGGCCACGTCCCTGTTCACGCTCCGTCCGCTGCCGGGCGTGGATCGCCCTGCCGTCGGGACCATCCTTCCGACCGCGAAGGACCCGTGCCTCATGCTGGACGCGGGCGCCAACATCGATTGCAAGCCGCAGCACCTGGTCCAGTTCGCCCATCTCGGGAAGGTGTATGCCCGCGACCTGATGGGCCGATCGGAGCCCAGGGTCGCGCTCTTGAACATCGGTGAAGAGCCCGAGAAGGGTGACGAGCGGACGGTGGAGACGTATCGCCTGCTGGCCGAGGAAGCGGGCCTCAACTTCGTGGGCAACGTCGAAGGGCGCGATCTGATTCGGGGGGAGTGCGACGTCGTGGTATGCGACGGCTTCGTGGGCAACGTTCTCCTGAAGTTCTACGAGTCCGTGGCGGAGTTCATCATCGGGCTTCTGGTCGACAAGCTGCACACGGCCCCGGAGGCGATGAACCTGGGAGACGTGTTCAGCGTTCTCGACTATGCGGAATACGGCGGCGCCCCTCTGCTCGGCGTGGACGGGGTGTCCATCATCTGTCACGGGGGATCGCCGCCGAAGGCCATCCGGAATGCCATCGGCGTCGCGGCACGCTCGGTGCGAGCGGGGATGGTCAGGCACGTGGCCCGTGAGCTGCCCGGCCAGATGCGGTCGGAGGAGGCCTCATGAGAAAGCCCAAGCCGATCGCGGAGATCGTCGCCACGGGTAGGTTTCTCCCGGACCACGTGATGACGAACCAGGATCTCGAGAAGATCGTCGAGACCACGGACGAGTGGATCAGCACCCGCACCGGCATCCGTGAGCGCAGGATCGCTCGTGACGGCATGAATGCCGCGGACATGGGCGCCCACGCCGCGCGCGTCGCCATGGAGCGGGCCGGCGTGCGGCCGGGGGAGGTCGATATCCTGATCCTGTCGACCGCCACGCCGGACCGCTGGCTCCCGTCGACGGCCTGTGACGTGCAGGCGCTCCTGGGATGCACCAACGCGCTCGCCTTCGACATCATGGCGGCCTGCAGCGGCTTCCTGTACGGCCTATCCGTGGCGGAAGGCTACCTGAGCGCCGGGCGGGGCGAGGTGGCCCTGGTGATCTCCACGGAAAAGATGAGCTCGATCGTCGATTGGTCCGACCGGTCGACGTGCGTGCTCTTCGGTGACGGCGCCGGCGCGGCGGTGGTACGCCCGACGAACGGCTCGGGCCGCGGCATCGTCTCCAGCCATCTGCGCTCGGACGGCAACCTGGCGGAGCTTCTGTATCGGCCGGCGGGCGGAAACACCGAACCCATCAACGAGGACGTGCTCGGGCGCCGCGCCCACCTTCTTCGCATGGAAGGCCGGGAGGTGTTCAAGCACGCCGTTCGCTCGATGGCCGAAGCCTGCGACGTGGCCCTGCAGCACGCCGGGCTCACGGCCAACGACGTGGATCTCCTGGTTCCACACCAGGCGAACATCCGCATCATCGAGGCCACGGCGAAATACGCCGGACTCCCCATGGACAAAGTGTTCGTGAACGTGGATCGGTACGGCAACATGAGCTCCGCCTCGATCCCCGTGGCACTCGACGAGGCCATGGAGCAGGGTCGGGTGGGGCCCGGTGCCAACGTCCTCTCCGTGGCGTTCGGAGCGGGGCTCACCTGGGGCGCCATGGCGTTCAAGTTCTAGTAACTCGGAAGAGCGACACCTCCCATGACATTGGCACTTCTCTTTCCGGGGCAGGGATCCCAATACGTGGGCATGGCTCGGGATCTGGCCGACGGCCATCCGGAGGCGGCCGCGGTTCTCGAGGAGGCCGACGACGTGCTCGGCTTCGACCTCTCGGGGCTCATGGCCGACGGTCCCGAGGACGAGCTCACCGAGACGCGGAATGCCCAGCCGGCCATTCTCGCGCATTCCGTCGCCGTTCTGACGCTCGTTCGGGAGCGTCTGGGGCCGGTCGGCATGGCGGCCGGCCATTCCCTGGGGGAGTTCAGCGCCCATGTCGCGGCCGGAACGATGTCCTTTCGGGATGCGCTCGAGGCGGTCCGGCTTCGCGGCGAGCTCATGTTCCGGGCCGGACAGGAGCGTCCCGGAACGATGGCGGCCGTCCTCGGGCTCGACGACGATGTCCTCGAGGACGTGTGCTCTCGAGTGCAAGACGGGATTTGCGTGCCTGCGAATTTCAACTCGCCGGGCCAGATCGTGATCAGTGGTGACGTGGCCGGGGTGGGGCAGGGGATGCAGCTCGCCCAGGAGGCGGGCGCCCGGAAGGTCGTGCCGCTGAACGTGTCCGGAGCGTTCCACTCCCCTCTGATGGAGCCGGCCGCCACGGGGCTGCGGGAGAAGCTCGAGGCGATCGACATGCGCGACCCGGACTATCCGGTCGTCTCGAACGTGACGGCTGCCCCGGTCTCCACTGGTGCCGAGGCCAGGGATCTCCTGGTCCGGCAACTCACGTCGCCGGTCCGGTGGGCGAGATCGGTCGAGACGATGGTGCAAGATGGAGTGGAGCGATTTCTCGAGCTGGGCCCCGGAACCGTCCTCAAGGGCCTGAACCGACGGATCGCGAAGGGTGTCTCGTGTACGTCGCTGGGAGAGTCCGGCGATCTGGAGTCGTTCGGCACGGAGTCATGACGATGGGCGAGTTGGACGGAAAAGTGGCGCTGGTCACGGGTGGGTCCAGGGGCATCGGCCTCGCGATCGCCCAGGCGCTCGCCGAGGGTGGGGCCAAGGTCGCCGTCCTGGCCCGGGATGCCGTCCGCGCTTCGAAGGCGGCCGCCGCGCTCCCGGGCGAGGGCCACGCCGGCTATGCCTGCGATGTCGGAGACCCGGAAGCGGCGCGCGACGCGATCGAAAAAGTGGAGACCGACGTGGGGCCCGTCGCGATCCTCGTGAACAACGCAGGCATCACCCGAGACAACATCCTCCTCCGTATGAAGGATGATGAATTCGATGAGGTGATCGCTACCAACTTGAAGGGCGCATTCAACTTGACTCGTGCGGTGGCGCGAGGGATGATGAAGCGCAAGGACGGTGTGATCATCAACATCAGCTCGGTCGTGGGGCTGATGGGGAACGCGGGCCAGGCCAACTACGCGGCATCGAAGGCAGGGCTCGTCGGCTTCACCAAGAGCGTGGCCAAGGAGCTCGCCTCGCGTGGGGTCCGATGCAATGCCGTAGCCCCGGGATTCATCCGCACCGACATGACGGCCGAGCTGTCCGAGGAGCAGGTGACGAGCCTTCGGGAGCACATCCCGCTCGGCAACCTCGGGGAACCCGAAGACGTGGCCGGTGTCGTTCGCTTTCTTGTGGGCCCCGCCGCCCGCTACATTACCGGCCAGGTTTTGGCCGTCGACGGCGGAATGGTCATGTGACGCCGGTCGGCGAGCCGATCATCGACGCAAGACACAAAGCCCGAATTCGATCAACACATCTCAAGGAGGTCACATGAGCGAGCCCACCGAGGCCAGGGTCAAGGAGATCATCATCAACGAGCTGGGCGTGGAGCCCGAGAAGGTGTCGGACGACGCCTCGTTCGTTGAGGACCTGGGGGCGGACTCCCTCGACACGGTGGAGCTCGTCATGGCGTTCGAGGAGGAGTTCGGGATCGACATTCCTGACGAGGACGCCGAGCAGATGCGTACCGTCGGCGACGCCATCGCGTACCTGAAGGAGCATTCGAGCGAGGACTGAGCGAACGCTTCGGCACGGCGGACTGCTATGACGAGCGGAAAGGCCGCGGGCACGAGCGCCCGCCGGGTGGTCATCACGGGCATGGGGGTCGTCTCTCCGGTGGGGAACGACGTCCCGACGATGTGGGATCATCTCCTGGCCGGCACGAGCGGAGGCGGCCCGATCACGGCCTTCGAGGCGACGGAGGACTTCGCGACCCGTATCGCGTGTGAGGTGAAGGACTTCGACCCGCTCGAGTACGTGGACAAGCGCGACGCGCGTCGGTTCGACCGGGTCTCGTTGTTCGCGCTGGCCGCGGCGTCCCAGGCGATGGCCTCGGCCGGGCTCGAGGGGGTGCCGGAAGGAATGGACCCGCATCGCTTCGGGGTGATCTTCGGAAGCGGTATCGGAGGCATCGCCACCTTCGAGGAGCAGCACCGCAGGCTCATCGAGCAGGGTCCCAAGCGAGTGAGCCCGTTCTTCGTGCCGATGTTCATTCCGGACATCTCGGCCGGACTGATCTCGATTCGTTACGGTCTCAAGGGTCCCAACTACGCCACGGTGTCCGCGTGTGCCTCCTCCGCACACGCGATCGGGGACGCGATGCGCCACGTCCGATACGGGGACGCGGACCTCATGTTGGCCGGGGGAGCCGAGGCCACCATCACGCCCATGACGATCGCGGGCTTCGCGGCCATGAAGGCGATGTCCACGCGCAACGACGACCCTCAGCGTGCCAGCCGACCCTTCGACGCCAACCGTGACGGGTTCGTGATCGGCGAGGGCTCGGGCGCGGTCGTCGTGGAAGAGCTCGAGCATGCGCGCCGGCGTGGCGCGACCATCCTGGCCGAGATCGTCGGCTACGGGTTGTCGGGCGACGCCTATCACATCACGGCGCCGCCGCCGGACGGCCACGGCGCCCAGGAGGCGATGCGGGTGGCGCTCGAGCACGCCCAGGCGACACCCGCGGACGTGGACTACGTCAACGCGCACGGGACGTCGACGATGGCGGACGCCATCGAGACGGCGGCCATCAAGGCGGTCCTGGGTGAGCGGGCGCGCGAGATCATCGTGGGCTCCACGAAGTCCATGACCGGCCATCTTTTGGGAGCGGCCGGCGCCCTCGAGTGCATCGTCTGCGTGCAGGTATGTCGGGAGGGGCGCATTCCTCCCACCATCAACTTCCAGGAAGCCGATCCCGAGTGCGACCTCGACTACGCCCACGGCGGGATGGTGGAGCGCCGCGTCGACCTGGCGCTCACCAACTCCTTCGGCTTCGGAGGTCACAACGCCTGTTTGGCCCTGAAGCGCTGGGAGTGACCCGGCGGGTCTCCTGAGATGAGGATCGGACACGGATACGACTCGCACCGCTTCGCCGAAGACCGGGCGTTGATTCTCGCAGGCGTGCACATCCCCGACCATGCCGGGCTCGCGGGCCATTCCGACGCCGATGCGGTGGCGCACGCCGTCATCGACGCACTGCTCGGCGCCGCGGCCGCGGGGGACGTGGGGACCCATTTCCCTCCCACGGACGAGACGTGGAAGGACGCCGACTCGATGGACCTCCTGAAGCGCGTGGTATTCGTGCTCGAGGCGAGGAACTATCAGGTCGTGAACGTGGACGTCACGGTCGTCTGCGAGAGCCCACGCATCGCTCCGTACGCGGGAGACATGCGCCAGCGCCTGGGAGAGGCGTTGGGCATCGGCCCCGGCGCCGTCTCCGTAAAGGGCAAGAGCAACGAGGGGATGGGGTGGATCGGCGCCGGAGAAGGGCTTGCCGCGTACGCCGTGGTTCTCATCGACTCCATCGGAGGGTTCGACGGGACCTGGGGGGCGACCGACGAAGGTCTCCCGCTCTGAGGCGGGGAGCCTCCCGTGCTCCAAAGCTTCGCGGACTGGGCCTCGGGCCTCCCGGGAGTCGTCGTGTACCTGGGGCTCGGGATCGGCGCCGGTCTGGAGAACGTCGTTCCGGCCGTTCCGGCCGATACCTTCGTGCTTCTGGGCGGAGTCCTGGCCGCGACCGGTCATCTCCACGCGAAGTGGGTCTTTCTGGGTACGTGGGTGGGCAACGTGGCCTCGGCCCTGCTCATGTACCGCGTGGGGCGAACGCACGGCAGGGTCTTCTTCGAGCTCGGCTGGGGGCGTCGACTGCTCAACGACGCCCAGATGAGGCGCATGGGGCGCTTCTACGACCGTTGGGGCGTCTTCGCGATCTTCTTCACCCGCTTTCTGCCGGGTTTGCGCGCGGTGGTCCCGGTGTTCGCCGGCGTCACGCACCAACGCTTCGCGGCGGTGGCGCTGCCTCTGTCACTCGCCTCGGCCATCTGGTATGGGGCCTTGGTGCGTCTCGGTGTTCTCGCGGGCCAGAACCTGGGCCGGGTGCGGGCGCTCCTCGCGAACGTCAACCACGTGCTTCTCGCGATCGCGGTGGTGGTGGGGCTGGGCATCGGGGTCTGGTGGTGGCGAACGAGGCATCATGAGTGAGCCTCCCCGGACGTTCCGCCTCGAGCAGTTCCAGGACTATCTGAGCTTCGAGCGTGGGCTCTCGGACCGAACGGTCTCGTCCTATACGCGTGACCTGGTCCGGTGGATGTCCTTCCTGGACGGCGTGGGCGTTCGAGACCCTTCCGAGGTGATGCCGGCCCAGCTGCGTGACTGGGTCTTCGCGCTCCGGGACGCCGGGCTCGCTTCCAGCTCCATCCGGCGGGCCCAATCGGCCGTGCGCACGTACTACTCGTTCCTGCTCGCGGAAGGAGCCGTGGACGCGGATCCCACGGAGAGAATGGAATCCCCGAAGGTGGGACGCCGTCTGCCGGATTTCCTGACGCACAGGGAGGTGGAGCGTCTCCTGAGCGCTCCGGACCTCGATCGGCCGCTGTACTGGCGCGACAAGGCGATTCTGGAGGTTCTGTACGCGTCCGGCGTCCGTGTGTCGGAGCTCGTGGAGCTGTCGCTGTCGAACGTGGATGCGGACGAAGGCTTCATCACGGTCTTCGGAAAGGGCTCCAAGGAGCGGATCGTGCCCGTCGGTGCCCCCGCGCTGCGGGCCATGGGCCGCTATCTACGCGAGGTCCGCCCGAGTCTGATCCGCCGAGCCCGGCCCACGGACCGGATCTTCCTGAACGCCCGAGGCCGTCCGCTGACACGCATGGCCGTGTGGGGTCTGGTGAAGACCTGCGCGCGCCGTGCCGGCATCGTCAAGAAGGTCTCACCGCACACGCTGCGCCACACGTTCGCCACGCACCTGCTGGAAGGAGGAGCCGACCTGGTGGCCGTGCAGCAGCTCCTGGGGCACGCGGACATCTCGACCACGCAGATCTATACGCACGTGGATCGCGAGTACCTTCGGGAGGTGCACCGGAAGTTCCACCCGCGAGCGTAAGCGTGGGCGCACCCCGGCCATGTCGTCCGGGCCGCGGCCGCACCCTGCCGGCTCAGCCAGCTCCTTTCTGAGCCTGCACCCCCCGCTCCGAGCGCACCGTGTCGGCCTCCGCGAAGAGCTGAGTCTGCGTTCTTGCCGATTGCAGGAGCTGCACTGCTTCGGTGAGCACGGGGTCGCGCTGCATGCGGAACTCGGCCTCTCGTCCGATCTCGTCCATGCGCTGAGCGATGCGCATGCGAACCTGCCAGGCGAGGTAATCCTTGACGCCCGGGGCATCCACGGCCTTCTCGGGCAATCCCTCGGACTCGAGCTGGGTGATCCAGGCGTCGAAGCGGTCCTGGTCCAGCGAGGCCTGGGCATTCTTCGCGATCAGCTCCTTGGCCACCTTCACGGCGAACTCACTTACGCGCTGACTGAGCGGGAAGTTCGCCTCGGTCGCGTCCTTGAGCAGCGCGCGCTCCGCCAGCGTGAGCGTATCCGCCTTGATCGGCAGATCGGGGAAGACCCCGCCGCCGCCCTGCAGCATGCGGCCCGCGGGTGTCTCCACCTTGGGGAACGTATCGAGGTCTTCCGGCAGGGGCTGTCCGTCGAGCCCCCGCGGGCGGTGCAGCGATCGGCCGAGCGGGGTCTGCCATGTGCCGGTGGTGAACCGGAGTCGCTGGCCGTGGGGCAGCGGCATCACGGTCTGCATCACGCCCTTTCCGAAGCTCCGCTCGCCCAGGATGAGCGCGCGGTCGTAGTCCTGCAGCGCGCCGGCGAAGATCTCGGCGCCCGACGCCGTGAAACGATCCACGAGGATCACCACGGGAAGGTCGGGGACGCGGGCCGGGAGACGAGCCTCGTACGACTCGGTCGTGACCTGGCTCTTCTTTCCACCGGGAATTCGCTGGGTGGTGCTGGCCAGCGTCGATCCGGGCTTCAGGAAGAGGTCGGCCAGCATGAGCGATTCATCCAGGAAGCCACCGGGATTGCCGCGCAGATCGATGATCAGCCCGCGATTTCCCTTGAGGTTGCGGAGCGCCTCGTCCATTTCGCGGGCGCTGTTGCGGGCCACCCGGTCGAGGATGGCGTAACCGATATCTCCATCGATGACTCCGGAGCTCACCGCCGGCACGTGCACGGAATCCCGCTTGAGGTCGAAGCTGAAGGGCTGGTCGTAGCCCGGGCGCTGGATCGTCACGTGGACCGTCGTGCCGACCGGGCCCTTGATGGAGTCCGCCGCCGTCCCGGTGCTCCAGGAAGTCGCGTCGTGCCCGTTGACGCCGACGATCTGGTCGCCGAGCTGGATGCCCGCATCATCGGCCGGCGTCTTCCGGAAGACTGCCGTGACGGTGACCCGGGCGTTGAGGAGCTGGATCGTGAGCCCGATTCCCGAATAGCTCCCCGTCGTCTCCTCGTCGAACTCCTTCGCCTCGCTCTGGGTGTAGACCTCGGCGTAGGGGTCGTTCAGAGACTTGATCATCCCCTGGATGGCGCCTGCCAGCAGCAGGGAATCCGTCGGCGCCTCCATGTGCATTCGCTCGATGGCACGGAAGGCGTCTGCGAACACATCCGCCTCGTCGGAGACGGGGAGGGTGTTCTTCTGCTGGGCGCCGAGCCCGGGAGCCGCGAGGGCCAGGGCCAGGAGCGGGATCAGGAAGCGTCTCGTCGTCATCGCACGTACTCTGCCTCTGGAGGTTCCGCCGGAATCCAACGTGTAACACCTGCCACCGGGTGTCGTTCCGGGGGTATGCTCAACACTGATGAGCGCCACCTGCACGGGTCAACAGGAACGAATACCTTTACCTTTGAAATGCTGGGCATGCCCACCTCTACCGTCGCATGTCCAGGTCGCTCCAACCCGCGACTCCCGACTCCAGTACACGCACGCCCGGACCCCGGTTCATGAATCAAGGTGAGGCGAGACCACCCCTTCGCGTGGCTCTGGTCCAACTGAAGCCGCGGAAAGCGGACGTGGAGGGCAATGTGGCGTCCGTTCGCTCGATCGTCTCCGAGCAGGCGGCCCATGCGGACCTCGTGGTGTTCCCCGAAGCGTCGCTCTCGGGCTACTTCCTCGAGGGTGGCGTGGCGGAAGCGGCGCTCTCCGTGGAGCAGCTGTGTGATCGGCTCGGAGCACCTCCGCCGGACGCGCCCGACCTCGTCCTCGGCTTCTACGAGCGGTGGCGGCGGCGCCTGTACAACAGCGTCGCCTATCTGACTCCGGAAGGGGACGCGTGGAAGCCCCGAAGCGTCCACCGCAAGATGTTCCTGGCGACGTACGGGGTCTTCGACGAGGCGCGCTTCGTGGAGCCGGGTACCGAGCTGCGGGCTTTCGACACGCGCTTCGGTCGCGTCGGCATGCTCATCTGCGAGGAGATGTGGCACTCCTTGCCGGCCACGATCTTGGCGTTGGGCGGAGCCGAGCTGGTCGTGGTCGTGAGCGCGTCGCCCGCCCGCGATTTCGGTCGGGGCGGCAATGGCCGGCCGGCCAATCTCGATCGGTGGGAGCAGTTGGCTCCGGGAGCGGCGATCGAGCACGGCATGTTCGTGGTCGTGTCGCAGCTCGTGGGCTCCGAGGGCGGAAAGCTCTTTCCAGGGGGCTCGTTCGCGGTGGCCCCGGACGGACGAATCCTGGCGAGGGGGCCCCTGCTCGAGGAAGGAGTGACCGTGGCCACTCTGGATGCGGCGGCGATCGACCGGGCCCGCGTGAGCTCTCCGCTTCTGGCCGACCTCGAGCAGATGCTACCCCATCTCCAGCGCTCGCTCGACGAGACCCGTGGCATCATGTCGGCAGCCGAGCGGGAGGAGGCGGCCGAGGAGGAGGTCGGTGGGGGCCCGGCGAGGGCGGCTCCGGCGCTCGGCGGACGGGGACCCGCGGGCCCGGGGCAGGAGGCGGCCCTCCACGACCCGGCCCTCCTCGAGCTGGATCTGGGTCTGGTCGAGCGATCGCTGGTGGAGTTCATCCGCGAAGAGGTTCGGCGGAGCAGGGGCTTCGACCGTGTCGTGGTCGGGGTCTCGGGCGGCGTGGACTCGGCGGTCTCGCTCTGTCTCGCCTGCCGGGCACTCGGGCCCGAAAGCGTCTACGGATTCCGCCTGCCGTACCGGACGTCGAGCCCCGAGAGCCTCGAGCACGCCCAGCTCGCTCTGGAGCACTGTGGCGCCCGGACCCGTACGGTCGACATCAGCGAGCCGATCGACCGCTACGTAGAGGCGTACGAGCCCGAGATCTCGCCGTTGCGTCGTGGAAACCTGATGGCGCGCCTGCGGGCGGTGATCCTCTTCGACCAGTCCGCGCGCCTCGACGCCCTTCCCCTGGGGACGGGGAACAAGAGCGAGCGGCTTCTCGGCTATTTCACGTGGCACGCCGACGATTCACCCCCGATCAACCCGCTCGGCGACCTGTTCAAGACCCAGGTCTGGGCGCTCGCTCGCCACCTCGGCATTCCGGACGTGATCGTCGACAAACCGGCAACGGCGGACCTGATACGGGACATCAACGACGAAGACGAGCTGGGCATCTCCTATCACGATGCCGATCCGATCCTGCATTGGATCGTGAAGGGATACGGCGTCGAGCAGCTCGTGCGGGCCGGATTCGACCGCTCGGCCGTCGAGCTCGTGTGGCGTCGACTGCAGTCGACGCACTGGAAGCGCGAGCTCCCCACCGTGGCGGTCCTGTCGTCGAGCGCCATCGGGGAGTTCTACTTGCGGCCGGTGGACTACTAGCAGGCGCGCAGGGGACGTCGGGCTCCGGCGCGCGCATGGGAGGCGCTCCGGCCCTCGTCCGCCCCTCGCCGTGTTTCCGCTCGCTTTCCAAGATGCGCGCTCAGAAGCCCCACGTCCGCTGCGCCCGAGCCTGACGGCCCCGGAGGCGGGCGGGGAGGGACCCCCCCCCTACGCCGCTCTCCTTCTTCCGAGCACCAACGCCCCGAAGAAGAGCACGGCCGAAAGCAGCACGATGGCCGCACCCGAGGGCAGGTTCCACGTCCACGAGAGCCAGAGTCCACCCACGACGGCGAGGACCGCCGAGGCGACGGCGACGGCGAGCATCGAACGGAGCGAGCGCGCGACGGCCTGGCCCGTGGCAGCGGGAATGACGAGGAAAGCCGACACCAGCACGATGCCGACGAGCCTCACGGAGGCCACGATCGTCACCGCCAGGACGGTCAGAAGGAGGAAGCGCATCCTCGTCGTGGGGATTCCCGACGCCCGGGCCGCCTCCTCGTCCACGCCCAGGAAGAGAAGCTCCTTGAAGAAGAAGCTCAGGAGCGCCAATGCGGCCAACGACAGGCCCACGATCGGGAGGACCTCGTCCGGACCCACCGACAGAATGTTGCCGAAGAGATAGCCCATCAGGTCCTGTCGGTAGGAGGGCGACAAGCTGATGAGCACGACCCCGAGTGCCATGGAGGTGGGAAAGAACACGCCGATGGCGGTGTCTTCGGAGATCTCTCCCCGACCCCCCAGCCACCCGATGATCCAAGCGACTCCGATGGCGAACACCGTGGCCGTCGGCAGCGGTGCGAGGCCGAGGACGACGCCGACGGCCACCCCGCCGAGCGCCGCATGCGACAACCCGACACCCACGAACGACATCCGGCGAAGCACCACGAAGAAGCCCAGGAACGCGCCGGTCACGCCGAGCAGGACCCCCGTCAGGAGCGCACGCTGCAGGAATCCGTACGAGAGGAACTCGGTCATGTCTCGTGCACGTGGGGAGGGGGGAACGGGTAGGCCCGCCTGAGCGCCCCGCTCTCCAGCACCTGAAGCGGTGGGCCGAGCAACTGCACGGTTCGGTTGAGGAGGATGAGGGTGTCGGCGTGGTCGCCCACGACGTCGAGGTCGTGCGTGGCGCAGAGGAGGGTGAGGCCCCGCTCCCTCTGCAGGTCGCACACCAGCGCATAGAACCGCGCCCGTGCGGCGCTGTCGAGGCCCGCGGTCGGCTCGTCCAGGAGGAGGAGGCGCGGCTCCCCGCAGAGCGCGCGGGCGATGAGCACGCGTTGCTGCTGGCCGCCGGATAGATCCTGGAAGCGCCGGCCGGCGGCGTCCGCCATGCCGACCCGATCGAGAGCCGTGCGGGCGTTCTCCCTGTCGGCGTGCCGGGGACGGCGGCCCGCGCCGAGAGACGCGTACCGACCCATGAGCGTCACGTCGAGCACGGAGATGGGAAAGCCCCGGGGGATCACCACCTTCTGAGGGACGTAGCCGATCTGCCGAGCACCTCGTCCAGGCTCGTGGCCGAACACGAGGGCACGGCCCGCCTGCGGCCGGACCAGCCCGAGGAGAACCCGTAGCACCGAGCTCTTGCCGGCTCCGTTGGGGCCGATGATGGCGGCGAAAGACCCCTCGGGCACGCGGAACGAGACGTCCTCCAGCGCCACCCGCCCGTCGTAGGACAGGTTCACGCCGTCGAGCAAGATGGCGTCGGAGCTTCCGGGGGCGTCGGAGCCGGAGACTGGATGGCTCACGGGGCCCCCAGGGCCAGGGCGAAGATCCGAGCGTTCGTTCGCATCATCGCGACGTAGCTGTTCCTTCCCGGAGCGTTCGGGCCACCGAGGGGGTCCACGACCCGAACCGTGGCGCCGAGCTCCCCGGCGATGGCCCGGGCGCCGGTCTCGGCGAGCTGGGGCTCCGCGAGGATCGTCGTCACGCTGTCCTTTCGGGCGGTATCGATCAAGTGGGCGAGCTCCTGGGCGGAGGGCTCGTGTCCCGGGTGCTCGTAGATGCTCCCCACCGACTCGAGTCCGTACCGCGCCGCAAAGTACACCCAGGCGTCGTGGGTAGCGACGAAGCGGCGCCGCGGGGCCTTCGCGAGGATCTCGCGGATGTCGGTGTCGAGGGCCGTCAGGGTATCGGCCAGGGCGGACGCCCTGGCTCGAATCGCTCCGGAGTCCGCTGCCGGCGCGATCGAGACCAGGAAGTCCGTAAGGCGGGGAAGGATCCGGTCTCGCACGAGGATCGGGTCCAGCCAGACGTGCGGGTTCCCGGAGGCGTTCCTCGAGGTGCCGTCGCCCGAGTCGCGGAGCTTCATTCCCCGGGTCAGGACCAGCTGCCGGAAGCCTCGCCGCGTCGGCTCCATGCCGGACAGCCACGTGTCCAGCCCTCCGCCCACCGTGACGTACCCTCGGGCGTTCGCGAGCATCCGGATCTGCGCCGGAGTGGCCTCCCAGGTCGCCGGTGACGCCCTCGGGGGAAGGAGGGTCTCGATGCGCACGGCATCACCCGCCACGCGCGCGGCGAGGTCCGCCACCGGGAAGATCGATACGACCACCAGCGGCGGCCCGCTCACGGGCACCGGCTCACCACACGCGAAGAGCGTCGGGACCATGAGGATTCCCAGGAGTCCGCGCACCGCGTGGGCGCGCGCGGGCTCGCGGCGCTCGAGCCGATGCCCCGTGCGGTGCGGACGAAGCCTCCGCGTCGTTCCGGAGACGAGCGAGGATCGCCGCAGACGACCGGAGCTCGATGCCAACGGATTTCGCCTACGGAGCACTAGGAGCCCGTCACTTTCCGTCGCAGGGATTCGAGGAGGGGAAGGGGGGTGAGCTCTCCGTCCATGATGGAGGCGAGCTCCTCCTCGACCTTCCAATGCTCCTCGAGCTCGGCGAGCTCCAGCTCGAGGAGGTGCTGCTCGGCCGTCTCGTTGCTCGCGATCTCCAGCGCGATGGCACCGGTACGCTGGAGATCACCGAGACGCCGGCCGTCACGAACGATAATCCTGGTCAGGTCTTGAGGAGAACCCGCCTCCTCGATGAGACGGGCGGCCGAGGAGACCCGCCGCTCCGAAGCTCCGGCGAAGTGGTGGTAGGCGAGAACGCGACGCAACGTGCGATCCGCTTCTCGTCCCTGCAGGTGAAGCCCACCCTCCCGGTAGTGCCCGCAGCGCGGGCAACGGAAGGAGAGATGAGCGGCTCCCTCGTCCTCGCCCGGCAGGAGGACGAGCCCACCACGGTCCCCGTAGCGGAGGGCATGGAACTCGTATCCGCAGCGGGGGCACGTGCGAGAGCCTCTCCAGGCGGCGCCGCCGAACCGAAGCCATCGGGCGGCGCCGGTGATCGAGTCCGGGGCGTGCTCCATGACCAGCCACATGCCGAGCAGGGTCATGCCGCCGGTCGCCCATCCTCCGGCGACTACGGCGGCCGCCGCGACGGTGCCCGCCAGGGAGAGGCGGCGATAGCTCTGGCGTCGCGTCGTGAGCTCCCGTCCGTAGCGCCACCACGCTTCCTCGTTGAGCCTGGCCCGGCCCACGCGCACGATCTCGAGCGGTCCCGCCTTCAGGAGCGCGATGTTGTCGGTCTGGGATAGGAGCCTGGCCCGATCCGTCGTGAGCTTCTCGAGCTCCTCGAGGGCCTCCCAGCGTTCCTCGATGGGGGCGAGCGACCAGCGCTTGCACGCACGACAAACGGCCCAGAGTCGACCTCGGGCCGGGTCGAACGCGATTCGCGTGCCGTGTGGAAAGTACTCCAGCTCTTCGTTGGGCTCGAAGGGCGTGGAGCAGACCAGACAACGTGTGTACAACGGCTTCTCCGTGCTCGGTGCGGGGCCCCCGTGCGATCCGCCCCGAAAAGTACCAGCCGACGAGCATCGTCCGTAGCCCGGGCAGCGTGACATCCGCTAGATTGGCGGGTCCTCGGAGCCTCCGGCCGTCCTTTCCAGTACTTCGACCGCGCCATGCTGCTCGTCATCGACAACTACGACTCCTTCACCTTCAATCTCGTCCAGTTCCTCGGAGATCTCGGCGCGGACCCGAAGGTCGTGCGCAACGACGCCCACACCGCGCACGAGCTCCTCGAGCTCCGTCCGCGGCACGTCGTCGTCTCTCCGGGTCCGTGCACGCCCCGGGAGGCCGGCGTGAGCGTCGAGGCGTTCCGCGTGCTGGGGGGGGAGGGGATCCCCATGCTCGGAGTATGCCTCGGCCACCAGGCGATGGGCGAGGCGTTCGGAGGACGCACGATCCGTGCGCACCGGATCATGCATGGCAAGACGGGACCGGTACGGCACGTCGGAACGGGCATCCTGGAAGGCATCCCGTCCCCGTTCGACGTGGCGCGCTACCACTCGCTGGTGACGGATCCGGAGGCCTTGCCGGACGTGCTTGAGCCGGTGGCCTGGAGCCTCGACTCGGCGGACGAGGGGGAGATCCAGGCGCTGCGGCACCGGGAGCTTCCCATCTGGGGCGTCCAGTTCCACCCGGAATCGCTGTTCAGCGAGCACGGGAAGCGTCTTCTCGGCAATTTCCTCGCGCTGGAAAGGGACTTTCTTTCGCCGGTCGCTTGACCCCCCCACCCGCCTCTGGGTACCTTCCGTGGCGTGAAAATTGCATGGGAATCACGCGTACCTACCCCCGAGGGGGGCCTTTGAACCGCCAGGTTCTGGGGATCGTGCCCGCCCGGCTCGCCTCCACCCGCCTTCCGAACAAACCCCTTTATCCACTCCATGGCCGCCCGCTCATCGAGTGGGTTTGGCGACGTGTGGCCACCATGAAGGTGCTCGACCACGCCGTGGTCGCCACCGACTCCGAGGAGGTGGCCGAGGTGTGCCGGCGACTCGGAGCTCCGGTGGAGCTGACGTCGTCGGAGCACCCGTCGGGAACCGATCGCGTCGCGGAGGTGGCGACGCGGCCCGAGTACGAGGGCTTCGGTCTGATCGCCAACGTGCAGGGCGACGAGCCGCTGCTGAAGGAGCCGCACCTGCGGGCCGCGATCGACCTGGTTCGGGAGAAGGGCTGGGACGTGGGCACGTGCGCGACCCCGCTCATGCACGAGGAGGCCCGGAAGGACCCCTCCGTGGTGAAGGTGGCGCGAGCGGCGAGCGGACGGGCGCTCTACTTCTCACGAGCGCCGATCCCCTACAAGCGGGACGACAAGCCGGCCCCCGACGAGCTCGAGCGGGAGCCGTTCCTGCGCCACATCGGCATCTACGCGTACACGCGTGAGGCCCTCCAGGACTGGGTGGCCCTCGCGCCGTCCCAGCTCGAGCGGCTCGAATTACTCGAACAGCTCCGGCCGCTCGAGGCCGGCCTCAGGATCGGCGTGGCCGTGGTGGGTGCCGCCGATCCGGGCGTAGACACTCCGGCCGACGCGCTTCGCATGGAAGAGAAGTTGAGGCAGTTGGGCGTGACCACCCTCGCATGACGGACATCATGACGCAAACGCAGAAGAAGTCCACCAAGTTCATCTTCGTCACGGGCGGAGTGGTCTCCTCCCTCGGCAAAGGCATCGCGGCGGCGTCCATCGGACGTCTCCTCAAGGAGAGGGGACTCAGGGTCACGCTCCAGAAGTTCGACCCTTACATCAACGTCGATCCCGGAACGCTCTCGCCGTTCCAGCACGGCGAGGTCTTCGTCACCGACGACGGTGCCGAGACCGACCTGGACCTGGGGCACTACGAGCGCTTCATCGACGAGTCGCTGTCCCAGGCCAACAACATCACCACGGGCCGTATCTACCAGTCGGTGATCAGCAAGGAGCGCCGGGGGGACTATCTCGGCTCCACCGTGCAGGTGATCCCGCACATCACGGACGAGATCAAGGCGGCCATCCGCCGGCTCGCGCCGGAGCACGATGTGGTGATCACGGAGATCGGCGGCACCGTGGGTGACATCGAGAGCCTGCCGTTCCTGGAGGCCATCCGGCAGTTCCGGGTCGTCGTGGGCCGCGAGAGCGCGCTGGTCGTGCACCTGACGCTGGTGCCGTTCATCGCGGCGGCCGGAGAGCTCAAGACCAAGCCCACCCAGCACTCCGTGCGCGAGCTCATGCAGATCGGAATCCAGCCGGACGTCCTGCTGTGCCGCACGGAGCAGCCACTGTCCGACGAGATCAGACGGAAGATCGCGCTCTTCACGAACGTCGACCTCGAGGCCGTGGTGGAGGCCAACGACGTCGAGACGATCTACGAGGTGCCGCTCTCGTTCCGCGACCAGAACCTGGACGAGGTCGTTCTGAGGCGGCTCGGCATCGAAGAGCCCGAGCCCGACATGGCGTCCTGGACGGAGATGGTCGAGCGGGTCAAGCATCCGTCGTCGGGTGAGGTACGCATCGCGGTGGTCGGGAAGTACACCCAGCTCGTCGATTCCTACAAGTCGATCCAGGAGGCCCTCATCCACGGGGGGATCGCGAACGACGTGAAGGTCCGCACGGAGTGGCTCTCGTCCGAGCAGTTCGAAGAGGGCAGGGGCGTGGAGATCCTCGAGAGCTACGACGGGCTCCTGATCCCGGGTGGGTTCGGTCCGCGGGGGGTGGAGGGCATGCTGGCGGCCATCCGCTGGGCGCGCGAGAACGACCTGCCGTTCTTCGGCATCTGCCTGGGCCTGCAGTGCGCGGTCATCGAGTTCGCCCGAAACGTGTGCGGGCTGGAGGAATCGCACTCGTACGAATTCGCCGAAGATGCGTCCGATCCGGTGATCTGCCTGCTGGACTCGCAGCTTCAGGTCACGACCAAGGGCGGCACGATGCGCCTGGGCGCCTATCCGTGCCACCTGGCCGAGGGCTCCCACGCCGCTGCGGTCTACGGGGAGGCCGACATCTCCGAGCGCCACCGCCACCGCTTCGAGGTGAACAACCAATACCGATCGCTCCTCGAAGAGCACGGCCTGACGGTGAGCGGCACGTCGCCGGACGGCGGCCTGGTGGAGATGATCGAGATCTCCGAGCACCCCTGGTTCATCGCGGGTCAGTTCCACCCCGAGTTGAAGAGCCGACCCACACGGCCCCACCCCCTGTTCGCTTCGTTCATCGAGGCGGCGGTGGCGTACCAGCGCAGCGCACGGTCGGCGGCGAACCAGCCGGTCCAGGTGTAGGGCCCGTGTTCGAGCGTTTCACCCTGATTGCCGGCCCCTGCGTTCTGGAGGACGACGCGCTGAACCTCGAGGTCGCGAAGGCCCTCGAGGGGTGGGCGGCCGAGCGAGACCTTCCGGTGGTGTTCAAGTCCTCGTTCGACAAGGCGAACCGCTCGAAGCTCGAGTCCCCGCGCGGACCGGGTCTGGAGGAGGGCCTCAAGCTGCTCCGGAAGGTGAAGGAGGAGACGGGCCTTCCGCTCCTCACGGACGTCCACGAGCCCGGACAGGCGGCGCCCGCGGCCGAAGTGGTCGACGTGCTCCAGATCCCGGCGTTCCTCTGCCGGCAGACCGACCTGCTTCTCGCGGCCGGGCGGACCGGCCGAGCCGTCAACATCAAGAAAGGTCAGTGGATGGCCCCGGAGGAGATGAAGGCGGCCGTGGACAAGGTCCGTCGGGCGGGGGGCGCGGAGGTGACCGTGACCGAACGCGGTACCTTCTTCGGCTACGGGAACCTCGTGGTCGACATGCGTTCGTTCGCGCGCATCCGTGCGGCGTGCGGGGCGCCGGCGATCTTCGACGGGACCCATTCCGTGCAGAGGCCGGGTAGGGCGGACGGCTCGAGCGGCGGCGACCCCGAGCACATCCCGTCGTTGGTGCGGGCCGCCGTGGCCGCCGGCTGCGACGGGCTCTTCCTCGAGATGCACCCGGAGCCGTCCCGAGCACCCTCGGACGGCTCGAACATGCTGGCGCTCGCGCGGGTCCCGGCGCTGCTCGACGAGATCCTGGCGCTGAGGGCGGCGCTCGCGGGCCCCTCGGCCTCGGCCGCCCGGGAGCACAGGCCGTGAGCCCGCAGGGCACGACGCTTTCGTCGGAGATCGCCCGTCGGGTCAGGCTGGTGATCTTCGACGTCGACGGTGTCCTCACGGACGCGGGCGTCTACGTGGGAACGACCGCGTCCGGAGAGACGGTCGAGCTCAAGCGCTTCGACATCCAGGACGGCCTGGGGATGAAGCTGCTCCAGCGGGCCGGGCTCGAGGTCGCCATCGTCTCCGGTCGGGTCTCTCCGGCTACCACGCTTCGTGCCCGGGAGCTCGGCATCGACTGCTACCAGGACGACGAGGCGCTGAAATTGGTGGCGGTTCGAGAGATCATGGCGGCGACGGGCGTGGCGTGGGACGAGATCGCCATGTTGGGGGACGATATCCCGGACGTTCCGGTCCTGCGCCTGGTCGGCTTGCCCGCCGCCGTGGCCAACGCCGTGCCCGCCGTGGTCGAGCTGGCCGTGTGGCGCAGCGAGCGGCGGGGGGGGCAGGGAGCCGCGCGCGAGTTCTGCGAGGCGCTCCTGCGGGCGCGCGGACAGCTCGACGCGGCCGTGCAGCAGTACGTCGACGAGCGGAGCGGGTCGTGAGCGAGCGTTGGGGCACCGGGTGGGGCCGAGCGGCTCCGGGGGAGACGGAGGGCTCCGGCCCGTCGAGCGCGGGCGTGACGGACGAGGAGCTCCTGACCGAAGGCCGCCGGGTGCTGCGCGTCGAGGCGGCCGCCCTGGCCGCGCTCGAAGGCCGCCTGGATGGGGGATTCGTTCATGCTTGCCGTCTGATCGAGGGCGCGCGCGGCCGCGTGGTGGTCTCGGGGCTCGGCAAGAGCGGTCACGTGGGGCGCAAGATCGCCGCGACGCTCACGTCCACGGGGACACCGGCGACCTTTTTGCACCCCGTGGAGGGCCTCCACGGAGACATGGGCATCGTCGGGCGGAACGATGTCGCGATCCTGATCTCGAAGTCGGGAGACACCCTCGAGCTGCAGGGGCTCACGGAGTATCTCGTGCGCCTGGGCGTGCCGATCATCGCCATGACCGGGCGCAGGGACTCGACGCTCGCCCGCCACGCGGCCGCGGTCCTCGATTGCGCCGTCGAGGAAGAGGCGTGTCCGATGGACCTGGCCCCCACGTCCTCCACGACGGCAGCGATGGCGATGGGCGACGCTCTGGCGTTGGTGGTCTTCCAGCTCAAAGGCTTCCGGGAGGCGGACTTCGCCGATCTGCACCCTGGCGGTTCGCTGGGACGAAAGCTGTCCGTGCGTGTAAGAGATGTGATGGTCTCGGAGGATTATCCGCGACTCGGGGAGGAGGCGCGCATGAAGGACTGCATCGTCCCTCTTGCCGAGATGCGGGGCACCGTGCCCATCGTGGATGCGGAAGACCGCGTCGTCGGCGTCGTGACGGCGGGGGACCTGACCCGCCTCATGGAACGGGACGATGCGTTCCTCGCCAGGCCGGTCCGGGAGGTGATGACGCGGGCCCCGAAGGTCGCGCACGCGGACGAGCTGGGCTCGGCCGCCGTACGGCGGATGGAGCAGCACGGCGTGATGGCGCTGCCCGTCCTCGGCGAGGACGGTCGGCTCCTCGGCATCGTCCACCTCCACGATCTTATGAGGTCGGGTGCCATATGATGTTGTCTTATAATAAATTATACCACATGAACATCCGGCGCCTTCTTCTGTTCGGTGCGCTCGTCGGGGGGCTCTCGGCGTGCGCGGAGCCGACCAACACGCCTGTGGCTTCGAGCGACCTCCAGGACATCAAGGCGGACGTCGTCTTCTACGGGATGGAAAGCTATCTGACGGCCGAGGGGATCCGTCAGGGACGGGTGCAGGCCGACACCGCGTACATGTTCAACGACTCGTCGTCGATCGAAGTCCGGGGCATGCACGTCGTCTTCTACGACGACAACGGTCGCGAGAAGGCCACGGTGACCTCCGAACAGGGGGAGCTGGACCGGAAGAGCGACCGGATGGTGGCGCGCGGGAACGTCGTTCTGGTGGTCGCGGCCGACGGCCGGAAGATCGAGTCGTCCGAGCTGCACTACGATCCGGACCTGAACCGGATCTGGAGCGACTCGGCGACGGTGATGTACGACGGGTCCAAGGTGACCCGTGGCAGCTCCTTCCAGTCGGATCTCGAGTTCAAGAACGTACGGATCGAGAACCCACGGGGCGCCCTCGGCGGCGACATCTTCAACTGAGCCGTCGCGAGTGACCGATCTCCGTTCGACCCGGCTCCTGCCGTCTCGCGTCGCGCTCCTCCTCTCGGTGTGCGCGACGGTGGGCATTCCCGTGTCCGCGAGGGCGCAGCAGGACTGCGAGTTCGCCGAAGGAACCCGGAGCGTACAGGTGACCACGCTGCCGGGTGGGGGGCAGATCACCTACTTCAGCCAACCCCACTTCTCCTGCTCGGACGACGTCAAGATCTCGGCCGACTCTGCGGTGTCCTACTCCCAGCTCGGCTACTCCGACCTGATCGGGAACGTCCGCTACACGGACCTGCAGCGCACGCTGCGTGCGGACAACGCCCGCTACTTCGGTCGCCAAGGGCGCCTCCAGGCGCACGGCTCGGTGTTCCTGGAGGACTCGGCCCAGGGCTCGACGATCCGGAATGGCGACCTGATCTACCTGCGGCAGTCCGATACGAGGAAGCGGGAGCAGATCACCGTGACGACCGCTGCGGACGGGGTGCGTCCGCACGCCACGTTGTACATGCGTCCGGCGGAGGACACGACGACCGTGGCCTCGCAGGAGGACACCGCCCGTACGGCTCCGGTGGCTCGAGCCACGCCGCCCGACACCGCGCGGCGCCCCTACGACGTCGTGGCCGACCGGATCCTGCTCGAGGGTGATCAGTACTTTCGAGCAACGGGCAACGTCGTGATCGAGCGCGACTCCCTGCACGCGCGCTCGCAGACCGCCGAATACGACCAGGCGGCCGGACGTCTCATGCTCCAGGGGGAGGCCAAGGTCGAGAGCTCCGATTACGATCTGCGAGCCGACAGCATCGACATCGGCGTGCCGAGCGGGGCGATTCGCGATGTGCGGGCGGTCCGGCACGCCGTCCTGGTCGGCCAGGATCTCCGGCTGACGTCGCCCCTCATTCGCATGTTCCTCGAGGATGGACTCCTGAACCGTCTCGTGGCCATTCCGCTCTGGAAGGACTCGGCGGAGGCGGCCCGGGCGGGCAATCCGAAGGGGAGCGCGGCGGGCGGTGCGTTGGCCGCCCGCCCCGGGGTTCCCTTGGCGAGGGACTCGGCACAGCCGGCGGCGCAGGACACCTCGAATTTCGACCGACCCGTGGCCGTCGCCGAGAAGTTCCACCTCACCGCGGATTCGCTCGAGGTGAACGCCCCCGACCAGGAGTTGAAGAGGATCTTCGCCGCGGGAGACGCACGCGGCTCGTCCGATGCCCGCGACTCCCTCAACGTGGACTCGCTTCCCGAAGTGGCCCGAAAGGACTGGGTGGAGGGAGACACGGTCATCGTGACCTTCGTCCCGGTGCCCCCGGACAGCGCTCGTGCGGACTCCGTCGCACCGCCTCCGCCCGGTCAGGATACCGCTCGAGCCCGCTATCGTGTGGATCGCCTCATCGCCGAGGGGAATGCCCGCTCGTTGTATCGCATGCTTCCCTCCGACAGCACGGCCCGGCCCGGCATCGACCCGCCGGCCGTGCATTACGCGACCGGAAGCCGCATCACGATCGTCATGAAAGAGGGAGAGGTCGACCGCATGGAGGTCGAGGGACCGACCAAGGGGTGGCACCTGGAGCCGATCGAGCGGCACGCCGCCGACACCCTCGCGCCGCGCGCGGACTCGCTGGGGCATCGATCCGACACGGCGGCGGTGCGCGTGGATACGAGCGGGGTCGCGCCTCCCGACACGGCGGCCGTAGGCGCCGACACGAGTCGAGCCGGATCGCCCGGGTCGGCGACGCGTCGGAGTAGGGGCCTTCCCCCGGGAAGCTCGGACCCGTGGCATGATTCCGGCCGTGGGGTGGCCTGCCGCTCGGAGCCCGCGGAGCCATTCTCGGGTGGATGGGGGGGGCGATGACGCGAGACGAGCTCACCCGGTATCTGGACGGACTCGCGTCCCACGAGCTGTCGGTCGCCGCCAGCCTCGACGAGCTCGTGGCCCGTGCCGACGACGAGGGGCGAGCGGAGCGCGGCGTCTGGATCGCCTCGGTGCGCGATGCCCTGGAGGGCCTCGCCGAGGCGCTCGGCAGCCACGGGGCTTCGATGCTGCGGGCCGAAGGCGAGGCGTTCACGCACTTCCTCGAGGAGCACGTGCTCCCACAGCTGGAGGAGGCCGGAGTGGCCGGGCGGGCAGGGACCGGAGAGGCGTGGGACGCGGTCAGGGTGGACCCGGACCTCTGGGAGGAGATCCGGCAGTCCCGGGAAGCCGTCCTGATCCAGACGGGGGCGGCGGTGGAGCGACTGGAGGTGGAGCGCGCCCGAGCGTTCGAGGTGGACGCGTCCGCCCTGGCTCCGCTCGAGGACGGGAGCCGACTTCGCGCTGAGGGGCTGACCAAGGTCTACCGTGGCCGGTCCGTGGTGAACGACGTCGACATCTCGGTGCGCCAGGGGGAGACCGTCGGCCTGCTCGGGCCCAATGGAGCGGGGAAGACCACGACGTTCTACATGATCGTCGGGCTCATTCCTCCCAATGACGGCAAGGTGTTCCTGGATGGCGACAACATCACGAACATCCCGATGTTCAAGCGGGCTCGGCGCGGGGTCGGGTACCTCGCCCAGGAGCCCTCGATCTTCAGGAAGCTCTCCGTCGAAGACAACGTCAAGGCCATCCTCGAGACGCTCCACCTGTCGCGGCGGGAAGAGAAGGCGCGCCTCGAGGAGCTGCTGAAGGAGCTGTCGATCCACCACCTGAGGAAGAACAAAGCCTATTCACTCTCGG
>CAZVYM010000059.1:3668-24552 GCA_964630935.1 uncultured Gemmatimonadaceae bacterium | reverse complement strand
GGTCCCGCGATCGAGACGAACTCACCCGTCCGGATCCCGAGGTTGATGTTGGACAGCGCGTGGGTCTCGACCTCCTCGGTGTAGAAGACCTTGCTCAGCCCGTCCAGGTGGATCAACGCCTGATCTTCGGCCATCTCGCTCTCTCCCGTCGTCCCGCGTGAGCCCAATGCGCCTGCGACGGGGACCGGGCGATCCCCGACTCCCGCGTGCGCGGCTTCGTCATCCTACGATCCTTCTCATCCCTTGATCCTGACCCGGTCGTAGTCGTCCCACTGCGACATGTCCGAGAGGATCACCACGTCTCCGGGCTTGAGCCCGTCCTTGATCTCGATCTCGTTGACGGAGCTGGCGCCGAGCTGGACCTGGACGCGTTGGGCGTACCGGCCGTCGTCGACCAGCTTGAAGATACTCACTCGTTGGTTGGCCTGCCCGAAGGTCGGCCGGCCCACGTAGACGACGTTGTCGAGCCGCTCGATGATGACGTTGCCGTCGATGCTCAGGTCGGGCCGCGCCGAGGGCGGCAGGCTGTCGGGCAGGCTCACGTCGATGGTCACCGTTCCGTTACGCACCGCGGGGTCGATCCGCGTGACCTTGCCCTGGATCGTATCGATGCGGGTGTCGATGTTCGCCGTCTGACCCACCACGATATCCTGAGCCTGCGTCTGGGGAATCCGTACCTCGGCCTTCAGTCGGCCGGGCACCACGACCCTGCTGAGCTGTTGCCCGGACTGCACCCACTGGCCTTCCTGGAGCGGGATGTCGAGCGGAGCCAGCACGCCCGCCACGGGCGCCGTGACATCCATCGATTCGAGCCGGTCCTGATTGAACTGGACCAGATCCCGAAGCCGCCCGATCTGCTCCTTCTGGGCGCTCACCTGCTCGTCGGACGTGTTATGCAGCACCTGGAGGCGCTCCTTTTCCAGCTGGAGGCGCGTCTCGAGCTCCTGAAGGGTCTCCTTCGAGCCTTCCAGGTCGGCCCGGGCCACCAGGTCCGGATTCTCGTCGAAGAGCTTCTGGTTGGTGTCGTAGGCTCTCTTGGCCGCCAGGTACTGCGTCTGGACCGTCGCGACCGTCCCCCGTTGCGTCAGCTCCTGCGTCTGCAAGTTCGTACGAAGCTGCGCCAGCCCCGCGATCGCTTCCGAGAGTTGCTGCTGGGTCTGGAGGAGCTGCACGTTCACGTCGGGGTTGCTCATCCTCATGATGAGATCGCCCTTCTTCACCTCCGTGCCGGGCAAGAGGGCGATGTGCTCGATCCGCCCCGCCGTCACGGCGGTGATCCAGCGCATCTGCTCGGGCACCAGCGTGCCGGCGCCGCGCACCTGCCGCACCATCGTGCCCTGTTGCACCGTGTCGCGCCAGACCGTCGCTCCGTCGACGGTGGGCACGGCCGTCGGGAGCGCCCGGATACCCAGGGTCACCGCGAGAATGCCCACGATGCCGACGATCGTCCAGACGATCCGCTTCCTCTTCTTCTGCGGCTTGGTATCGCGAATGATGTCCACGGTTCGTTCTCTCTATCCGTGCAGCGTCAGCGCCATGGGATCGAAGCTCGGCCTCAGCGGGCCCGCAGCGGCTCGCCCACGGCCGCCTCGAGGCGGATCAGGTTGTAGTGGAAGTCGTACACGGCCGTCAGGTACGCCTGATCGGCCGTGCCGGCCGTCGTCTGTGCATCGAGGAGCTCGAGCAGCGCCACCGCACCGAGCGCATAGCGCTTCTGCTGAAGCTGCAGCTCCTCGGCGGCCACCGCCTGGTTGCGTTTCTGGATCTGCACCACCCGGTAGGCGGAATTCAGCGCCTCGTACGCCCGCATCACGTCCGTGTGGAGCTTCAGCCGCTCCTCCCTCACGCTCTGGCGCGCGTCGTCCGCCGAGGCGGCCGCCTCGGCGACCTGACGCTGGCGGGAGAAACCCGTGAACACGGGAATCGACACCTGGAGACGCAGCTGGAGCGGCTGCTTGGTGAAGTCGAAAGGGAACGCGTTGTTGGCCGCCAGGGCCGCCTGGCGATCCTGAGGGGTGAACTGGTAGAGCGAGCAGTCCTTCGGGTAGTCCGGCAACGGCTGAGAGAGCCCGGCGCTGATCGAGTTCATCAACTGGCAGCTTTGCATCTGGCTGTTCAGGCTGTTCTGCACGCTGCTGATCACGAAGTCCTCGTTGAGGGCCTGCTGCGTCGTGCCATAGAACCCCGTCGAGATCTGGAGCGTCGGAAAATATGCGCTGCGGGCCTGACGAGCGGCCGCGACACGGGCATCTTTCGCGGCCTCCGCGGCCTTGAGGGCCGGATGAGACTGGAGTGCCAGGGACAGGAGCGAGTCGGCATTCCAGGAAGGCTCGAACACCTCGAGATGACTGGTGAGCTCCACGCTGTCGCCGAGGGGCGCGCCGATCTGCTGGCCCAGAAGGAGCCGGGCGTCGGAAGACGCCTGCTCTGCCTGAATCAGCGCCACCTGGGCGTTGCCGAGCTCCACCTGGGCCCGCTTGCCGTCGATCGCCGCCGCCGCGCCGGATTCCACCCTCGTCTCGACGATGCGCAGATTCTGCCGGGCCCGGTCGACCTGGCGCTGCGCGACATCCACCCCGTCCTGGGCTCTCAGCGCCGTCGTGTACTGCTGGGCGACCTGCGACTCCAGATCGAACTCCGCCGCGTCGATGCGGGCGTCCGTGGCCTTGCGGCTGGCCCGGGCATTGGCCAATCCGAAGATCGTATTGCCGTCGAGCGTCCAGGAGATCCCGAGGCTGTACGTCGACGAATACCAGTCCGTGTTCAGGTTCCCGAGATTCACCACGCCGTAGCGCTGCACGCCCGCCTGGGTATAGGCGGCGGAGCCGCCCGCGCTGGCCGTGGGCAGGAACCTTCCGTACGCCTCGCGCACCTGCCAGTCCGCCGGGCCCTCGTCGTTCTTCGTGCTCAGATACTGCGGGTTGTGACCCGTCGCGAACCGAATGGCGTCGTCGAGCGTGAGGTTCCGCTGTACCTCTTGTCCGTTCAGGCTCGTCGCCGCGCCCGCAAGGAGAACCAGGGCCGCCGCAAGGGCCGCCGTACGGCGCCCCCTCTCGACCCGGTCTCCCGTCGTCATCTTCATGCCAACCCCGCCCTCGTCCTCTAGGGTCAAGTCCGTTCACGTACGAAGGAACGAACCGGGCCCGACCGGAGTCGGCGGGCTGATCACCGACCCATCCCCACGTCCCCTCCACCCGCTCCGGCCGGACCTCCTGGCTTCGTCCGACAAGAAGCTATTGAAAGGTGCGTGCCAGGCACGGGCGAAGACTTCTAACATGCTGGCATCTATCATCTTGTTGCTACTTGTATGATGTCGTTTCTAGATTCCTGGCGTCACGTCGCTGTACGGCTGCGGGAAGGACCGTCCCACAATCGAACACCCGCACGGAGAACCAGCAGGGGCCCGCCGGGAGGAGGCTGAGGGTCGGTGGCCCGATGAGGACCGGCAGGGGTCCAACGGGGCAGGCCGAGGTTGCCGGTCCGAGGTCGCGGCGAGGCACCCCGACGACCGCGAGGCCCGCGAGCGTCGGCGAGACCCCGATCGCGCGTGCGGGGCGCGACCGGTGCGCGTCAGGGCTGGTGCTCTTCGAGGATTCTGCGGTGGTAGTCGACCTGACCGAGATGCCAGTTCGTGTGCGAGACCAGGTGCACCAGGAACCAGTGCACGGTTCCCTGGAGCCGTGGAGGAAGATCGACCGGGTACGGCTCCATCATCCGCGCGTCGTCCAGGGATTCCAGGGCCAGGGCCACGCGGACGCTGCATCGGTGGAGGCGCTGGACGATTTCGTCCCGCGGCACCTCGCGTTCCTCGAACTCCGCCTGCCGGTCCCGGGCGTAGGAGCTGCCGCCCAGCACCGAGCCGACGAAGTGCTCGAGGTTGCCGACGACATGCAGCGCGAGCGTGCCCGCCCCGTTCTTGATGGATCCGGCCGTACGCCAGACGCTTTCGTCGTCCGGATAGGAGCGGATCTGCTCGATCATCTTGCCGAGATCGCGACCCAGGGCCCGCGCGAAGTCCCCTCCCAGGACGGTACTCATCGCATCTCCCCTTCTCCACGCTTCCACTCGTCCCGGAACCGACGCTGGGCGTCGGTCAGCTTCCCACCCCGCTCTTCGGCGGGCACGGCGACTAGCGCCGGATCCTCCGCCAGGGCGACTCGGGCGTTCCGGCTCTGTCCGCGACTCTCCCATCCCAACTCCACCGTGTCCCCCGGATGGTGCCCGGAGAGGGCCGCCGCGAGGTCGGCAAGGCTCGAGAGGGTGTGCCCGTCCAACGAGCGGAGCACGTCCCCCCGGTCGATTCCCGCCTCGTAGGCGGGGGTCCCGATGCGCGTACCCGCCGCCACGACGAGGTCCTGGCCGCCCGGCACGCTCTGCAACGTGAGTCCGAGGGTCGGCCGTCCGGGGTGGGCCGGCACCAGCTCGAATCCGGCCGCCCGAAGGAGCGGCCCGAAATCCTCCACCTGGTGGCCGAACACGTAGCGATCGAAGAAATCCTTCGCGAAGGCGGGGTCCTTCGTGACGTGCGCGAGGGCGGTCTCGATGTCGCCGTTGTCGTACGGAATCTCCGGCGACCCGTGGGTGCGCCACATCTCACGCATCAGATCGTCCAGGGTGACACCCGGATACCGGGTGCGGAGCGTGAGATCGAGGCCGAGCGCGAGCACTTCGCCCCAGGTGTAGTAGGAGATGAAGGTGTTCGTGTGGTTCGTCGGATCGATCGAGACCGCGGCATCCACGAACGGTGCCTGCTCGCTCATCTCGACCGGAGAGAAGTACCGCTTGCCGGGCGACGCCAGAACGGTTCCCACGGCCGCCCCTTCCATGCCGGAGAACCGGGCATCGTCGACAATGCCCGCCCTCCATAGCGCGAGATGGCCGTAGTAGTTCGTGAAGCCCTCGCCGAACCAGAGCTCTCCCGACATGTCGGCGCGCTCGAAATCGAAGGGCTCCAGCTCCTTCGAGCGGATGCGCTCCATGTTCCACGAATGGAAGAACTCGTGCGCCACCGTGCCGAGCAGCCCGACCATGTTGTCGGCGAGCGAGGAGGTGCTGGTGAGCGACGTGGAGTTGCGGTGCTCCATCCCGTCCCCGGAGACCCAGGGGAGATAGCAGGACAGGAAGGTGTACGTACCGTAATCGTACGGCGCGAGCGTCCCGTACACCCGGGCTTCGGTGCGAACGATGGCCTGGGTCTTCTTCTCGAACTCCTCGCGCTGGGCCTCCGTGCCCGCGTCGTGGATGGCGATCCGCATGGTCTCGGTGCGCCCCCCCGGCCCGGGCTCCTTCCACGTGTAGAGCCGGAAGTCGGAGACCTCCGTGGGGCTGTCCATCCAGTACGAGAGGTCCCGGGCCGTGAAGGTGTAGGGATCGTCCGTGGGCACGAGCTGCGTGGCGACCTTCCAGCCGCTTCCCTCCGGCACGTGCACGGTCAGCTGCATGGGCCGGTCCTCGAGCCCCCTCGCCCACAGGAACGTCGCCGGCATGTTGAGGTGCGCGTGGGTACGGTCGATACCCGTGTAGGTGCCGCCGGCTCGGTCGCCGTAGAGCGTGTAGGTGACACGGACTTCGCCGCCGTGTCCTGAGACGTCCCACTCGTTCAGGTCGGGGCGGGTCACGGTCACCGCGCGCCCGTCGAGGCCCGTGACGTGCACGTCGTAGACGTTCTTCGCGAACTCGTGCAGTGCGTACCGGCCGGGAGACGAGCGGCTCATCCGCAGCTCCAGCATCCCGGGGTCGAGGCGCGGAAAGACCACGGTGATGCGTGCCTCGTGGTGGGCCCGGTTCGAGAAGGAGATCTCGTAGCGGATGGGGGCCCGATCCTGTGCCATCAGCACGGTGGGCAGGGCGAGCGTCACGAGCGTGACGAGCGAGCAGGGCGTGCGAGCGCGCATGGCAGGCAGGGGTTCCGGGAAGCGCCGTGGGCCACATGGCCGGGTGGTCCGCCAACTTATCCGGGTGCCTGCAGCGCCGCCAACCTGGCGGGTACCCCGCCCTCGGCCCCTCGGCTATCTTTGCGGCGCCCGCTCCGGCGCGCCGCCGGACGGCCTGCCCGACGCAAACCGCGGAACGCGCCTCGCCCATGAAGACATCGCCAGGAAGGGTAATCGAGGGGCTCTCGGCCCACCTGGATCCGGGTCGGCTGGAGCGCGACGTCCCGTTGGCGCCGCTCACCACGTTCCGCGTGGGTGGACCGGCGGACGTGCTCTTCCGTGCGCGTACCCCCGACGAGCTGGCCACCGCCGTGCAGGCCGCCCGCGACGCGGACGTTCCGTGGTTCATCCTGGGACGAGGGGCCAACGTTCTGGTGGCTGACAAGGGGTTTCGGGGGTTGGTCATCCGGAGCGAGGTGGGCGGGGTGGAGTTCGTGGACGACGATCGGGTCGTGGCCGGTGCGGGCGTGGAGACGTATCCGGATCTCATCGACGCCACCGTGGCCAGGGGACTGGGGGGTCTCCACCACTTCGTGGGCATTCCCAGCACCGTGGGCGGCGCGTTGTGGCAGAACCTGCACTTCCTCTCCCCCGCCCCGGCCCGCGAGCGGACCGTGTTCATCGAGGAGATCCTCACCTCCGCCGAGATCCTCACCGAAGAAGGTGAGCGCCGAACCGTGGACGTGGGCTACTTCGAGTTCGGCTACGACGAGAGCGTGCTCCACCACCGGCGCGACGTGGTCCTGTCCGCCACGTTCCGTCTGACGCCCACGCCCACGGAGGAGCTCCGCCGCGTCGTCCGGGAGAACCTGGCCTGGCGCGACGAGCGCCATCCGGACCTGTGGCTCTATCCGTGCGCGGGCTCGATCTTCCGCAAGGCGGAGGGGGTCGGGGCCGGTCGCTTGATCGACCAGTGCGGGCTGAAGGGGCACGTGCACGGCGGTGCGGGCATCTTCCACAAGCACGCGAACATCATCGTGAACCTCGGCGGCGCGACCGCGGAGGACGTCCGATACCTCATCGACCTGGCCCGGTCGAGCGTGGCGCGTGCCACCGGTTACGAGCTCGAGCCCGAGATCGTCTTCGTGGGGGAGTTCTGAGCACCGCCGCCGAGATGGAGCGCTACCTCCACGAGCACATCCCGCTGGCCGCGGCCATGGCGGTGCGCGTGCTCTCTTCCACGGCCGACGCGGTCGTCCTCGAGGCTCCCCTGGAGCCCAACTTGAATCATCGCGACACCGCATTCGGCGGCAGCGTGGCCGCCGTGGCGATCCTGGCCGGATGGACGCTGGTGCACCGGAGGCTCCACCGCGAGGGCATATCGGGAAGGCGTACGGTGATTCGATCGAGCGACGTACGCTACGTCGCGCCGGTGGACGGGGCCTTCCGGGCGACCTGCCCGGCGCCGACCCCGGAGGCGTGGGCGCGCTTCGTGCGCATGCTCGAGCGGAAGGGCATGGCGCGCATCGCGATCCATGGCGAGGTGACGTGCCGCGGGACGCTCGCGGCGACCTTCGAGGGTGACTACGTGGCGCTGGGTGGCCCGGACGAGGCCTCGTGAGGCGGCGGCTCGCCGGGGCCGGCACGTAACGCCCGATCCTCGCGGATCTCCCGCAGGAGTGCCTCCTCGTCGTCGGCGGGCGGCTCCAGCGCCGGCTGGCTGCCTTCCTTCAGGACGAAGAAGGTGAGCCACGTGACGGGCGTGCCCAGCCAGAACGAGAAGAAGCGCGTCCACCCCCGCCGACCCCGCCGCCTCAGGTCGAAGTAGACCAGGTTGGCGACGACGGAGACGAGGACCCCGGCCGCGGCGCGCAGAATCTCGCTCAGGCTCGACAGGTCCATCGGCCTCAGCGCTGGAGGTCCGCCAGGAACACGGAGATCGCCGAGGCCAAGCCGGGCGCGTCTTCGACGAACGGAAAATGCCCGCTGTCGACCACGGCCAGCTGACCATCGGGCAGGGAGTCGCTCAGCGCACGCGCCATCGCCATCGGCGTGACGTCGTAGGTCCCCTGGATCACGAGGGTGGGCGTCTGGATCTCACTCAGCCGGTCCCACCAATCCACCGCGCCCATCGACGCCCCCAGGAGGCGGGCCACTTCCGGGCCGTCGCGGGCCGTGCGTCGCGACAGCTCCAGGTTGAGGTTGGCCTCCCTGGACGGGTCGTGGAACTCGCTGCGGAACTCGAGGCGGTAGACCTCGCTGACCGTCGCCGGGTCCCGCGCCCGGAAGGCCTCCGAGCCCATCAGCTCGGCGATGCGCGCCGAGTCGGCGGGGGTCCGTGCCTTTTCGAGACGCTGCTCGGTCTGGGTCTTCCACCGTGACCCGGGCTCCACGGGATCCATGAGGATCAGCGCCCGTGTGTGCTGCGGATAGCGCCTGGCGTACTCGAGACCGATGAGCGCTCCGAAGGAGTGGGCCAGCACGGTCACCTGATCGTAGCCCAGGACCTGGCGGAGCTGGTCGACATCGTTGACGAAGGCGTCGAAGTTGACGCCCATGGAATCCAGCTCCGCCGTCGAGCGTCCCGTTCCCCGCTGGTCGTAGTAGACGAGCGTGTGGGACGACGCGAGCACGTCCAGCCCGGGCCGAAGGTAGTTGTGATCCAGGCCCGGCCCGCCGTGGATGACGATGATCGGGTCGCCGGAGCCGATGACTTCGTAGAAGAGGCTCCCCCGGTCGAGGCTCAGCAGGCCCTGGCGTGACGGCGGCGTCTGGGCCGCCGCTCCGCTCGCCAGAAGCAGCGCCACTGTCGTCATCCGCCCCGCGCCGCGCCATTTCGCGAAACCACTCATTCCAATCTCCGTTCGGAAGCCCTTCGACCGCGGCCCGCACGAGCCCTCGTCCGCGAGAGCCCCCACGGTGCGCTCACAGCCAGCGCGACCGTGCTCCGAGGGCCGCCCGGCGGTAACGCTGGAAGCTCAGGGCCAGGACCGTTCCGGACAAGGCGACGTTACCCAGGGCGAGTCCGGTGAGCGGCGCGGGCAGCTCGCCACCGGCCGCGAGGGCGTCGGGGAGGGACCATATCGGCAAGAGGACCGCGAGCATCAAGAGGAAGAGATTGACGACGCTCTCGAGCATGCCGACCCAAGGTGAGGCCGCAGGGCGCACCCAGCACGCGAGGCCGGCCACGATGACCAGCGCGTAGTAGATGGCCCGGTGCTCGGGGTCGTGGAGGCCCGCCACCCGCACGGGCACCCCGAACCCGAGGTCCAACAGAGCGAACAGCGGTGTCGCGAGATAGTACAGCGTCACCAGATCGCGGCGAGACATCACACCCCGACCGGCTCGGCGGCCGGCCTGCCCTCCGCGGGAGCTTCGGCCTGGCCGCGCGTGGGCACCCGCCCGGCCTCGTCCTCGACCCCCTCCCAGGTGAAGTGCTTGCGGAAGAACGTGCCCGCGTCGTCGACCAGGGAATACATGACGGGCACGAGCACCAGCGTCAGGAAGGTCGCGAACAGGATGCCCACGATCACGGCCACCGCCATCGGGCCCCACCACGCCGCCTGCTCCCCGCCCCAGTAGATGTCGGGGTTGAGCGAGCCGAACAAGCCGAAGAAGTCGAAGTTGAGCCCAACGGCCAGCGGCACCAGGCCGAGCGCCGTGGTGGTCGCGGTGAGCACCACCGGACGGAACCGGGTCTTTCCACCCTGAACCAGAGCCTCGCGCCGGTCCATTCCGTCGCGGTCCCGCAGGACGTCGATGTAGTCGATGAGGATGATCGCGTTGTTGACCACGATGCCGGCAAGCGAGATGGTCCCCACCCCCGTCATGATGATCCCGAACGGCATCCGGAAGACCATGAGGCCCACCAGCACGCCGACGGTGGACATGATCACCGACGTCATGATGATGAGCGGCTTCACCAGCGAGTTGAACTGGCTGATGAGGATGAAGGCGATGAGCAGCAGCGCTGCCAGGAACGCTCCGACGAGGAAGTCCTGCGCCTCGGTCTGCTCCTCGTTCTGTCCGGTGTAGCGGATCGTATAGCCGGGCGGGAGATCCCGAGCCTGGAAGCCCGCAAGCGTCTGTTGCACCTCCTTCAGCACCGCGTTGGAGTTGAACCCGGAAGCCACGTCCGAGCTGACGGTGGCCATGCGGGTCTGGTCCTTCCGACGGATGGAGCCGTATCCCTCCTCCACCTGCCAGCTCGCCACGGAGTTGAGGGGTACCTGGGCGCCCGCCTCGTTGACGACCGTCAGGTCGCGCAGGCTCTGGAGGTCCTCGCGGTCCGGCTTGGCGAGCCGCACCACGATGTCGTACTCGTCGTTGCCGGTACGATACTTGGCCGCGACGGTCCCGTTGATCGCGTTGCGGATCGCGCTTCCGATCTTCCGCGTGCTCAGGTCGTAGAGGGCCGCCTTCTCACGGTCGACGTGCACCGCGAGCTCGGAGCGAGCCTCGTCCAGGTCGCTCTCGAGTCCTACCAGCTTGCGGGACACGGGAGCTTCTCTGAGGATCTCGAGCGCCGAGTCGGAGAGCGCCTTCAGCGTGCCCGGATCGTCTCCGACGATCTCGATATTCACGGGCTTGCCCTGCTGCGGCCCCTGTTGGGGCTTGTCCACGCTCACGTCCGCGCCGGCGACCTTCGTGCCGATGGTGCGCTGGAGCTCCGCGAGCGTCTTGAGGGCGTCGTACCTCCGATTCTGGAAGTCCACCAGGCTGATCGTGATTCGCCCCGACTGGGGCCCGGACGGGCCGCCCGCCATCGGATTGGCTCCCCCTCCTCCTCCACCTACGACGGACACGGAGGACTCCCAGTCTTCCCGGCCGGGAGCGTCGCGGAGCTGAGCTTCGAGCCGGCGTACGACGGAGTCGGTGACCGCGGCGCGCGTTCCGACCGGCTCGTCCGCGTCGACGACGAGCTGCTGCGGCGGCATGTTCTCCGGGAAGAACTCCACGCCGTGGTTGAACTTCACGAACAGCGCCAGAGTGAGCACGAACGTGCCGACCGTGAGGCCCACCGTGGCCAAACGGTGATCGAGGGCCCACCGCAGGCGCCGCTCATAGTCCCCCATGATCCTCGGCAGCACGTCGTCCTGGAACCGCCGCGCCGCCTTGTCGAGCACGAACCGCTGCAGCGCCCAGAGTCCCACGATCGTGAGCGCGACCAGCACCGCCGTAAGGGCGTTCAGGCCGGCGACGATCAGCAGCGTGAGCCCGAGCGCGCCGAATATCGACCAGCGTGCCGCGGGCCGGAGCGGTCTCCTGGGCTCGTTGTCGAGCTTCATGAACATGGCGCACAGCACCGGCACGATGACGAGCGCCACGATGAGCGAGCTCGTCAGCGTGACGATGAGCGTCTCCGGCAGGAACTTCATGAACTCGCCGATGTTGCCGGGCCAGAACATCAGAGGCGCGAAGGCCGCCAGCGTCGTCGCCGTCGACGCGATGACCGGGATCGCCACCTCGCCCGTGGCCTTCTTCGCGGCCAGGGTCCGGTCCCACCCCTCCTCGAGGTACCGGTAGATGTTCTCGACCACGACGATGGCGTTGTCCACGAGCATCCCCAGCGCGAGGATGAGGCTGAACAGCACCACCATGTTCATGGTCACGCCCATGAGCTTGAGCGTGATGAACGAGAGGAACATCGACGACGGGATCGACACCGCCACGAACATCGAGTTGCTGGCGCCGAGGAAGAACAGGAGGATCCCGACGATCAGGATCAGCCCGGAAACGATGTTGTTCTCCAGGCTCGAGACCATGTTGTCGATGTCCTTGGACTGGTCCGAGGTCACCGTCACGCGCGTCGTGGGCGGAAACTGGGGGCGCATCTCGTCGATGGCCTCCTTCACGGCCGCCGACGTAGCGATGATGTTCTCGCCCGATCGCTTGATGATGTCCAGCGTGACGACCGGGTTCCCGTCGAGCCGCGCGTAGCTGTCCCGCTCCGCGAACCCGAAATCGACGGAGGCCACGTCCCGCACGTAGATCGGGCGGCCCCCCTTGGTCGAGACCACCAGATCCTGGATGACCGACGGATCGCTGAACTCCCCGTCCACGCGCACGAGGTACTTCGAGTCTCCGACGTCGATCGACCCGCCGGGGATGTTGACGTTCTCCTTCTGGATCGCCTCGATCACGTCGTCGAGCGCGAGCCCGTAGAAGTGGAGCTTGTCCAGGTCCACGTCGACCTTGACCTCACGCTCGAGCCCGCCGCGCAGGTCGGCCCGCAGCACGGACGGGATCTGCTCGATGCGGTCCTGCAGGTCCTCGCCCAGATCCTTGAGGCGAACCAGGCCGTACTCCCCGGACAGGTTCACCTGCATGATAGGGATCTCGGAGAAGCTGAACTCGACGATCACCGGGTCCTCGGCGTCGTCGGGCAGGTCCGGCTTGGCGAGGTCCACCTTCTCCCGGACCTTGGCCAGGGCGTCGTCGAGGTTCACGGAGCTCTCGAACTCGGCCACGATGTTCGAGTAGCCCTCGATCGAGGTCGAGGTGAGCTCCTTCAGCTCGCTGATGTTGGAGACGTCCTCTTCGATCACCCGGGTGACCTGCGACTCCATGTCCGCCGGAGACACACCAGGATAGACCGTGCTGATCGAGATATAGGGAATCGCGACCTCCGGAAACGACTCCTTCGGAATCGCCCGGTAGGACAGCGCGCCCATGATCACGATGATGCCCAGCAATACGAGCATGCTGGTGCGATGCTCGACCGCGAAGCTCGTCAGCCGGAATTCCTTGAAGCGCTCGAGGAAGCGCACGTCCTCCCTTCCACCGCCGCCCGTTTGTTCGCTCATCGAGTCAGTCCCTGGTCCCCACCACGTTGATACGATCGCCGTCGGCCACGGACTTCTGGCCCACGACGATGAGGCTGTCACCCGCTGCGATGCCGCTCGTCACGACCACCATGTTCCGCTGCGCGGGGCCGAGCGTGAGCGTGCGCCTGCGGGCGACGGGACCGCTGGGGTCTCTCCCCGCGACGAACGCCACGTATCCGTCCTCCACGCGTACCAACGCATCCTGCGGTACGACGACGGCGGAATCGAGCACCCGACGCGCGAGCGCGATGTTCGCCACCATCTCGGGCTTGATCAGCTCGTCCGGATTGCGCAGCTCCGCTTCGACCGGGAACGTGCGATTCTCCGGATCGACCGTGGCGCCCACGTAATGCACGGGAGCTCGGAAGACGCGGTCCCCGAACACGTCGAAGGTGACCTCGGCTACCGCCCCGGTATGCACGTCGGCGGCGTACCTCTCCGGAACCCCGGCCTGCACCTTCACCGGATCCAGGGCCACGACCCGACCGACCACCTGTCCGGGAGAGACCATGCTGCCGACCTCCACCGTGCGCTCGTCGAGCACACCGTCGAAGGGAGCGCGCACCGTGGTGCGCTCGAGCCGGGCCTCCAGCCCTTCGAGGTTCGCCTGCGTCTGCTGGGCGGCGAACTTCGCCTGGAGATACGCCATCTCCGAGCCCACCGAATCCTCTTCCCAGAGGCGCTTGCGGCGCTCCCACGTCTGGCTGGCCAGATCCGCCTGCGCGCGCGCCTGGCCCACCTGGGCGCGTAATACCTGGTCGTCGATCTTGAGCAGCGGCTGGCCCGCATGGACGTGGCTTCCCTTGTCCAAGAAGACCTCGCGGACCACTCCGCTCTCCTCCGCGGAGACACGCACATCCTGGCTCGCCGTCACCGAGCCGGTGAGTCGGATCTCCTCCACGAATCTCTGCGGGCTCACCGGCATCACCTCCACGTTGATGACGCGGGTGAAGCCCTGCCCCTGCGCCATCTCCTCGCCGTCGGCCGACGCGCTCCCACAGCCCCACGTCGTGCCGATCAGCACGAGCGCCAGCGCTCCCCACGTCCACGACCTCTTCATTGCGGTATTCTCCACGTGCGCGTTCGTCACGTCGATTCTCACGGTTGCCGGGCGTCCGACGTCCCCACGTCCACCAGGGGCACGCTGCCGGTCGCCTGATCGAGCTTCGCCCTCGCCACCAGATAATCGTAGACGGCCTGGGCGTAGTTGAACTCGCTCTGCCTCAGCGCCACCTCGGCATCCGTCAACTCGAGCTGGCTGCTGATACCCTCGCGGTACTGCGCGCTGGCGATCTCGAACCCGCGCTGCGCCTGGTTCACCGCGAGCTTCTGCCCGCGAGCCCGCAGGAGCGCTTCGTCGGCTTGCTCTACGAGCGTGGTCACCTCGTTCTTCGCCTGCGAGATCGCCAGGCTGGTCCTCGTCTCGGCCTGTCGCAGGACCGCCCGCTTCTCGTCGATACGTGCGTCCCGGTTGAAGCCCTGGAAGATCGGCAGCGAGACCCTCACACCCACCGCGCGGGCGTAGGCCCGCTGCAGGTTCGAGCCGAAGAACACCGGACTCCCGTTCTGCTGCGCCATGATCACGTAGCTGCCGAAGAGCGTGACCTTCGGCAGGTACTGGACCTCCTCCAGGCGCATCTCGGTCTTGTGCAGCGTCTCCTCGAGCTCGAGCTGTCGTAGATCGGAGCGATGTGCCCGAGCCGTGCTGATCGCGTCGTCGACCGCCCCCTCGCCCACGTCACGGAACCCTACGAGGGAAAGCACCTGACGGTTTTGCTGCTGGTTCGCGGACACCGAGTCGAGGTTCATGGTCGCCAGCGAGCCTTCCACCCGGATCGCCGCGTCCTCCTCGAGGTCGAGCTGGATCGCCAGCTGCCGGCGCGCCTGCGAGACCGCGTTCTCGGCGCGCCTGAGGTTGGGCTCGAGGTTCGCGAGCTCGACCTGGAGGCGCAGGACGTCGTAGTCCGAGGAGAGGCCGGCCTTCTGCATCGCCTGCGTCTCCTTCAGCGATTCCCGCACCCGGTGCAGGGAGTTCTCCGTGAGCCGATGCTGCTCCTGCCCGAGCAGGAGCTGGTAGTAGGAGAGCCGGACCTGGGTCACGACCGCCTGCTTCCGGCCCCTCACCATCTCCTCCTGCAGGTTCTCGTACCGACCCGCGGCGCCGACGCCGAGGAACGCCGCCGCCGAGAAGAGGGGCTGCTCGAGGCTGATGGTCGAGTTCCACTGGTTGTCCGCCCCGAACCGCACGGGAATCAGGTCGTCCGGTCCCGCATCGGGATTGAAGATGATCGCGGGCAGGAAGTTCACCGCGGGCGAGACGTTGCGCGTGTAGCTCGCGTTCAGGTCCACGGACGGATAGACGTTGCTCCAGGCCTGCGAGACCTGCTCCTGCGCCTGCCGCAGGCCGAGCCGCGCGTCCTGGACGTCCCGGCTCTGCCGCAGCGCCATGCCCACGGCATCCTCGAGCGTCAGCGTCCGGGCCTCTTCCCGACTCCGCGCCGAATCCTGGGCCGACCGCCGTCCCGAATCCTGGGCCGCGACGCCCCGGACCCCCACCCCCAGCACGGCGATCACGGCCGCGAGTGCCACCCCCGTCGATCGCCACCGCTTCGGATCCCGCGAGACCCGCCTGGACAGATCGCTCATCCCGTTCACCCCATCCTCGTCCGCGTTCACGATTGTCATCCTCCGTCCTCGACCCCTGACATCTCCGCCGCCGCGAGCTCCCGCGGCAGCTGAGCGGCGAGATCTTCCGTCGCCAGGCCCGCCATCATCCGTGCACCCGACTCCCTGAACATCCGCCTGAACGTCGCCTCATCGGTCTGCAGGTTCCCGTGGCGGTAGAGCGCCAGGAGTCCATGGGCATGCGCCCACATCGTGAGGGATACCTCCATGGGGTCACCCGCCTTCATGAGACCCTCGTCCTGGACCTCCCGGACCCGATCCACCCAGAACTGGTGGATCGCGCATCCGTGGGCCTCGATGTCGTCCGGTAGCCGGTCCATTCCGAGCTGGGCCGGGGAGATGAAGAGGATCTGGTACCAACGCGGGTGCTCGAGCGCGAAGTCGAGGTAGCCCTCTCCCGCCTTGACGATCCGCTCGAGGGGCGTGCGGCCCTCCAGAGCCCGGTAGAGGTACGCCGAAAATTCCCGATAGGCCTCACGGACCACGTCGGCGATGACGTGCTCACGATTCTCGTAGTGCCGGTAGAGCGCCGGCGCCGTGACGCCCACGGCCTTGGCCAGCTTCCGCATCGAGAAGCCCTCCAGGCCGGCATTCACGTACAGGTCGCAGGCGCATGCCAGAATGTGTTCCCGTTGATCAGACATAGGTTAACAGTGTAAACAAACAAGACACACCGGTCAACCTATATGTCGCTGCATGGTGATAACGCCGTTTAGTTCCTGATGGTGCGAAGCCTGCAACCCGGTAGGCTTCGGTCCAGGTCCCGCATCCACGGAGAGCTCAACGGCCGGGCGCGCTCCGGAGCAGGATCAGCGTGCTCCCCACCACGATCGCGGCCCCGGCCCAGGTCCACCCGTCGGGGACTTCATGGAAGAGGAGAAAGCCCCAGCCTGCGGCGAACGCGATCTGCAGATAACCCACCGCGGACGTGCGCCCGGCCGGCTCCAGGCGGAACGCCCAGGTCGCCAATACCTGCCCGAGATGGGCGGCCAGCCCGACGCCCAGAAGCACCAACGCCGCACGGGCCCCGGGCATGACGGGATGAGCGGCCACGATCGGCAGCGAAGCGACGACGGAGAAGGCCGCGAAGTAGAAGACGATGAGCATCGGCTGCTCTCCCCGGAGCCTTCGGACCACCACGTAGGCCACCCCGGTGAGAAGGGCACCGAGGAGACCCACCCCGACGGCGAGTGGATCGAGCGACGACGCCACGCCGAAGAGGAAGCTCGGACGAGCCACCATGACGACCCCGCCGAGGCTCGTCAGACCGAGCAGCGTCTCGCGCAGGCCGATCGTCTCGCTCAGAAAGAGCGCCGCCGCGAAGGCGGTCCACACCGGGTTGGTGAACTGGAGCACCGTGGCATCGGCGAGCGGCAGGTGCACGACGGCGAAGTAGAAGCTGCTCAAGGCGCCAAAGCCGAGAACCCCCCGGAGCAGGAGGAGGCGCGGCTCTCTGCCGACCCACCCCGACCCGGCTCGAGCGATGGAGAAGCCCGAGAGCACGGCGACCACGAGGGAGCGCGCGAGCACGATCTCGAAGACCGGAACGGACCCGCCGGCGAGCTTCGCCAGCGCCGACATCAGCGAGAAGGACAGGGCCGCAGCGGCCATCAGCCGGAGCCCCAGGGGGGAGTTCCTCAGTGCGCGCGCTCCGCTGGTATCCGTTTCAGCCCCTCACGGGAAGCGAATGGCGTGGCTCACTTCCACCCATGCACGATCTCCGCCGACCGATAGAGCATGTCAGCCGACTGCTCCACCTTCTCCCGAAGCCGACGAGGCAGATCGGGGTTGGCCGCGAGGAAGGCGCGAACCGTATCGGCGGCCTGGGCCTCGTTGTGGCCCCCGAGCGTCGCGTCCAGCCACCGGCCGGGGAAGAAGACGTCTCCGGTGCGCTGGATCTCTTCGATCATCTCCAACGCCGGCCGGATCGTCGGCAGCGCGCTTTCCGAGCGAAGCGGATGGTGGATGTTCTCTAGGCCCGCCAGGACCCACGGCTCACGAGCCCGGTTGGCCGGATTCTTCAGCGAGTCGAAGAACGCCAGCCTCGTCGCCGGATCTGCCGACAGCGAGGGACGCACGAACCGGAATCGGGCGAGCCGGTCCGGGTCCTGGATCCGCGCCTCCTGCCGGTCGAGGACGTCCGCCGCGTCCGGCACTCCCCTGAGGGCGAGGGCGGCCGCCAGAGCCGTCTTGTCACGCTCGGACATGGGGAGGCCCGGGACCTTCTCGTCTCCCGACCAGATGCGGCGGAGACGGGCGACGCCCTCGTCTGTGAGCGCCACGCTCCGGTACGCGTTGAAGAACGCCGCACGCGCCGTGGTCGGCCGCGTGCTCGTCACGCCCTTCCACAGGACGCGCTCGACGTCGGGCGCCCGGGCCACTCGCCGGTCGGCGGGCAGCAGGCGCCAATACACCGTGCCGGCGTAGCCGAGAATCCGCCCGAGGTTCTGCTCGTCCGTCTCCGTCCCCAGCGCCTCCAACGCCAGGTCGAGGAACGGGTCGGGCGCCAGTCGGCGGTCCAGCACCTGGTCCCAGAGCGTGACCCAGGCAGCCCCGCGCACGAGCGCCGGCTCGAGCTCGGGCAGGTGCCGTGAGAAGTACGCCAAGCTCGCGGAATCGAGCACGAAGTCGCCGTAGCCCATGCCCGACCCGTTGGGAAGGACCCATTGGAGATCGGAGGTCGCGACGCCCTCGATGCGGGCCGAGCCGTCGTCCAGGTCCACGGGCACCACGGTGTCGCCGCGCGCATGGCCGAGGCGGACCTGGAGGCGCTGCGGCCAGACCCTTCCCTTGCCGGCCGGGTCGTCCTGTCGGAGCACGACGGCATCATCCTCGCGTGTCACCCTGATCCTCGGCCGCCCGGGCTCTTCCACCCAGACCTCGCTCCACGCCGACAGGTCGTCCGGGGAGCTCCGGTCCAGGATCGCGATCAGGTCCGGCCAGGTGGCGTTTCCGTACGAGTAGGTCCGCAGGTAGCTCCGCAGCCCGTCCCGGAAGGCGTCTTCCCCCACGCGGGCTTCGAGCTTCCTCATGACGATCGGCGCCTTCTGGTAGATGATCGCGCCGTACAGCGAGCCGGCCTCGTCGAGGTTCTCGAGCGGCTGCCGGATGGCGTTGGCGCCCGCGGTCCGGTCCACCGCGTAGGCGGCCGGAAAGTTGGCCATCAGGAACCGGAGGTCGTGGTTCACGCTCGGGAACGACGGAGCCACGATCTTCCCGGCCATGAAGTTGGCGAACACTTCCTTCGTCCAGACGTCGTCGAACCAGTTCATCGTGACGAGGTCGCCGAACCACATGTGGGACGTCTCGTGCGCGATGACCTGGGCGCGGCCGAGGATCTGCGCCTGGGTCGCCGAGGCGTCGAGCATCAGGCTGTTCGCCTGGTAGAGGATCGCCCCGGGGTGCTCCATCCCGCCGTACTGGAACGAGGGAATGAGCACGAAGGCGAACTTCTGGAAGGGATACTCGATGCCGGTGTAGTCGGCGAGCCATCTCAGCGCCGCGGCGTGCAGATCGAAGATGGCGTCCGCGTTTCGCGCCACCTTCGCGGAGTCGGTCTCGCGGTGCAGCATGGTGAGCGTCCGCCCGTCCCGCTCGGCCGTCACCTCCTCGAACCGACCCGCCGCGAACGCGAACAGGTACGTGGGAATGGGCTTGGTGGCGCCGTAGGTGATCGTCTGGGTTCCGCCCGAGGCCTCCCTGCCCTCCTCCGGGCCGTTGGCCACGGCCTTCCAGGTCTCCGGGAGTGTCAGCTTCCAACTCACGTGTGCCTTCAGGTTCGGCTGATCGAAGACGGGCAGGCTGTAATGCGCCCGGTCCGGCACGAAGAGCGTGTAGAGGAAGTCATCGTGACGGTTGAGCGCGTCGTCACCGGCCGTGTAGTCGATCTGCACCTCGTTCATCCCGTCCTGCAGCGCGGCCGCGGGGATCACCACGTGGTCGTTGGCCGCGCTCCAGGTCGTCTCGGATTCGCCGACGCGCACCCCCTGGACCCTCTCGGAAGGATCCTTGAAATCCAGCACCAGGTCCGTTTTGTCCGGGTCGTTCCACCGGAACGAGATCGTGCTTCGGCCGCGGATGGGCTCGGTCCGCTCGGCGGGTACGTCGAGCGCGATCCGGTAGGCCACATCCGAGAGGGTCTCGTGGCGATGCTGAGCGAGCGCCCAAGAGACCCCCCGATCCGTGAGCGAGGGGTGGGCCTCGGGTGCGCACGAGGTCAGGAGGCAGGCGGCAGCGAGCATGGACAGGCCTTGGATCTTCGGCACGGTGGACACGGCGTTGCGAGCTCGGTCTGAGTGGCGTGTGCACCCGCGGACGTGACGTCCGGAGGCGGCGGCTGTAACCTGCGGACCTCGGGGGACGGCGTCCAGAGAGCGGTCGCGTCACCTTTGCCCGCCGCGTTACCTTCGGCCGCCATGGACCCTCACGCCGACACCTCTTCGGGAAGCGACCTCCGAGGATTCCGACCCCGCCCGTTCCACCCGGCGGGCTGGGCACCGGGACCGCACGCGCAGACGCTCCTCGCCCGCGTGCTGCGCTCGGCATCGGGACCCGCGTTCCGCAGGGAGCGCATCGAGACCCCGGACGGTGACTTCCTGGATGTCGATTGGGCCCCGGACCCCTCGCAGCGCGCCCCGATCGTTCTGGTGCTGCACGGGCTCGAGGGGTCGTCGCGCAGAACGTACGTGCGCAGCGTCTGCCGCCACCTCCTGGCCCACGGCGTCCGTCCGGTCGCGATGAACTTCCGGGGATGCAGCGGCCAGATGAACCGGGCGCCTCGTTTCTACCACTCGGGCGAGACCGGCGACGCCGGGCTCCTCCTGCGCACCTTCCGGGCCCGCCATCCGGACCGCCGCTTCGGCATCATGGGGTTCTCGCTGGGCGGAAACGTGGTCCTCAAGCTCCTGGGTGAGCGCGACGACGGAGGGAGGGGGCTCGTCGATGCGGCCGTCGCGATGTCCGTGCCCTACGACCTGGCCGCGGGCGCCGAGCTTCTCGAGCGGACGCGCATGGGGCACGCCTACGCCCGGTACTTCCTGCACTCGCTCCGACGCAAGGCGCTGGAAAAGGAGAAGCTTCTGGACGGACGGGCCGATCTGGCGGCACTGCGGAGCGCCCGGACGTTACGCGCCTTCGACGACGCCGTCACGGCACCGCTCCACGGGTTTCGGGACGCTCCGGACTACTACCGCGCCTCGAGCAGCGCTTCATTCCTCGATGGAATTCGTGTCCCGACGCTCCTCATCCACAGCCGAGACGACCCCTTCCTGCCCCCCGAGCGGATCCCGTCCGCCGCCATGGATGCGAACCCGTTCCTGATTCCCGCGCTCACGCCGGTGGGAGGCCACGTCGGATTCCTCTCGGGCACGCCCTGGCGGCCCCGCTTCTGGGCCGACGAGGAAACTGCCCGCTTCCTGGCACATATGCTGCTCGGCTGAGCCTCGGACGCCGACCCGCGCGCCGCCGACCGGGCTCGTCCGAGCTTCCGGCGCCCACCTG
>CAZVYM010000059.1:0-3568 GCA_964630935.1 uncultured Gemmatimonadaceae bacterium | reverse complement strand
CCCACCTGCGCGCCGCCGACCGGGCTCGCCCGAGCTTCAGGCCCCCACCTGCTCCTTCATGAACACCTTGCCGTGCCAGCTCTCGCGGGCAGGACGCTCGAGGCCCTTCTCCCGCAGATCGGCGATCCGGGTCAGGGTCGTATCGAACACCCGCGTATCGGGCCCGACCTCTCCCGAGCTCGCCATCGCCCGGAAGGCGGACCGGGACGCGCTTCGAACGCCGTCGCCCTCCCGGTAGAACACCGGAGCGTGGTCGACCAGCTCCGCTCCCATCTCGGATCCGAGCGAGCGAAGCTGGTTTACGAGCGCGTCGATCGAGCAGCCCGAGGGCGCTTCGGCGTCTTCGTCGACGCCGACGAGGAGAAACCGCCCGTCCACCAGGCGCCGACCGGAGTGGAGCGGTATGCCGTGAGCGGCCCAACCCTCCAGGAACGCATCGACCGCTTCCATGAGCTCCCGGGCTTCGTCGGGCGACAGGGCACGACTCGAAGGAAAGACCCACAGCCGTCCGTGGGCGGGCAGATCTTCGAAATCCACACGGGGCATGTTCGGCTACTCCAGCGTTAGGTTGTGCGCTTCGGTTCGTCGGTGGCGCCCGGCGCCGCGCGAGGACGTCATGCGACCTCGGTCACGTCCTCCGAATCGAGCCCCCTCGCCATCTGGATCGCTCCGGCGGTAGGAGCCTTGTCCAGCAGTATCGCTACCCAGCGCAGGTCCTTCGTGTTCTCCAGCCAGATCTTCACCACCACGGTGAGCGGTACCGACAGGAGGGCGCCGAGCGGGCCCCACGCCCAGCCCCAGAAGAGCAGCGAGAGGACCACGACGAGCGTCGATAGGCCCAGACGACGCCCCATGAGGTTGGGCTCCAGTATGTTGCCGAAGATCGTGTTCACGACCACGTATCCGAGGGTCACTTCCAGCGCGTTCGCGATCGTGCCGTGCAGGATCAGGCTCAAGAGGATCGCCGGCACGGCGGCGATGATCGAGCCGACCGTCGGAACGTAGTTGAGCAGGAACGCGATCAGCCCCAGCAGCACCGGAAAATCCAGGCCCATGACATACGCCCACGCCCCGAGGATCAGACCGGTCGCGAGAGAGATGACGGTCTTGATGCCCAGATAGGTCTGGACCTCGTGCACGACCTTGGCCATCCGCTCACGGTCCCCCGGACGGCTGCCCAGGATCACGCGGATCTTCTCCGGGAACACGGTGGCCTCACCGAGCATGAAGATCATGATCAGGAAGACCAGGAACGTCATGGAGACGAACTGAGCGATCCGGCCCACCGCGCTCCCCGCGAGGTCCACCACCGCCGCCGGATTGATCAGGTCCGCGGTCAGGTAGCTTCCGACCGGGAGCCCGGTGTGGCCCTCGAGCCAGGTGATCCACGACTCCTGCAGGTTCTGCAGGCGGACGGCGTAGCGCGGCAGCTGGGTCTGGAGGTCCGAGAGCGACTGGCCCGCGAGCAGGATGAGCAGCCCGAAGCCGGCCATCACGACGCCGACCGTGAGCGCGATCGCGAAAACCGCGGGAACACCACGGCGTCTCAGGCCCAACATCACGGGAAGGCTGAGCACCGCGAGGAACAGGGCGAACGACGCCGGCAGCAGGATGGGAGCCGCGAATTTGACGCCGAAGACCACGATCACCAGGCACGCCAGGATGAACAGGAACCTGGCGCCCGGGTGCTGTTCCATACCTTCCAGGATCATGAGGCCGTCCGTCCGGGGGGCGACGCGAGAGCGCCGAACATTACCCCGAAACGGCCGGATGTGTCCATACGGCGGGCATACCCGTCTGCCCCGCGAATCAGGTGACGCCCGGAACGCACATGGGTGACGACGGCAACCGTGATCCCCGGATCCCCGAGACGGACGAGGAGCTCCTGGCCGAGTGCCGCGTCGAGACGTTTCGCGCGGGTGGTCCCGGCGGACAGCACCAGAACACGACGGACAGCGGCGTGCGCCTCGTCCACGAGCCCACGGGACTCCGAGCCGTGGCCCGCGACGAGCGCAGCCAGCACCGCAATCGGGCCCTGGCGCTCGCCCGACTCCGGGAAAAGCTGCAAGCGCTCTACGAGCCGGAGGTACCGCGCATCCCGACGCGGGTCCCACCGAAGGAGAAGCGCAAACGCCTCGAGGCCAAGAAGCGACGGAGCCGGAGGAAGAAGCTCAGAAAGCCCCCGGACCCCGAGGCTGAGTAACACCGTCGCCTCTTCACGCAGGTCGCAGCAGAAGGGGAGCGGCCCGCGTATCCCCGACCTGAACCTTGAGGATCTCGCCGAGCCCCTCCGGCCTCGGGCCACATCCGACCTGGAGACCTACACGGCGGGGAGGCCCTCGTTTCGCGGATCCACTCCGCCAGGCGCACCTGGATCCGGCTGCGCTGACTACCGCCCACGGTGGGCGGCGCTGACATCACCCGGTGGGAATCCCCTCGCGGGGTCACGATCGGAGCCAATCGCACGACGAACCCATTCTCACGAGGTATTTCGGCTGTCGTTCTGTCTCTGAGCGCGTAGGGTGTTACTTGGCGATCACGCGTTCTTGACAGGCAGAAAACCCGAGGTCTACTGTGACTCGCTTCGGCCTGGCGCTCCACTGCCGGGTTCTCGAGCGACCTGCCCGTGGGTCGAGCAAGAGAATGGATGTAGGAGCCCCCGCTCGTCGGGGCCCATCCGGTGCACGCATGGGCTCCGCCACACTCTTGCCGTGTGCAAGGAGCACGACATGAAGGCACCATGGGCGACCACGGTTCTCATCGCGGCCTCTCTCTCCGTCGGCTCGGCCGGTTCCGCTGTCGGGCAGTCGACAGCCGCCGACGCGCCCCTCACGACTCGCACGGCGCTCCCCAACGACGTCAGTGTCGAGTTGCTGGGCCATTCCCTCCTCTACTCGTTTTCCTATCAGCACATGGTGAGTCCCCTCTTCGGACTCGAGGCGTCGATCGCGGGATTGGGATCGGGCTCGACGTCAGGTGGCGGTGGCGCGAGCCTGGTGCTCGGGACCGTGGGCGGACGGCTCTACTTCCTGAAGGACAAGGACGCCTCACCCTTCGTGACCGGGGGAGGAGTATTCGCAAACGTATCCACCGATGCTGGGCCGTTCGGCTCCGACAGCTCCTCGGGGAGCTTCGGATATACCGGGCTCGGGTTCGAATTCCGGTCGTCCTCTGGGTTCTTGTTCCGGGGCACCGTGTACGGGCTCATCGGCGGCGGTAGCTATTTCATCTGGCCCGGGCTCACGGTTGGCTACGCGTTCTGAGTCACCCGCGGCGAGCTTGGACGTCCATTTCTGTTCCGCACCCGATTCTACTTCGCCGACACGCAGATCTCGTTCTGGCAGGCCTACTACGCGCAGGGTTCCTCGCCGTTTCGGGAGACGAACCACAATCCCTACAACAAATCCATCAACGGCGGGGGCGTCGGGCTTATGTTCACACGCTAGGCGGGGTGTTCAGGGACTCGCCCGGCAAGACCGCGTTGTGCTTAGTGGGCCCGGCAGGGCTCGAACCTGCGACCTACCGATTATGAGTCGGCTGCTCTAACCAACTGAGCTACGGGCCCGGC
>CAZVYM010000058.1:0-24887 GCA_964630935.1 uncultured Gemmatimonadaceae bacterium | reverse complement strand
CGGCTGAAGCGCAACGTGGTGGTCACCGCCGTGCCCATGGTCTTCCTCTTCGTGATGACGACCTGGGCGATGATCGAGCAGCTCGCGAGCTTCTTCCGGCATCAGTGGCTCCTCTTCGGTGTGGGAGCCCTGATCTTCGCGCTCGAGATCTGGTTGATCCTCGAGGCGATCGTGGCGTTCAGGAAGATGATGTCGGGCAAGGACGGCGGCACTCCGGCGGAGAAGGTCGTGTACGACGTGCTGGGCACGGAATAGGCGAAAGCACCGACGTCGACGGTGCGGAGGACGAGATGCCGGGCCGGATCCGGGATGCGCTGCGAACTTTTCGCGATCTGTACGAGGCGCTCTACATGGCGCCGTACCGGTCGCAGATCCATCGGGAGTACGCCCGTCAGCACGACCTCTTCCTGTTGCTCACCACCTCCGATCTCCTCGGCGTGCCGAATCCGGTCGAGTTCTACACGCTCGAGCTCCTGCCCGAGGTGATGGAGCGGTTCCACGCCTGGCACCGGCGCATGGGAATGGAGCAGCCCCCGGAAGGGGGGTTCCGATGTTGCTGACGCACCCGTGCGGAGGTCGGCAGGCCGGTCGAGCGTACCCGCACAGCCCCCTCTCGCGGGCTCCGGCGCGATGACATCGACGGACCCCGCTCCTTCGCCTCTTCCCGCGACACCGATCGTCTTCTTCGGCGGTAAGGGCGGAGTGGGAAAGACCACGCTGGCCGCGGCCTTCGCCCTGCGCTCCGCCCGGCGCGGCGTGCGTACGCTGCTCGTGTCCACGGACCCGGCGCACTCCACCGGCGACATCCTCGGCGTCTCGCTCGGCGACGAGCCCCGGGAGGTCGTCGAGAACCTGCACGCGCTGGAGATCGATCCCGAGATCGAGGCCGACCGATACATCGCGGACGTGAAGGATCGGGTTCGCGAGGTCGCATCGCCGCGCATCCTCGACGAGGTGGAGCGGGAGATCGATCTGGCGCGCTCTTCCCCCGGTGCCGAAGAGGCCGCCCTGCTCGATCGCTTCGCCGAGCTCATGCGGGAAGCGGGGTCGGCTTGGGACCGCATCGTGTTCGACACCGCGCCCACGGGCCACACCGTGCGTCTGCTGTCGCTTCCCGAGCTGATGAGCCGCTGGATCGACGGGCTGGTGTCACGCCGCCGCAAGGTGCGCTCGCTCGGCCGTATGTGGCGGAACGTGGCGGGTGCCGCGGCCGGTGAAGCCGGGAAGGAGGACGACCCGGTGCTCGAGGCCCTGGAGCGGCGACAGGAGCGCTTCCGGGCCGCCCGGGACATCGTCACCGACCCGGCGCGCACCGCGTTCACCTTCGTGCTGACGCCGGAGCGGCTCCCGATCCTGGAGACGCGCAAGGCGGTGGCCGCGCTGCGCCGCTCGAAGATTCCGGTGGCGGCGGTGATCGTGAATCGCGTGCTTCCGACGGACGCCGAGGGGTCCTTCATGGCGCGCCGCCGGGAGCGCGAGGCCGGCTACCTGGAGGAGATCGATCGTGAGCTGGGCGATCTCCCGAGGCTCAGGATCCCGCTCTTCGACTCCGACGTGCAGGGCAGGGAAGGACTGAACCGAGTGATCACGGCCCTGGAAGGCCAGGACGGCGAACGGGGCCGCGACGTATGAACGCCAACGAGCGGTCGGAGATCCGACCGATGAAGAGAAAGGACGAGATCCATGGAACCGTTTCGTCTGCACGTCTACGCGTGCGACCAGAAGAAAGCCGAGGGGGCGCCTTCGTGCTCCGCGAACGGCTCGGCCGAGACCATCGAAGCGCTGCGCCGTGAGATCGCACGGCAGGGACTGGCGGCCGAGGTGCAGGTGACCGCGTGCGGGTCCCTGGGCCTGTGCACGCGGGGTCCGAACATGGTCGTGTATCCGGAGGGCGTCTGGTACTCGGGGGTCGAGCCGGGCGACGTCGAGGAGCTCGTGCGCGAGCACTTCGGAAACGGCCGCCCCGTGCAAAGGCTCTCGAGCGGTGACGAGCCGGCCGTGCGCGCCGAGATCGACGACAACAAGGAGAAGAGGCTCGCGGCGCTGGGGGCGCGCGAGCGGGCGGGGGCGCTTCCCGACGATCTGCATGCCGCCGTGAACGGCTTCCGGGAGAGCAGGGCTCTCCTGACCGCCGTCGAGCTCGACGTCTTCTCCAAGGTGGGGAAGGGCGCGGACGCGGCGACGGTGGCCGCGGCGATCGGGACCGATCCGAGGGCCACGGAGGCCCTGCTGAACGCGCTGGTCGCGCTGGGCGTCCTCGCGAAGCGCGACGGCTCATTCTCCAACACGCCCGTGGCCGCCCGCTATCTGGCCGCCGGCGGAGAGCACGATTCCCGGGCGGCCCTCATGCATACGGTGCATCTGTGGCCCCGTTGGACCACGCTGACCGAGTGCGTACGGCAGGGAACGTCCGTGAGCCGCGGCGAGCGGCGAGATCCGGAAGATTGGACCGAGGCGTTCATCGCCGCCATGCACAAGAACGCGGCGGTCCGGGCACCACAGGTGGTCCGGACGATCGGGCTGGAGGGGGTCGGTCGGGTGCTCGACCTCGGAGGCGGGTCCGGTGCCTACTCGATCGCCTTCGCGCAGGCCGGAGAGGACGTGCACGCGGAGGTTCTCGACCTGGAGAGCGTGGTGCCGATCACGCGGCGCCACATCGAGGAGGCCGGTCTGACGGAGCGCGTGGGCACCCGGGTCGGCGACCTTCGCGACGATACGTACGGGAGCGGCTACGACCTCGTCTTCATCTCGGCGATCTGCCACATGCTGAGCCCCGGCGAGAACCGGAAGATGCTCGCCAAGGCCTTCGCGGCGCTCGAGCCCTCGGGCCGGGTGGTGATCCAGGACTTCATTCTGCGACCCGACAAGACCGGGCCCAGGACCGGCGCGCTCTTCGCGCTCAACATGCTCGTCGGAACGGAGGGGGGGAGCGCATACAGCGAGGAGGAGTACGCCTCGTGGCTTCGCGACGTCGGGTTCGAGGAGACGCGGAAAGTCGGGCTGCCGGGGCCGACGGACCTGGTGATCGCGCGTAGGCCCTGAAGGGCGCGCCGACGGCACGGCGAGGACCCGACCCGGATGGTCGGCTCCGCGCGAGCCCGGCCGGCCGCGCGTGGGGAGCGACGTTCCCCGAGCCCCTCAGTGACTCCCGACGATGATGAGGGCGAGGGCCGCCGCCGAGATGGCGATCTTCTTCCAGGTGGCCCCGGGTCCGACGTCGTTGCTGGCGGTCCGGGTCCAGAATGCGACCGCCCCGCACGGATTGTTGCCGAACCGTACGGGGATCTCGGCACCGCGGTACACCTCCACCTCCTGGATGTCCGAGGGACGCAGGAGCAGGTCGATGTCCGTGGCTTGCGTGCGGTTGCCGTCGATCCAGATCGCGGGTAGGCAACCCCCGCGGAGCCGGATGGCATACCCCAGGTCCTCGTCGCGAAGGAGCCGCACGCCCGGGACGGTACGCAGAAGATCCGAGACGTAGAAGGGCTTCTGCTCCTCGATGGCCTTCCGGTCGATGAACGTGCCCATCCCCGTCCTCTTCCTCTGCTCCAGCCCGGGGATGACGGTGAAGGGATGGCTCCGCGACCGGACTACCACCACGACCGGATCGAGCTTGATGGCCTGGACCGAGAGCTCGGCATGCATCCGGAGTTGGGCCCCGGGCGGGATCCGCACCGTGTCGTGCATGCTTCGGTAGCCGAAGCGGTCGATGCTCAACAGGTAGGTGCCGGGCTCGAGGTTGGAGTAGAAGAAGCGCCCGTCCCGGTTGGTGCCGCGCCTGCGCACGCTCGACGGTCCCTCCACCACGGACGTGAGGGAAACCACGGCGCCCGGAATACCGAGCGCCGATTCGTGGTCGGCGACGCGGCCCGAGATGCTCGACGGCTTCGTGCTCGTGGTGTCGCTCGCCGCGGCGCCGTCGGCCGCTTCCTGAGCCGCGGCGGCACACGGAGCGACCGCCAGACCCAACAGGCAAAGCAGTGTGATGATCTTCGACGACATTGAAACAACCCCCGTGCCTCGGCGGGAGGAGGCATGTCGAAAGCTCCCCGTGGAGCTCTCTCCCTCAACGTACGTTCGTGAAGCTTTAAATGTCAGGGGGGGGCGAGAGAGCCACCGAAAAGGGTTGTCCCGACTCGCCGAAGGCCCCTCGATCTCCGGCGAAGGGAGGCGCGGCGGTCATCCCGCCGGCGAAGCTCATCTCGTCAACAGGAATCCGAGCGCGGCGAGGCCCAGCGCGATCAGCACGTGCTTCCAGTTCGGACCGGGGCCCGTTCCGGGCCTGGCCACCCGGGTCCAGAAGACGACCGCGCCGCATGTGGTCGGCTCGAACTGGACGGGCACCTCCGCCCCTCGATAGACCTCGACGGCCTCGACGTCATCGGGCTGGAGCATCCGATCCACCGCGATGTCGTTCCGGATGCGGACCCCGTCGATCCAGATGTCCGGGCGGCATCCTCCGCGCAGGAGCACGCCGTAGCCCGAAGATCCCCGGATCGGAACCACCTGGACACCCCGGACCGTGGTCAGAAGCTGCGAGACGTACGTGGGGTGCCTCGCTTCGATGTCCTCGCGTGTGATGAAGGTCCCGAAGCCGAGCGCCTTGCGCCGCTCGAACCCTTCCATGTTGGGGTTCACGCGACTCGTCACGACGACCAGAGGGTCGAGCTCGATGGGGGATACGGAGAGCGCGAGGTCGAGGCTCAGGTCGGAGCGGGCCGGTACGTCCAGCGTGTCCGACAGGTCGTGGTAGCCGATGAAGGTGACGAGGAGGTGGTAGGTGCCGGCCGGCACCCGGTCGAACTCGAAATGCCCCTCGGAGTCCGTGATCCGCGTGCCCATCCCGTGGCCGTCCTCGCCCACGGCAGCCAGGGACACGCTTGCCTCCGGCAGCGCCTCTCCGGTCTCGTGCACCTTGACCGTTCCCGCCACGCTCGATGTGCTATCGGGCTGAGCGTCCTTCGTCGCGGCCTGCGCCCGCAGGGAGCCGGGTGTCACCGCGACCACGACCAGAACTGCAAGCGTCCTGAACGGGTGTGTGGCCACGAGACCTCTCGGAGCGAGGAGCGCCGGATCGGATGTCCGATCCGGCCCTGGCACCTACCCGCTTCGGGCGGCGGGGGTTCGTCCGCCCAGCTTCCCTGGTCCGCCTCGGATTCGAGGCCGTGGCGCTCCCGGGCACCCGTACGAAGGCACGGGTCCGGCATGCTCCCTCTTTTCAGCGACCTGTTAGTGCATCTCCCACTTGATGAAGGGCTCCTTCACGTCGACCATCGCGTTGACGATGAGCTCGACGAGTCCTCCGTACGTGATGCCGCTCTTCTCCAGCGCGCCGTAGTATTGCAGCATGTCGCGGATCTGTCCCTTGCAGTTCGAGCACGGGGCACAGACGTACTTCTTCACCTCGGGCTCGGGGTGGTCCGAGAAGGCGTCGAGGATCTGCTTGAACTTCATGCGCCCGGCTACGCTCACCCGCCAGTCCGTGAAGTTGTTCGAGGACATGACCGCGAAGCCGCTCCCTCCTCCGCAGCAGTAGTTGTCGACGCCGTGCGGGGTCATTTCCCGGAACTGCGGGCAGAGGTAACGGAGAATGCGGCGCTGGGGCTCCACGATCCCGAGGTTGCGGACGATGTTGCATGGGTCGTGGAGCGTCACGGGGAAGTCGTTCTTGGAGGGATCGAACTCGATCTTCCCGCTGAAGACGATCTCCTCCAGGAACGGCATGCAGCTCTCGCGTTGCACCCGCAGGTCGCCCGTGAGGATGCGATCGGCGACGGTCATGAGCGCCTTGTGCTGATGACCGCACTCGCCCATCACGATCTTGCCGACCTTGAGCTTCTTCGCCGTTCCGACGTGGCGCAACGCGACGCGGGCGAGCTGGATGTCGTCGTAGAACAAGCCGTAGTTCACCCCGTCGAACTCGATGCCTTCGGAGGAGAGCGTCCAGTCGATGCCGGCGGCGTTCAAGATGATCGCGAACGCGCCGGGGTTCTCGGGCCACGACAGGATCTCTCCGGCATTGTGGATCAGGAGGACGTCCGCACCCTCTTTGTCCCACGGGGAGGTGACCTCGATGCCGGTTTCCTCGGTCAGATCCTCGTCGATGAACTCGACGTTGTCCTTGACCACGACATCGTTCATTCCGGTGGAGGAGCCGACCTCGAGCTGCAGGACCGTCCCCTTCTCGTGCAGCTCGCGAGGGGCCCATCCGAGCTCCTGGCTGAAGAGCTTTCTGAGCTCGTGGGCGATCAGCCCGTTGTCGATGCCGATCGGACAGACCTGCGCGCAGCGACGACACAGGTTGCACCGGTAGGCGAGCTCGTAGAGGCGCGTGACCGACGCCCAGTTGAGGTCCACGTCCGCGCCGGTGAGGGGCGCGGCGAGCCTGCCGCCCGCCTTCAGGTACTTCTTCACCAGCCGGCGCCACACCTCCGAGCGGTACGTGGGCCGGTAGATCTCCTTGTCCCCGCTGGCCTTGAAGATATGGCACGCCTCGCTGCAGGTCTGGCATCCCACGCAGTATTCGAGCGCGAGCGTGAGCGGCTGCAGGAAGGTCCAGTTGTCCTCGCGGGTGAGCAGCTTCCGGAGCCCTTCGGCGAACCGGTCGACCCACATCCGCTCCTCCGCCTCGGTCTCGGGGCGGGGAAGGCTCAGCGCGACGACGCCGTCCAGGTTGCAGACCATCCGCTCCCGGGCTTCCGCGCTGATCTCCTTCCAGGAGGGCTGATCGTCCAGCCGGTCGTACGGCGCGGGCAGCGGAATGAGCTCGTCGACGCCCACCGGAGAGAGAAGCTCGTTGCCGTCGAGCCCGATGTCCTTCACGCGCGGTCGCTTGCTCATGGCTGCGCCTCCGTGGCGATGTCCACCCAGTTCTTGTGACCGTCCGCCCCGACGTGGGGCCCGCCCCAGCTCACCGGCTGTTGCAGGAGCTCCTCGACCTCACGCTCGATCGCGCCGCCCGGCTCGAGGGGGCGGTCGTCCCAGCGGACCTGGTGGTACGTGAAGTACTTGGCCACGAAATGCATCATCTGGCTGAAGGGGAGATACGCCAGGAAGACGAGGCTCAGCACGACGTGGGTCGTGAGCGCCGCCGGCAGACCGTGCGGTGGCGTGGCCGTGAGGAGCGCGTGCGCGAGTCCCGCCGCTCGGGCGGGCAGGTCGGACACCGACCACACGGTCACGGCGCCGCTCACGAACACCGCGAGGAGAAGCACCAGGTTGAAGAGGGCGACCGGGGTCGTGAGGGCCCGGAGCGAGGGGCGAGCGAGTCGACTCACCAGGAGGCCGACCGCGCCCACCGCTCCCAGGACGTAGGCCGCCCCCGCCAGCCACGGGAGCCCGTGAATCAGAGCGCTCCAGGCGGGCGAGAGGACGCCCGCCGCGGCCAGGGCCCCCTCCACCAGGGTCAGCCCGACCGCCACGGCCAGCAGATACAGTCCGACATGGAAGGGGAACGACCACCACCACAGGCGCCGTTGGTGCTTCCAGAGCGCCTTGAGGAAGAGGATCTCCTCGAGCATGTAGAGCAACTCCGCGACGACGGATTCCTCGCGGGGCTGCTTCCACCACTCGTAGGCTTCCAGATAGGAGCCCCCGTAGCGGCCGCGGGTCTTCTCCTTCGGGACCGGAGCCAGCTCCCAGCGGAGGTGCACGGGGAGCCTCGCGATCCGTACGGTCCTCAGGACGGCGGCGACGACGAAGACGGCGAGAAGGACGTAGGCGAGCGCCAGAAGGATCGAGCCGGACATGGTGGGCGTCCTGTCGAAGTGCGTTCGCGGGCGCTCCCGAGGGCCATCGCCAGATCGTCGCCACCGGGAGGCGTCACGCTCGCCACGCGGTTAATCGTGGCAAATTTCACGATTAACGTTGCAGCAGAAGGCTCTCCGTAGTCAACCCCCGGAAAGGGCCGTCCGGACTCCTCCGGTCGGGCGTTTACGTATCTGCGCCAATCTTGATAGTTTTTTCACACGGCCTGCCCGAGTCGAAGCTCAAGAGGAGGACGCCGTCCGGACCTCGATGCTCCTCGGACGACCGCCTCCAAAGGCGACGAAGCCTCGTGGAACGCCTGAAGCGCGTCGTACTCGATCGGCTGATCCGATACTACCGGTATCTGGCCGAGTTCACCGCGACCCACCCGGTCGACACCATCACGAGCGCCCGCATCGGGGCCGCGCTCGACGTCGATCCGAGCCAGGTGCGAAAGGACTTCTCCGCCATCGGCCTGGTCGGCATGAGCCGGGTGGGCTACGAGGTGTGCGAGGTCTGCCGCACGATCCGCACGGTGGTCGGCTTCGACGCCACCTACGAGGCCGTCCTGGTCGGCGCCGGGAGGCTGGGCGCGGCGATTCTCGCCTACCCGGACTTCGAGCGCTACGGCCTGCGGATCATCGCGGCCTTCGACGTCGATCCGTTCAAGGTCGGGAGGCGCGTCAACGGACGCACCATCGAGCCGATGGACGAGCTTCCCGGGTTCATCCGGGAGCGGGACGTGGTGATGGCGATCCTGGCCACCCCCGCGCAGGCCGCGCAGCCCATGGCCGAGTTCCTCGTCGCGCTCGGGGTGCGAGCCATCTGGAACTTCACCCCGGTGCGGCTCACGGTCCCGGAAGGGGTGCTCTCCCGCAACGAGCGACTCTCCGCCGGTCTCGCCGAGATCGCCTACCACCTGCGCCGGATCGGGGCGTCCGAGCCGGCCCTCGCAGGGGTGGGTGAAGAGGCCTGAAAGCACCTTGACACAAGGTATTGCGGCCGGTAAACTATTAATCGTGATAAAAATCTCAAATATCCCGGAGCTCAGCACCACGTCGTAGCTGAGATTCCCTGCCCGCAATATTGTGATTTCTGTCACAATTTAGCGGGGCGCTCCGGGCCGGTTCATCGCCGGAGGCGCCCGACCTCGCTGGCACCCTGCCGTGAGAGGTTCGAGGCGTGGCCATCATCACCATCTCTCGGGGATCGTTGAGCGGGGGTCGAGCCTTCGCCGAGCGTCTCGCAGAGCTGATCGGCTATCCGCGAATCGCCGAAGAGGTCCTGCAGGAAGCCGCCGAGAGACTCGGTGTGTCGAAGGAAGTGGTCCGGGGGAAGTTCGAGACCGCGCCGGGACTCTGGGAGCGACTCCACTACGAGCGAGAGCGGTACGTGCTCGCCATACGGGCCGCCCTGGCGGAGGCCTGCGTCGACGGTCGCCTGGTGTATCACGGCCTGGCCGGTCAATTCCTGCTCCGCGGTGTGAAGGGCGTGCTGCGCGTTCGGCTCATCGCTCCCCTGGAGATGCGGATCCGTGCGGTGATGTCGGACGATCCGTCGATGAGTCGGAAGGCGGCCGGCGAGTTCATCCGGAGCGTGGACCAGGATCGGCGGCGGCGCGTCAAGGTCATGTACGGAGAGGACGTGGAGGATCCCGCCCTCTACGACCTCACGGTCAACCTGCGAACCCTGTCGCTCGACGGTGCGTGCGCGGCCGTCGCGGAGGCGGCCGCACAACCGCGCTTCGCCATCACCGAAGACGTGAAGGCGGAGCTGGAGGCCTTCGCGTCCGCCTGTCGGGTCCGGCTGGACGTGGCGCTCGCCGGGGGACACTGACCCGTGGCGATCATCTGCATCTGCCGCGGCACCAAGAGCGGCGGCAAGGCGGTGGCGGAGTGCCTGTCGGCACGGCTCGGATATCCCCTCCTCGGGAGGGAGGTCGCGCAGGAGGCGGCTGCGGCCCTGGGTGTTCCGGCGGAGCTGCTCGCCGAGAAGATGACCGACCGGCCTTCCCTCTGGAGTCGATTCTCCTCCATGCGCCGGGCCTACGTCGTGGCGGTCCAGACGGCGCTCGCCGAACGGGCCATGTCGGGCAACCTGGTCTATCACGGCCTCTCCGGAGGCCTCCTGCTGCGCGGCGTGCCGGGGGTCTTCTGTCTTCGGCTCATCGCCCCCATGGAGCGTCGGATCGAGGCCGTGATGGCCGACTCGAGGATGGACCGGTCCGCTGCCGAGGAGTACATCCGCGACATCGACGAGTCGCGGGTCCGTTGGGTCAAGGTGATGTACGGGGAGGATGTCATGGACCCCGCGCTCTACGACCTCGTCATCAACCTCGAGAGCCTCTCGGTCGAGGGAGCCTGCGCCGTCACGGCGAGAGCGGTCGACCAGCCCGAGTTCGCCGTGACCGGGCACATGATCGAGCAGCTGGAGGACTTCCTGACGGCGAGTCGGGTCAAGCTGGCATTCGCGGGCGACGAGGAGCTCCGGGCCTACGAGCTGGAGGTCGAAGCCGAGCGAGGAAGAGTCGTGGTGAGAGGAGGGGCACCCCTGCACAAGACCGGCCGTACGGGACGCCGCATCGTCGAGCTGGCCCGCGCGGTCCCGGAGGTGGAGGAGGTGCTTTTGAGAGTCGAATGGTTCGATCCCTATCCCTGAGTGGTCCGAGCCGCACGTACGATGGCATGGAGCTGCGACGGCCTTTGGCAGTGCTCGCTCGTCCCGCGAGCGAGCATGAACGACTCGCGAGCCGCGAGGACGCGTCGGCTCGTGCGCCGCTGCGTTTCCGGTGCCGCCTTCGCGGCGCTGGCGGCCTCCGTCCTCCTCCTGGCGCTCGCCGGCCCGGTGAGCGGGCAGGAGACGGCGGTGCTTCCCCCGGACGGGACCACGGCCTGGTGGGTGTGGCCGCTCGCCCTGCTGGGGATCACGTTCGTCATGGGTGTGCTGGCCGCCATGGGCGGGGTGGGGGGCGGCGTGCTCTACGTTCCCATCGTGAGCGGGTTCTTTCCCTTCCACCTCGACTTCGTGCGCGCTACGGGACTCCTCGTGGCCATGTCGGGCGCGCTCGCGGCCGGCCCGGGCTTCCTGCGGATGAACCTGGCCAGCCTGCGTCTCGCGATGCCGGTGGCGCTCATCGCCTCCACGTGCGCGATCGCGGGGGCCATGGTGGGGCTGGCGCTGCCTACCGACGTCGTCCAGACGGCGCTGGGCGTGGCCATTCTGGGCATCGTGGCGCTCATGATCCGCGCCAGGAAGTCGACCTTCCCGGTCGTTCGTCAGGCCGACCGCCTGTCGCAGGTGCTGGGAATCCACGGCGTCTACATGGAGGCGAGCCTCGATCAGCGCATCGACTGGAAGATCCACCGGACCGTGCCCGGACTGCTCCTGTTCATCGTCATCGGGTTCATGGCGGGGATGTTCGGGCTGGGTGCCGGGTGGGCCAACGTGCCGGTGTTGAACCTCTTGCTGGGCGCCCCGCTCAAGGTGAGCGTCGCGACGAGCAAGTTCCTGCTCTCCATTACAGACACGTCGGCGGCCTGGGTCTACCTCAACGAAGGCTGCGTCATCCCCCTGATGGTGGTGCCCTCGCTCGTCGGCATCATGCTCGGCTCCTTCGTGGGGGTGCGGATCCTCCGGGTCGCTCGGCCGGGCTTCGTGCGCTGGCTCGTCATCGGGCTCCTGCTGTTCGCAGGCGCGAAGGCGATCACGAAGGGACTGGGGATTCCCTTCATCATCTAGGGGACGCAATGAGCCAGGAATGCGTGGAGCCGGACGTCTGCGAGGAGCAGCTCCTCTACGCCAAGGTGCTCGCGGCCGGGATGTACACCGGCCTCGCGATCCTCGTGGTCACGTTCGTCGTCTATCTCACGGGGCTCGTGGAGCCGGCGGTGCCCGTCAAGGAGCTGCCCGCCTACTGGACGATGAACGTCGAGCAGTACCTGGACGTGGTCAACGAGCAGTACCTGCGCCGTGACCACGCCCTCCACGGATGGTGGTGGCTCACCGCCCTCGGGCACGGGGACTACCTGAACTTCGTGGGCATCGCGGTCCTCTCGACGGTCACGCTCGTGTGTTTCGTCGGAATCATTCCCACGCTGCTCGCCAAGCGAGACTGGATCTACGCGACGATCGCGACGACGGAGGTCGTGATCCTCGCGCTCGCGGCGAGCGGCCTTCTCACTGCGGGGCACTGATGCGCTTTCTTCCTCTCGCAATCGACATGAGCGGCCGTACGTGCGTCGTCGTGGGCGGGGGCGTGATCGGCACCCGGAAGGTGCAGACGCTCCTGCGTGCGGGGGCGAGCGTGAAGGTCGTGGCGCCCACCGTGACCGCCGAGCTCGCCCGAGAGATCGAAGAGGGCAGGGTCCGGTGGCACAGGGAGATGGTTCGGAGCGAGCACCTCGAGGGTGCGTGCCTGGTCGTCATGGCGACGGACGATCCGGTTCTCAACCGGCTCGGGAGCCGGATCGCCGAGGACCTGGGCGTGCTCGCGTGCGACGTGTCGTCCTCGGCGAGCACGCGCGTGGCGTTCGGCGCGCTGTTGGAAGTGGGTGACGTCACGATCGCCACGTTCAGCGGCGGCAAGGACCCGGCGCTCGCCCGGCAGGCCCGCGACGAGATCGGACGGCTCCTGGGGGAGCGAGCCGTGGCCGGCGTCGACCGCGGAGGGGGGGAGGAGACGTGAGCCAGATCGTCTGCATCTCGAGAGGCTCGCTGTCGCGCGGAAAGGAGCTCGCGGAGCTCCTGGCCCGCAAGCTCGACTACGCCGTGCTCAGCCGCGAGGACCTGATCGAGGCCGCCACGCGCGAGGGGATCCAGGTCGGCAAGCTCGAGACGAGCATGATGAACCCACGCACCTTCACGGAGAGGTTGGCGAGGGAGCGGGACCACTACCTGGCCTTCAGCACGGCGTACCTGTGCGACCGCATCCGGGAAGGTCCGCTGGTCTATCACGGACGCACGGGCCATCTGCTCCTGCGCAACGTCAGCCACGTGATGAGGGTGCGGGTGGTGGCCGACGCGGAATACAGGATCAACGCGACGATGCGGAGTCTCGGCATCGAGCGCGAGGCCGCCTGCAAGTACCTGGCGGCCGTAGAGGAGGACCGTAAGAACTGGGTGCGCTCCATGTACGGGGTGTCGTGGGAGGACGCCTCCCAGTACGACGTGGTCGTCAACGTCGAGCGGATGAGCGTCGAGAACACCGCTTCGGCGCTCGTGAGCATGGCCCAGCTCCCGGACTTCCACATGACACCGGCGTCCCGACGGGCCATGGAGGACCTCCATCTCGCCGCACGCGCGAGGGTGCGTCTGGCCCGCGATCCCCGTACGGCCCGGACCGGCTTCACCGTGGTCGCGCACGGCGGTGCGGTCACGGTGACCTACCTGCCGCACGACATGGAGGTGGCCGACGACGTCCAGCGTGTGCTGGACGGGGTGGAGGGCGCGGAGGAGGTGCGGGCCACGATGGCCGCGACCACGATCCTCTGGGTCCAGGAGGCGTTCGATCCCGCCTCCGACGCCTTCGCGGAGGTCGTCGAGATCGCGGGCAAGTGGAACGCGGCGATCGAGCTCGTGCGGTTCGCTCCGGCGGAGGCGGCCGGCGTCCCGGAGGCGGTGGGCTCGCTCGCCCGCCCCACCGCGCCCGTCGCGGTCGCCGGCATCGAGGAGGACGTCGAGGAGGAGTCCGTCGACGACGGCGGGTTGAAGGCCACGCTGGACGAGCTCGCCAGGGTGGGGAAGTCGGGAGGCGGACGCTACGTCTACGGCGAGCGGAGCAGCCTGGTCGCGTCGTGCTGCGGGACCGTTCCCCACTCGCTGGTGGTCCTCGGCAGCCTCTACTCGGGGCGGGACCCGGCCGCCAAGCTCCGCCTGACCAGGGAGCTCCGGGACTCGCTGGCCAGCCACATGCGCGTCCCCATCGTGACCACGGACGAGCTGCGCAGCCACTACTTCTTCGGACGCCGGGACCTTCTGCGCCTGGCCGGCTACCTGGTGGTCGTCGTGCTCCTCTACCTGCTGGTGCTGACGAACCAGGAACCGGTGCTCGCCTTCCTGCACGGTGACGGAACGGGGGAGGGCACCCTCGCCAGGCTCGTCGTCGCCCTGGCTGTGTTCGCCTTCGTGCCCATCGTCGCCTTCTCCTACGGGAGAGTGGCGCGCTCTCTGATGAAGCTGATCAGGATGGAATGAAGCCATGGATCCCTCGTTGCTCTACGACCACTTCATTCCGCTCGACCTGTGGGTCGCCGTCCAGGTGGTGGTGCTCGGCATCGTCGGGGGGATCCTGTCCGGGTTCATCGGCAGCGGAGGCGCCTTCTTCATGACGCCCGGGATGATGAACCTCGGTGTGCCGGGCGTCGTCGCGGTGGCAAGCAACATCACCCACAAGTTCGGCAAGGCGATGGTCGGCTCGCGCAAGCACAGCGAGCTGGGCAACGTCGACAAGCGGATGGGCCTCTACCTGATCACGACCTCGTTCATCGGGATCCGCATCGCGGTCTGGATCAACAGTCGGCTCTTCGAGGGAGGCGGCGGCGACGGGCACGGCGCGGGCGGCTCGGCGGCGGCCGACCTCTACATCAGCGCCGTGTTCGTGTTCATCCTCTCGGTCGTGGCGGTCTCGATGCTGCGCGACACGATGCGGACGAAGGGGGACGCCGACGAGGCCGGGCCGTCGCGGAAACTCGCCGACGCGCTCGCCCGCATGCATCTGCCGCCCTACGTGACGTTCAAGGTCTCCGAGGTGAAGGTGTCGCTCTGGGTCCTGATGTTCGTGGGGCTGGCGACGGGGTACCTGGCCGGCACGATCGGTGTGGGCGGGTTCATCGGCGTGCCGTGCATGATCTACCTGTTCGGTATGCCCACCGCGGTGGCGGCGGGCACGGAGCTCTACCTGGCGATGTTCATGGGCGGGTGGGGCGCGCTCAACTACGCGTTCCAGGGCTTTGTGGACATCCGTCTCACCCTTCTGCTGTACCTGGGCTCGCTCATCGGCATCTACGTGGGCGTCTACGGCACGAAGGTCGTGAAGGAGATCCTGATCCGTATCGTCACCGGCGTCGTGATCCTCCTGTGCGTGATCAGCCGCGCCGTGGCCATGCCCGCCTATCTCCGGCAGCTCGGATGGATCGACATCGATCCGAGGTGGGACGGCATCTGCAACACCGCGAGCAAGGCGATGCTCTTCGCGGCAGGGATCGCCGGGTGCTCATTGATCCTCTATCACGTGATCCGGTCGTACCGTCAGCGCTTGCGCGTGCGGCACCGTCTCGCGGAGGTGCGCGCGGCCACGTGAGGCCGGTGGCCGGAGGGAGTCCCGCTCATGGGTGACCTGAAGAAGAAGATCGAGGACTGGATGGTCCGGGTCTCGTTCGCCGAGGCGGGGGCGGACGATCAGGGCTTCGAGCTCACCGGGGTCGATCTGGACCGCAAGACCAGGCTCGCCCTGGACAGGCTCAGGATCGTACGGAGCGAGAAAGCGTCCGAGGGACGCAGGGGGGACGAGATGGCTGGCGCGGAACAGGAAGACCGTGGGGAGCGCTCGGGCGATCTGAGCGTGATGATCCTCGACGACGAGCCGATCGTCGGGAAGCGGCTGAAGCCCGCCCTGGAGAAGTCGGGGTTCACGGTGGAGTGCTTCGAGGATCCGGTCCTGGCGCTGGCACGCCTCGAGGAGAAGGAGTTCGACATCGTCGTGACCGACCTGCGCATGGAAGGGATCGACGGGATCCAGATCCTCGAGCACGTGATGGCGCACTGCGACCGGACGAGGGTCGTGCTCATCACGGGCTACGCCACGGTCGAGGTGGCGCGCGAGGCGCTGGTGAAGGGTGCGTTCGACTTCATCTCGAAGCCGTTCAAGCCGAGGGATCTGCGGGCCGTCATCAACAAGGCGGCGCTGTCCCTGGGACACAAGGCGGTCCTCTAGCAGGTCGCCGAAGGAGAGGAGCCACCCCGCGGCCCGCCCGGCATCCGGGTCGGGAGCGGACCGGTTTCCTCCAGACGGAGGTGCGGCACGTGGTGCACTCCACGGACGACGCCGGCACCGCGACGCTGGCGAGCGTCTCGGAGGAAGCCCAGCGGGCTCTCCGGGACCGGCCCAGCCTGTCCATCCGGAGCCGGCTCACGCTCGGCCTGGTGGCCTGGCTCGCGCTCGGCCTCGGGATCACGCTCGTCACGATCCTCCTGATCGGACGGGTCCAGGCGAAGCTCGCCATCCTGGCGGCGGTGGACCGCTACACGTTCGAGATCCAGCAGGCGCGCCGCTTCGAGAAGAACTGGTTCCTCTACCACACCAACCTGGCCGACGCGCTCGATCAGGTGCGCGCGGCGCAGGAGATCCTGCAGCTCGAGAGCGCGAACATGGACGCCGTCATCGGGCGGGACGCGGTCGAGGCGATGCAGGATCGCGTCCGCAGCTACGAAGGGCTCCTGGCGAGCCTGCGAGCGCTCGATCCGGACCGCGACCACCAGCGCATCCAGGAGATCGAGGCCGAGCTGCGCGCGCACGGCGCGGCGATGGTGAGCGAGGCGGAGGACCTCGCCACCGGGGAGCGCCGCTCGGTGGAGGCGATGCTGGTCATGTCCCGCCAGATCGCCGTCGGGTCACTGGTCGCGCTCCTCGTGGTCATCGCCACCCTGGCGTGGTTCATCAGCCGGCAGATGCTCGCGCCGCTCAAGCGGATGGTGCTCGCCACCCGACGGATCGCCGAAGGCGACCTGACGCCCATCACGCCGAGGCGGAAGTACAACGACGAGTTCTCGAAGCTGGCCGCCGCCATCAACCACATGACGCAGGAGCTCGTACGGCGCCAACAGCTGCTCGTGCAGTCCCACAAGCTGCAGGCGATGGGCACGCTGACGGCCGGGGTGGCCCACGAGCTGAACAATCCGATCAACAACCTGATGCTGTCCGCCGCGGCGCTCCAGGAGGACTACGAGGACCTGGACGACGACGAGCGCATGGAGATCGCGGCCGACCTGGTGGGCGAGGCGGAGCGCGCCCGCGACATCGTGCGCAACCTCCTCGACTTCGCCCGGGAGAGCGAGGTCGAGCTCACGCCGCTCGAGGTCGAGCAGCTGGTCGGCGAGACCCTCCAGCTCGCGAGCAACCAGGTCAAGCTGGCCAAGGTGAAGGTGCGAGGCGAGGTGGAGGAGAACGTGCCCCCGGTGTACGGCGACCGCCACCAGCTCTCGCAGGTGTTCCTGAACCTGGTGCTGAACGCGCTGGACGCGATGCCCGAGGGCGGCGTGCTCACGATCACGGTGGAGAAGTCGGAGGACCGGAGCTTCGTCTACATCCGCTTCGCGGACACCGGCGTCGGGATCCCGGAGGCGCAGCTGGGGAAGATCTTCGATCCGTTCTTCAGCACCAAGAAGCAGGCCAAGGGGACGGGCCTCGGCCTGAGCGTCAGCCTGGGCATCATCGAGCAGCACGGAGGGGACATCCGGGTGGAAAGCGAGGTGGGGAAGGGCACCACATTCACCGTCTCGCTCCCGCTGGCCCGTCTGCCGGCCGTGATGGGAGCGTCCGGCGCGACCTCGGCCGCGGCGCCCGCGGGTCGAGCCTGATGCCGGGAAGCCGTGCGTGCGGCCCGTCGGGGTGAGGTCGCCGGGCCACGAAGCGCTCCAGGCGGCGAGCCTCCTCCCTCGTCCGAGGGCGGCAAATTCTTCCTCTCGACCGATACATGGTTTCCTGCCGTTTCGGCAGAGTCCACGTCCCGCAAGCCATTCCACCGTTGGCACACGGGTTGCTGATCCGTGGTGTGGAACACCGGTGTGTCAGGGCCGTGCACCCGCCGGCCATTGCTGCTCATCCCCCCTGCTCACGATGTGGAGACCACCATGCGCTCCCTCGGCATCGCCGTCTCTTTCCTATGCCTGTGCGTTCCCCTCCAGGCTCAGCAACCCGCCTTCTCGGTCGGCGGGATGCTCGGCTATGACAGCGGCCTGGGCGTGCACGCGTTCGCCACGGTCAGCGACTTCGCCCAGGGTCTGCCCGTCACGGTGCGCCTCCGGCTGGGGCGCACGTCGACGGATCCCGGGGACCCCGCCGCCGCTCGGAGGATCTTCATCAACGACGCGACGAACGGCACGCCGGTGGAAAGCGGTCGCACCTGGGACGGGGGGCTCGACGTGCTCGTACCGCGCGGGGAGCACCGGCGGCTGTGGGCCGGGCTGCGCTACACCCACTTCCTGGGCCACTTCACGTTCATCGGCGGCAATGAGGATTTCGAGATCCGAAGCTCGCTGTGGGGCCTCGCCGCGGGTGCGGACCTGACGTTCCCCATGTCTCCCGGGATGGATCTCGTCGTCTCGGGGGGTGCCGAAGCGTACTTCTCCGGCCGCCTCCAGGGCCACGACACATCGTACAGTTCGGACGGACAGAACGTGAATCCGCGGGGGACCTACACCTACACCGACGCCGACCGGGCGATCAACCAGCCCAAGCTCCGTCCGATCTTGATGGTGGGCGTGAGCCGGCGGCTGGGGCGGTAGGGGTTCCCGCGAAGGAGGATCGCGGAGAGCGAGTCCGGCTACCGCTCACCCGAGCCGGCGCTCTCGAAGGCGCCCGCCCACCCCATGCCGTAACGAACACGAGAGCACCGAGGCGTAGCGAGGGGTAGAGCACGCGCCACACCCGGGGACGAGTGCACCTCACGGGACGAGCCGAGTTGGCGATGCACGGCAGCCGGGGCTCCCTCACCGCTGCGCCGTTCCGGCCCATTCCGCAGGGGGCCCCGGGCGAGCGCGTCCGCTCGCCGACCCGCGGGGCGCCGGCATGGCGGAAAGGCTGCTGAGCTTCCTCGCGCGGAATGGACCGCGCTGGGCGGGCGGGCAGGGCTTCCCCCGTGCTATCTTACCGGTCCATCTTCGCAGGAAATCGGAGCCCACACGGAATCGAGGAGTGCCCCGTGAGACCGCGATCCCTCTCCATCGTCTTCGCGCTCGTTCTCGCCTCGGGGGCGAGCCCGCTGTCGGCTCAGACGGCGGATAGCGCCCAGAGCGTCCCGACCATCGACTCCTCGATGTACCAGGGGCTCAGGTACCGGGTGATCGGACCGTTCCGGGCGAGCCGTACCGTGGGCGCCGTGGGTGTTCCGAGCCAGCCCAACGTCTTCTACGTCGGCGTGGTGGACGGGGGCGTGTGGAAGACCGACGACTACGGCCGCACGTGGCACCCGATCTTCGACCGGGAGTCGACCGGGTCGGTCGGCGACGTGGCCGTGTCGCCGTCGCAGCCGAACGTGCTCTATGTGGGCACCGGGGAAGGGATGCACCGACCCGACCTGAGCGTCGGGGATGGCGTCTTCAAGTCCACAGACGGGGGCGCCACCTGGCGACACGTGGGGCTCTCCGACGTCCAGCAGATCGCTCGGATCGTCGTGAGCCCCCGCGACCCGGACGTGGTCTTCGTGGCGGGCATGGGGCATCCGTACGGCCCCAACGAGGAGCGGGGCGTCTTCCGCTCCCGGGACGGCGGGCAGACGTGGGAGAAGGTCCTCTACGTCGACCACAACACCGGCGCCCATCAGGTCGAGTTCGACTTCAGGAACCGCCACACGCTCTACGCGTCGCTCTGGGATCACCGGATGGGGCCGTGGGAGAATGGAGCCTTCTCGGGGCCCAACAGCGGGCTCTACAAGTCCACGGACGAGGGAAGCACCTGGCACAAGCTCGGGGGAGGTCTGCCTCAGGAGGGCGTGGGACGCATCGATTTCGGGCTCGCCCCCAGTGACGAGCATCGGATCTACGCGGCGGTCTCGGCCCGGCCCGGGGGTGGCCTCTACCGCTCCGACGACGCCGGAAAGAGCTGGACGCTCGTCTCCACCGATCCCCGGGTGGGCAACGACATCCGCGTCGATCCGCGGAACCCCGACGTGGTCTACTCCGCGAGCCGGGGGTCGCTGCGCTCCACCGACGGAGGCCGCACGTGGATCGCGTTCAAGGGCGCCCCGGGTGGCGACGACTACCAGCGCATCTGGATCAACCCCGACGACCCCGACATCATGCTCTTCACGGCGGACCAGGGAGCCACGGTGACGGTGAACGGCGGGCGGACGTGGAGCTCGTGGTACAACCAGCCCACGGCGATGCTCTACCACGTGACCACGGACGACCAGTTCCCCTACTGGGTCTACGGCGGTCAGCAGGAGAGCGGGGCGATCGGCATCTCCAGCCGTGGAAACGGAGGCCAGATCTCGTTCCGGGACTGGATCGGCGTGGGCGCCGACGAATACGGGTACGAAGCGCCGGATCCGCTCCATCCCGACATCGTGTACGGCGGCCGGGTGATGCGCTTCGACAAGAAGACCGGCACGGCCCAGAACGTGGCCCCCGAGGCGCTCCGCTCCGGACGGTACCGGATGCTCAGGACCGAGCCGCTCCTCTTCAACCCGGCGGACCCGCACATGCTGCTCTTCGCCACCAACGTGCTCTGGAAGACGACGGACGGCGGCCAGCACTGGGACGCCATCAGCCCCGACCTGTCGCGGGAGCGGCCGTCGGTGCCGCCGAGCGTCGGCGACTTCTATACGACGGCTCTGGACACCATGGCGCGCCGGGGCGTGATCTACGCGGTGGGCCCATCGTCCCTCGACGCGAACCTCATCTGGGCCGGGACCGACGACGGCCTGATCCACGTGACGCACGACGGAGGCAAGAGCTGGAAGGACGTCACGCCCCCCTCCGTGCTGTCCTGGGACAAGGTCTCGCAGATCGACGCCGGCCACTTCGACAAGGGAACGGCGTACGTGGCGGTCAACTCCATTCGGCGCGACGACATGCACCCCTACGTCTACCGGACGCACGACGACGGTGCCACGTGGACGTTGATCACCGGCGGGCTGCCCGAGATGGGGCCCGTGAACGTGGTGCGCGAGGACCCGAAGACGCCGGGGCTCCTCTACGCGGGAACCGAGCGGGCCGTCTATTTCTCGATCGACGACGGAGACCACTGGCATCCGCTGCGGATGAACATGCCGGCGTCGTCGGTGCGCGACCTCGTGATCCACGACAACGATCTGGTGGTGGGCACGCATGGCCGATCGATCTGGATCCTCGACGACGTCGCGCCGCTGCGGCAGCTGTTGGACGCGGCCGGGGCCGCGGGTCCGTTCCTGTTCAGTCCGCCCACCGCGATCCGGGTGCGTAACAACGTGTTCAGCGACACGCCGCTCCCGCCCGAAGAGCCGACGGGACAGAACCCCCCGCCGGGCGCCGTGCTCGACTACTACCTTCCCGGCTCCGCGCAGAAGGTCACGCTGGAGATCCTGGACCGGAGCGGAGCGGTCGTACGGAGCTACGCCAGCGACGACGATCTCCCGGTGCTGGATACCACGGCCTGGTACTACCCGACGTACTGGCTGCGGCCGCGACGGAGGCCCTCCGCCGACCGGGGCGAGCACCGGTTCGTCTGGGATCTGCGCTACGCGCCCCCGGAGGGCGCGGAGCGGGAGCTCTCGATCTCGGCGACATACCGCAACACACCCACGGGCCCTCGCGGACCCTTCGTCCATCCTGGGCGCTACACGGTCCGCCTGACCGTCGACAGCACGACGGTGGAGCGGCCGCTCGACGTGCGCATGGATCCACGCGTCACGATCAGCGCCGCGGACCTGAAGCTGCAGACCGACCTGTCCATGGCGTGCTACGGGGCGTATCAACGCCTCCAGAGCATGCGGGACTCCGTCGACGCTTTCAGGGACTCGACCACGGACGGAGCCATGCGCTCGGCTCTGACCAGGCTCCGGGGCCGGGGCAAGCCGGCGCTGCCCGACATCCTCTACGGGAGCATCACGGTGACGGAGCCCGACCGGGAGACCATCGTGGGCCTCCAGGAGAAGCTCCTCTACATGATGGACGTGCTCCAGAGCGCGGACGCCCGCCCCACGGAGCAGGCGAGGCAGGCGGTGAAAGAGCTCCAGGACCTGGTGCCGGTCATGGAGCGGCGGTGGGACTCGCTCAAGTGAGCTGAGGGCCGTCGACGAAGAGCCCCCGGGGGAGCGAGCCATGGACGCGCTGAGAGCCACGCGCGAGAAGAAGGCCGCCGCGTTCGGATCGGTACTGGCGGCGGTCTTCCTCACGGGCCTGAAGCTCGTGGTCGGGCTTCAGACCAACAGCCTCGGGATCCTCTCCGAGGCGGCGCACTCCGCGCTCGACCTGATGGCCGCGGTCATCACCTACGTGGCGATCGTGATGGCCGCGAAGCCGCCCGACCTGGACCACCAATATGGGCACGGCAAGATCGAGAACCTGTCGGCCCTGGTGGAGACGTTCCTGCTGTTCCTCACCTGCTCGTGGATCATCTGGGAGGCCGTGGGGCGTCTGATGGATCAGGGCACGCACGTCCAGGCGAACGTGTGGAGCTTCACGGTGATGGGCGTGGCGATCGTGGTCGACGTCGGCCGCTCGCGGCATCTGGGGAAGGTCGCCCGCAAGCACCAGAGCCAGGCGCTCGAGGCCGACGCGCTCCACTTCTCCAGCGACGTCTGGAGCTCCCTGGTGGTCATCGTCGGGCTGGCCTGCGTCTCGCTCGGATTCCCCTGGGTCGACTCGATCGCGGCCATCGCCGTGGCGCTCCTGGTGCTGTTCGTCAGCTACCGCCTCGGGCGCAGGACGGTGGACGCGCTCGTGGACCGCACCCCCTCGGGTCTCTACGAGGAGGTGCTCGCGGCGGTGCGCGGCGTGGAGGGCGTGGAGGAGGTCCGCAGCATCCGGCTCCGCCCCTCCGGTCCCAAGGTCTTCGTCGACACGACGGTGGCGATCCGGCGGACGACTGCGTTCGAGCGGGCGCACGCGATCATGGACGAGGTCGAGCGGGCCGTTCGCGCGTCCCATCACAACGTGGACGTGGACGTGGTCGTGCACGCGGAGCCGCTCGAGAGCGAGGACGAGACCGTCGTGGACAAGGTGCGCATGATCGCGCTCAAGAAGGGGCTGAGGGCGCCCCACAACCTCGAGGTGCACCGCACCGGCGGCCGCTACTTCATCGACTTCGACCTCGAGTACCGGAGGGGGAAGTCGTTCGTCGAGGCGCACGAGGTCGCGGCCGAGATCGAGCGGGAGATCCACGAGAGCCTCGAGAGCGTCGAGAAGGTGACGATCCATCTCGAGGAGTACCAGCCGGACGAGGTCGAGCTCACCGAGGCGAGCGACAGGGAGGTGGAGGCGCTGCGCGAGCGCATCCGCGCGAGGGCCCTGCTGGACGAGCGCGTGCTCGGCTGCAGCGACGTGACGCTCCTGATGCTCGACGGCGCGTACAACGTCTCGGTCACCTGCCAGGTGGACGAGTCCACGCCCCTGGACGAGGTGCACACGATCGTGGCCGAGCTGGAGAGCGCGCTGTACGGCGAGCTCCGCCCGATTCGCAGGGTGACGATCCGGGCCGAGCCGGCCTGAAGTCGCGACGGGCCGGCGGCCCGTCTCCGAGAGGACGCGAGTTGTCGGCCCGGTCGACCTTCCGGGCGGCCGTGTGCGCTCCAGGTCAGCGAACCGCCAGCCAATAGCTCTTGAACACCACCGTGGACAGGAAGAATCCGAGCGGCACGTTGATCATGACGCCGATCGTGAACGCCCAGAACGGCGGCATGCCGAACTTCGCGAGCTCGCGGAACCGCGTCGTCAGCCCGATGCACAGGAACGTGAAGACGAACGTCCAGGTGCGCAGCGTCTTGATGGGAGCGATGAGGCCCGTCTGCACCGCGTCCGTGAGACCACCTGGGTTGCTCGCGACCAGGAGGCTCATGATGATCGACGCGAGGATGAACCCGATCACGAACTTGGGGAAGCGCGCCCAGATGACGCCCGCCCCCACCCTGCGCTCTCCGCCGTTCCCGGGCCGCTCCCAGCGCGTGGCCGCGACGATCGCCAGCACGAACGCCCAGATCCCGATCCAGATGTCCCGGCCGAGGACCTTCATGAGCGTGAAGGTCTGGATGGCCGCTTCGGTGCCGGTGTTCGAGGAGATGGTCTGCGCGGCGGCATAGCCCGCGGCGTCCGCGAACTCGCTCGTGCCGATCCACGCGCCGGCCACGCCGGGCGCGAGCCCGAGCGCCTTGCTGGCCAGCGGGAGGAAGAAGATCATCACGAGCGCCCAGAGCGAGACGATCGAGATGCTGATCGCCACGTGCTCCTTGTCCGCGTCGACCGCGCCGCCGACCGCGATGGACGCGCTGACGCCGCACACCGCACCGCCGGCGCCGAGCACGGCGCTGAAGCGCCGGTCGAGGCCGAAGATGCGCGTGGCCGCGAAGTACATCACCAGCCAGGTGGAGATCGAGACGATCGTCGCCTGCACGAACGCGATCGGCCCGGCCTGAACGATGGCCGTGAGCGGGAGCGTCGCGCCGAGCAGGACGATGCCGGTCTTGATGTAGTACTCGGTCCGCAGCGAGTCGTCGAGCCAGCCGGGGAGCCTGAGCGCGTTGCCGACCAGAAGGCCGAGGATCAGCGCCACGAGGGGCGCCTCGAGGCTGTACGTGTGGAAGAACCGGCTCTGGCTCACGGCCAGGATCGCCACGGATACGACGTACAGGAGCGTGAAGCCCGGCAGGTAGCGCTTGGCCGCATGTCCCATCACCGACGTGCTGACGGTGAAGAGGACGGCGAGCACCAGGTAGAGCAGGACGTACCACGGCCACGCGCCGGCGAAGTGGCCCGCCACGGTGGTGAACGCCGTCCAGTCGCGCGGCGGGCTCACGGCGATGGGCGCGAGCGTGCTCCCGGCCAGGAAGAAGACGATCGCGACGAGCACCGAGCCCAGACCCAGCCACACGGCCCACCAGTCCTCCTTCTTCCAGAGAGAGGAGAGCGCGTCATGCTCGGTCATGGATCCCCTCCGCGAGTCGGCGCATCCTGGCGGACGCCATGTGATAGCCACGGCCTCCCCAGATGACGATCGCGGCGCTTCCGAGCGCGAGCGCGCCGTCGAAGAGGCTCCACCACGAGAGTCCGAAATAGCGGAACAGCGAGATGCCCAGCACCAGGAACGCCAGGCCGGTGCGGATGAGGGCGAGGTACGTCCGGCCCCAGGCGAGCTCGGTCCGCAGGGACGACAGGGACGTCCGACGCTCGGCGAATTGGCTCCTCCCTTCGGCGAGCGCGTTCCGCTCCCTGGCCAGCTCCGTGCGCCTGCCCGA
>CAZVYM010000057.1:2695-24991 GCA_964630935.1 uncultured Gemmatimonadaceae bacterium | reverse complement strand
CCCACGACTACCTGATGATCTTCACCCGGCGAGGGCAGTGCTACTGGCTCAAGGTCTGGGAGATCCCGGAGGGCCACCGCCACTCCCGCGGCAAGCCGATCGTCAACGTCTTGAACCTGTCCTCGGACGAGCAGATCGCGGCCGTGGTGCCGGTACGCGAGTTCTCCGAGGACAAGTACCTCCTGTTCGGCACACGCAAAGGCGTGGTCAAGAAGACGGCCCTGTCGGCGTACGGCAACGTCCGCGCGGTGGGGCTGAACGCCATCAACATCCGCGAGGGCGACGAGCTCATCGACGTCCAGATCACCTCGGGCGAGGATCAGGTGATCCTGGCCACGCGGCGGGGCATGGCGATTCGGTTCGACGAGGCCGACGCCCGCTCCATGGGCCGTGCCACCGAGGGCGTGCGCGGGATCCATCTCTCCGAGGGTGACGTGGTCGTGGGGATGGTGGTTGCCCGGCCCGAATCGACGCTCCTGGTCGTTTCGGAGAAGGGGATGGGCAAGCGCACCGACGTCGACGCCTATCGCCTCCAGAAGCGGGGCGGAAAGGGCGTCATCAACCTCAAGCTCTCGAGCAAGACCGGGAGCGTCGTGGCGATCCGGGCCGTCACCGACGACGAGCAGATCATGGTCATCACGCGCAACGGGGTGGTGAATCGCCAGGCGATCGAGGAGATCCGCGTCATCGGGCGAGCGACCCAGGGCGTGCGCCTCGTGAATCTGGACGAGGGCGACGAGGTCGTGGACGTGGCACGGATCATCTCCGAGGAGGAGCTCGAGGAAGGCGACGAAGGCTCGCTCGAGGAGGGCGAAGGTCCGGAGGAGGGGGGCGAGGTGGACGCGGATGAAGTCCCGGAGCCCCGGGCCGAAGGCGAAGACCCGGACGTGGCGACCGCGTCGCTGGGAGACGCCGTAGAGGAAGCGGGCGAGGGCGGCGACGAGGAAGCTCCATGAGCGCGGAGCGGGGTGAGGGGCTCGTCGGGCTCGCCGAGATCGAAGCCGCGGCGCACCGACTGGCCGGCGTGGCCGTGCGCACCCCGTTGTTGCCGTCCGACGCCCTCACGGCCGCTACGGGCGCGGAGGTCCGGCTGAAATGCGAGAACCTGCAGCGGGCCGGCTCCTTCAAGATCCGAGGCGCGTTCAACTTCGTGTCCCAGATCTCGGACGAGCGGATCGAGCCGGGCATCATCACGTACTCGTCGGGCAATCACGCCCAGGCGGTGGCCCTGGCCGGCAAGCTGCGCGGCGTGCGGGTCGTGGTCGTGATGCCGACCACCGCGCCCCCGGTGAAGCGCGAAGGCGCCCGCCGTCTCGGTGCGGAGGTGGTGCTCGAGGGGACGACCTCCGTAGAACGCAAGCTGAGGGCAGAGAAGATCGCGGCGGAGGAGGGCCTGGTGGTCGTGCCCCCGTTCGACCATCGCCACATCATCGCGGGACAGGGAACGGTCGGACTCGAGATCGCCCGCGAGTGGGCCGACGTGGATCTGGTCCTGGTCCCGATCGGCGGGGGCGGGCTCGCGAGCGGGGTGGCCGCGGCCGTGAAGCGCATTCTGCCGGCGACCCGGGTGGTCGGCGTGGAGCCGCGGGGCGCGGCCTCGATGCGTCTCGCGCTGGACCACGGGGGACCGACCTTGCTGGACCGCATCGACACGATCGCCGACGGCCTGGCACCCGTTATCTGCACGGATCTGACGTACGATCACGTGAACGAGCTCATGGACGACGTCGTGCTGGTCGAGGACGACGCCATCCGCGAGGCGACCGCGCTCCTGGTCGGTCGGCAGAAGCTCGTCGTCGAGTTCAGCGGTGCGGCGACCACGGCGGCGCTCCTGTCGGGGGCGGTGGACGGCCGGGACGCACGCGTGGCCGTGGTGGTCAGCGGGGGAAACCTCGACCCGGCGTTGCTCGGAGAGCTGTCGGTCTCGTGAACGGAGTCGCGACCTCTCCCTGCTTCCGTGGTCGGCGAGCGTGAACACCACGCTCACCTCGGTGCCCGGAATCCAGGTCGGCCACGCCGAGTCGGCCGACCGCGCCACGGGGTGTACGGTGGTTCTCGGGCCGTTCCGGGCCGCGGCCGAGGTGCGCGGCCTCGCGACGGGAAGCCGCGAGATGGGGCCTCTGGATCCCGCCCATCTGGTCCCGCGGGTGGACGGCATTCTCCTGACCGGAGGGTCGGCGTTCGGCCTGGCGGCGGCCGACGGCGTCATGGAATGGCTGGCCGAGCGCGGCCGGGGGTACGACACGGGGGTGGCCCGGGTTCCGATCGTTCCGGCCGCGGTGATCTTCGATCTCGCGCCGGAGCGCCCGAGGCCGGGGTCGCCCATGGGCCGCCTGGCGTGTGATCACGCGACGGCCGAGCCCCTCGCCGAGGGCCGCGTGGGCGCCGGCACCGGGGCCACGGTGGGCAAGATCCTGGGGCGGCAGAACGCGATGCCCGGGGGCGTGGGATCCTGGGCCCTGGACATCGGGGAGTACAGGGTGGGCGCGCTGGCCGTGGTCAACGCGCTCGGCGACGTGCTGGACGCCGAGGGATCGATCGTCGCCGGCGCACGCGCGGACGGCGGATTCGTCGACTCGGCCCGCGCGGTGCGATCGGCGCTCGGTCGAGGGGAGATGGGCGGCGCCAAGGCGGGCACCAACACCACGCTCGCCGTGGTGGCGACGGATGCGCCGCTCTCCCGTGTCGACCTGGCGCGGCTGGCCCGCACGGCCGGCAACGCGCTGGCGCGGCGGATCGCCCCGGTGCACACGCCCTTCGATGGAGACGTGATCTTCGCCGCATCTACCGGCGAGGAGATCCGGGACGTGACGTCCGCGGAAGTCCTGTCGCTCGGAGCCGCGGCCCAGGCGGCGCTCGAAGAGGCGATCACCCGGGCGGTCACGGAGGGAACGCGTTGAGGCGGCTCGTTCTCTTCGACATCGATGGCACGCTCCTGGCAACCGGTGGTCCGGCGAAGGAGGCGTTCCGTGGCGCCATGATGGAGACGTACGGGACCGTCGGCGACATCGAGGTCGTGAGCTTCGCGGGCAAGACCGATCCCCAGATCGCGCGCGAGCTGTTACGGGGTGCGGGTCTCTCGGACGACGCGATCGGCGCGGGGATGCCCGAGCTCTGGCGACGGTATCTGGGCTACCTCGAGGTCGCGCTCGAGGAGCGGCCCATGCTCGCCCTTCCGGGTGTGGAGGAGCTCCTGGTCGAGCTCGGACGGCGGTCGGCCGAGTACGCGATCGGATTGCTGACGGGCAACATCCGCTCGGGTGCGAAGCTCAAGCTGCGGTCCGCCGGCCTGGACGGCCACTTCGCGATGGGCAGCTTCGGCTCCGATTCGGAGGAGCGCGACGACCTTCCCGGCATCGCGCTGCGGCGCGCCCGGGAGCTGTGGGGCGTGACGTTTCGCGGGCGGGACGTCTACGTGGTGGGGGACACGCCGCGGGACGTGGCCTGCGGGCTCAAGGAAGGGACGCGCACGCTGGCCGTGGCTACGGGGCATTTCAGAGCGGAGGAGCTCCGGGCGGCGGGCGCCCATCACGTGCTGGACGACCTCAGCGCCACGGACCAGGTGCTCGAGGTGCTGGCCGGGTGAAGGGGGGAGCCGCACCCCGAGCTTCACGCCCGCGGGTGGCGCACCGACGAGACACTCGTTCGCACGAAGCCCGGGGTGCGGCTCCCCCCTCCGACCACCGACCTCACGCCCGCCGCTGGCGCAGGCTTCCCCCTCGAGCGCTTGATCGCATCCCCCGGCGGAAACATCTTGGGCGTTCCGACGGGTAGGAGCGAGGCGGACCGGTGCCCGTGAGGCCCTCCCATCCACGAGGAAGCGACGTGACGAAGAGAAGCGAAAAGCGTAGAGCGGCCCGTTCTTCGGGCGGCTCCGAGATCAAGAGATTCTACTGGGTCCTGGGCGCGGTCGCCGTGCTGGGCTTGGTGGCGGTGGGCTACTCGGTGAGCTCCGAGCACATGAGCAAGGTCGCCACCAAGCCGGTGGACGTGCCCGGTCTCGACAACATGAGCACGCTGGTCGAAAAGGCCAAAGGCGTCACCATGGGCCGCGCCGATGCGCCGGTCACGATCGCGGAGTTCGGGGACTACATGTGCCCCGCGTGCGGGGAGTTCACTCTGGCGGTGAAGCCGAGGATCATCAGCCAGTATGTAGACTCCGGAAAGGTGAAGTTCGTCTTCTACGACTTTCCGCTGGTCAGCATCCACCCCAACTCGTTCATCGCGGCGCGGGCGGCGCGCTGCGCCGGCGATCAGGACAAGTACTGGAAGTACCAGCAGGAGCTCTATCGTCACCAGGTCCAATGGACGCCCCTGCGGGATCCGGTCGGGGAGTTCCTGGACTACGCGGACAGCGCGGGCCTCGACCGAGGGACGTTCGAGTCGTGCGTGAAGAGTGACAAGCACGCCGACGTGGTGTCGGCCAACGAGCGTCTCGCGGAGGAGCTGGGGCTCAACAGCACGCCGACGATCATGGTGAGCGGACGCGGAAACGCCAAGCCGGTCCGACTCGGTGGCTGGGACTTCGAGATCGTCAAGACCCAGGTGGATTCGGTCCTGGCGGCCGAGGGGGACGGCTCGTGAGCCCTGCCGAGGAGGGAGGGGTCCCGCCGACGAACCGTATGGTCGTCGCGCTTCTGGCGCTGATCGGAGCGTTCATCTCGTTCTATCTCATGGCGTACTCGCTGGGGTGGATGGGGAGCCTCATCTGCGGGATGAGCAGCTGCGAGACCGTACAGCAGAGCTCCTACTCGAAGATCGGGCCGGTTCCGGTCGCGGCGATCGGACTCGCGGGCTACCTGGTTCTGCTGATACTCGCGATCCTGGGTCTGCAGCCGGGTAGAAGGGGCTCGAAGCCGATCGGCATGCTTCTGGTGGCCGGCGGCTTCGTGGGCGTGGCGTTCTCGGCGTACCTGACCTTTCTCGAGGTGGCGGTGATCCACGCCTGGTGCATCTGGTGCGTGACCTCGGCCATCCTCATCACGTTGATCTTCGTGGCGTCGCTGCCCGAGGTGGCGCGCACCAGACAAGGGGGGCCCTCTTGAGCGACGCGGCGGTGAAGGTGCGCCTTCTGTTCGTGGACGAAGGGTCGTATCACCACGAAGACGTGGAGATTCCGGCCGCGTCCGTGGAGAAGTACGAGCGGTTGATCGACTGCGTGCGCGAAGACGAAGAGGTGCTCAAGCGTGCGTACGTGGACGTGGATCGCCTGTGCGCGGCGTACCTCGTGGACGAGGCGGAGTAGGGCGCGCATCACCCCCTACGGTCTCGCCGGCGGGGCGGCAAAGCCCCCGGAGCTGGATTTCACGTCGGCGTCGCGATCCCCTCGCATCCACCCTGAACGCCGCGCAACGCCCGAGTCGAAGAAGCTTGCGGAGCGCCGTACGAATCTCCATCATCGCAGGCTTCCGAGGCGCACGTGCTCGCCGGTGCTGCCCCTGCTCGCCGGCGACGGTGCGGTGCGCTCCGGCTTCGAGTAGGCGGGTCTCAAGCTGATTGGAGGTGCCGAATGCGTGCCAAGGTCATCGCAGGGATCGTGTTGCTCGGTGTAGCGGCCTGTGCGCCGAAGAAGGACTCGGGGGCGAAGGACACGACGGCGTCCGCCGCCCCGACCCCGAACGTGGTCTCGTTCACGGCGAAGGACTTCGCCTTCGCGGGGCCGGACTCGATTCCGGCGGGGATGACGACCGTGGTCCTGCACAACGAGGGCTCGGTCCTCCACCATCTCCAGCTCGTCCGGCTGACCGACGGGAAGACGGAGGCGGACCTGGCGGCCGGCCTTCAGCACATGAAGCCCACGGACCCGCCGCCTCCGTGGATGCACTTCGTGGGAGGAGCCAACGCGGCCGATCCGGGTGGCGAGACCCAGGCGACGCTGGCGCTGCAGCCGGGCAACTACGCGCTCGTGTGCCTCGTCGACATTCCCGACCACGTGCCGCACATGATGAAGGGAATGATCAAGGCGCTCACCGTCACGCCCTCGAGCGCACCGGAGGCCCCGGCGCCCACGCCGGACCTCACGCTGACGCTCACCGACTACGCGTTCTCGTTCTCGTCGCCGCCCACGGCCGGCAAGCACGTCATCAAGGTCCAGAACAACGGGCCGCAGCCCCACGAGTTCGAGCTCATACGGCTCCTCCCGGGTAAGACGCTGGACGACGTGATGCAGTGGGCGCAGACATACCAGGGCCCTCTACCGTTCACGTCGCTGGGCGGCGCGCCCGGCCTGGAGCCCGGCGACGTCGAGTACGTCACGATGGACCTCACGCCGGGTCAGTACGTGGCGCTCTGCTTCTTCCCGGACGCCAAGGACGGGAAACCCCACTTCGAGCACGGAATGGAGCTGCCGTTCACGATCTCCTAGCCGGGTGGTCTTCCGGGGGCCGGCCGCGGCCGGCCCCCGGGGCTCGATTCTTCAGATTCCCAGCTCTTCCCGGACCCGTTCGAGCGTCCACTCGCGCACGACCGATGGCGGCCAGGTGCCGGCGTGCGCCTGCTCCATGATGTGCGTCGCCTCTTCGCGCGCTCGCCGTGCGGTGTCGCCGTCGATCCATTCCTTGCCGACCGCGAGGTCGAACTCGTCCTCGTCGAGAAGAACGGGCGACCCGCCCGGAGTGAGCCACACGTCGAGGTAGAGGTCGGTCGTGCCCCAGGTGCTTCCCTCGATCTCCGGAGGGGTGAGGACGTTGGCGTAGTAGCCGGTGAACGTCCCGTCGGCCCGGTGGAATCGGCCGATGTCGTGCCAGAGCTCCGGAAACGTGAACCAGACCAGATCCGAGCCCGCCTCCATGGCCACGGTACCCTCGATGCGCATGGGCGCCGGAGCCTCCATGCTCTCGGCGAGGGTGATCTTCACGTCGTCGCGATCGAGAACCAGGCGCTGATGGAAGACCTGGACGCGGTCCGGTGGGCGACGGTAGTGGATGTCGACCCGCCGATCCGGGCTCACGAGGCGTGCTCCCGCCGTGACGGGGCGCCTACCGCCTCGATGTAGATATCCATGACCCCTCCGCACACGGCCGGGCTCCACGAGAGGATGTCCTCGGTCAGGTCGACCTGGACACGTGCGGGCGCGCCCGTATCGATGACGCGGCCCGCGGCTTGAATGACCTCGGCTTCGCCGCATCCCCCGCCGATGGTTCCGGTGAGGCCACGCTCCGGATCGATGAGCATGCGGGCACCGACCTTGCGGGGGGTGGAGCCTCGCGTGGCGACGACCGTGGCCAGGGCGCATACCCTGCCTTCCTGGCGTGCGAGGCGCAGCGCCTCGGCAAGCGCGCGTTCGTCCTGGTGGCTCGTCACGTGCTCCCCCCTTTCTCGATCACGCTTCGTCCGGAAAGAACCGCTCGGCGACGCGCTCCACGTCCTTGAGCGAAGCGCCCGTCCCTCCACGTCGCACCTTCACCAGCTCCGCCGCGACCGCGACGGCGATCTCCTCCGGAGTCTCCGCGTGGATATCGAGTCCGACGGGCGAATGGATCCCCTTCAGGCGATCTCGGGGGACACCTTCCTCCAGGAGGCGGGCGAAGGTGGCGCGCACCCGCCTGCGGCTTCCGATCATACCGATGTACGTGGGTGGTGGGTCCACGGCCAGGATGCGCACGAGGCACTCGTAGTCGTATCGATGCCCACGCGTTACGAGAAGGACGTGGGAGCCGGGGCGAATGGATACCTCGCGGAACGGATCCGTGAAATCGGCCTGGACCAGGCGACTGGCGCTGGGGAAGCGTTCTCGCGTCGCGAATTCGGGTCTGTCATCGAGAACGACGACCCGGAAGCCGAGAAGCGATCCGATCGTGCACAGGGGTCGGGCGATGTGGCCCGCGCCCACGATCAGGAGCTCGCGCACCGCGCGCCGGATCTCCACGTAGACCTCGAGCGCGCGTCCTCCTGACGTGAGATCATGAAGCCCGTCCGATGCGTCCGGATCCTCGATGAGGGCGATCGCGAGCGCTCGGGCGGCGGCATCATGCTCCTCCGAGCCGAGGCTTCCGTGGAGCACGTCCGGGTCCGCCGAGGCCGGGCGAACCAGGACGAGGCGCCGTCCCGCGAGCTCTTCTGTCGGGTCGGCGACCACCAGGAGACTCGCGGCGCTCCCGCCGGCTTCGGTCACGGAGAGTGCCAGCTCGGTGGCTCGCGCGGCGTCCAGGCTCAAAGGAGGCCCCCCCCCATGGCCCTCAGGTACTCGTCCGGCGTGTCGATGTCGGTGACCGTCCCCGCGTCGTCCACGGGGACGAGCACGGCTTCGTCCAGATGCGCGTGGACCACGGTGCGTGCCCCACCCTCGAGCGTGGGGTCCGCCAGCTCCGGAAAGAGCGAGCGGTCGAAGAGGGTCGGATGGCCGTGGCGTCCTCCGTGGGCCGGAAGCACGAGCGGGGGGCGGTCCCGGGCGAACGCTTCGACCAGCCTGCGCACGGTGCGCGGGCGCACCAGGGGATGATCCACCGGGCAGAACGCGACCGCGTCGGCCGCTCCGTCCAGCATGAGCAGAGCGATGCGCAGCGACGTGATCGGCCCTTCTCCGGGGTCCAGATTGACCAGGACCTGCGCCCCGGCGCGCTTCGCCATCTCCGCCGTCCGGCTGCCCGCGTCGGAGACGACGACGAACACGGGGCCGCACCCGCCGAACCTCAGCGCTTCGACCACCCGCTCGACGAAGGTCGCTCCCGCGGCGTCGAGGAGCGCCTTCTCCGTTCCCATCCGCTCGGATGCGCCGGCGCACGGGACGACGCCGGCCACCCGCACGGGACGCGCCATCCGCTCAACCACCGAAGGCGTCGTAGAAGCCGCGATTCTCCCGAGCCAGGTCCAGGAGGAGCGGGGCCGGCGCGAACCGATCGCCGTGGCGCTCGTAAAGCGTCCGGATCCGGTCCAGCACTCCTCGAGAGTGCAGGCTGTCCGCGAAGCGCAGGAGGCCCCCGCGGAACGGCGGAAAGCCCGTCCCCATGATCATCGCGAGATCCACGGCGGCGGCCGAGTCGACGACTCCCTCGCCGAGGAGGCGGGCCGCTTCGTTGATCATCTGACCGACCAGCCGAGTCCGGATCGAGTCCTGTGTCTTGCCTCCGCGCCGGGCCGGTACGGCCGGGGCGAGCTCGTCGTAGATGGACTCGTCGACGCCCTTCTCCCGGTCCCCCTCGTAGAGGTAGAACCCCTTGCCTCCTTTGCGTCCCAGACGGCTACCCTCGGCGAGTGCCCGGAGAACGGGGGAAGGCTCGAGCCGGTCGCCGAGCGCCTCGTGGAGCACCTGCCCGACATGGCCGGCGATGTCGATGCCCACTTCGTCGATGAGACGGAGCGGCCCCATCGGCATCCCGAAGGCCTTGGCGGCCCGATCCACCTCCTGGATGGTCGCTCCGTCTCCGAGCACGAAGCCGGCCTCGTTGAGGTAGGGCCCGAGGATGCGGTTCACGACGAACCCCGGGGCGTCACCCACGACCACGGGGACCTTGTCCAGCGCGAGCACGAGCTCGTAGACGGTGGACACCGCCTCGTCCCCGGAGCGGGAGCCCCGCACGACCTCCACCAGCGGCATTCGATGCACCGGATTGAAGAAGTGCATGCCGCAGAACCGCTCGGGCCGCTCGAGCGCCTCCGCCATCTCGTCCACGGAGAGCGACGACGTGTTGGTGGTCAGGATGCAATCGTCGCGGACCTGCGTTTCGGCTTCGCGCAGCACGGAACGCTTCACGTCCATCCGCTCCACGACGGCCTCCACCACCACATCGACCGAACGGAACCCGTCCCAGCCGAGTCCGCCGGAGATGAGCTCCATGCGCTGCGCCGCCTCGCGGCGCGACATACGGTGCCGGCGCACCGCCTTGTCGAAGAGTCCCCGGGCATGCCGAAGCCCACCGGTGACGGCCTCGTGCCGGATGTCCTTCATGCGCACGCGGAGGTCCCGCGAGGCGCCGAGCTGCGCGATGCCGCCACCCATCACGCCCGCCCCGAGCACGCCGACCTCCTTCACGGGGTGCGGAGACGCGTCGGAGCCCGCCAGGCCCGTTCCCTTCCGCGCGTCCTCCCTCAGATGGAAGACGTGGATCAGGTTCTTGCACACCGACGACACGATGAGCTCGCCGGCGGCGGTGGCTTCTGCGGCCAGGCTCTTCTCCACCGGCTTGCCCAGGTTCTTGCGGAGCAGCTGGAGGATGCGCAACGGAGCGGGGTAGTGCCCTCCCGTGCTCTCGAGCACCTGCTTGCGTGCCATGGAAAGGACCAGCCACCGTCCGGGCGCGGTATCGTCGAGCAGACGGGTGAACAGCTTGCGCTTCGGCCGGGACGCGCCGGGAGGCATGTGCACCGCCTTCAGGGCGAAGGCCCTCACCCGATCGCGGAAGATGGCCGCGGGGAAGACGTCCCCCGCGAAGCCGATGCGGCGGGCCTTCCGCGCGTCGATCTGTTTGCCGGTCAACAGGATGTCGAGCGCGGCCTGCAACCCCACCAGGCGCGGCAGGCGGGTCGTACCACCCCACGCCGGCAGGATTCCGAGCATCACCTCGGGCGTGCCGACGCGCGTGCGCCGGTCGTCGGAGAGGACGCGGTGACGACACGCGAGCGCGAGCTCCGTGCCCCCACCCAGACAGATCCCGTGGAGGGCCGCCACCGTCGGAACGGGGAGGTCCTCGACCTCCTGGTAGATGGCCTGGCCCATCCGGATCTTGGCCTCGGCTTCGGAGGGGTCCTCGATGCTCGCGATCGCGTCGACGTCGGCACCAGCGATGAAGGAATCCGCCTTGCCGCTCTCGATGACCACGACCTTGAGCCGACCCGTACGGGCGGCCTCCCGTGCCTGCTCCAGCGCGGCGGCCAGGCCGCGCATCACCGGCTCGGTGAGGATGTTGACCTTGCGCTCGGGGTCGTCGAAGGTGATCCAGCCGACCCCGTCGGGATCGGTTCGGAACTTCGGGTTCGGGGCAGCGGGGCTCGGGCTGTCCATGACGCACACGGCTCCTGGATGAGTGCGGCGACTCCTAGACAATACCGTTCCGGGCCGCAAAAGAAAGCCGCCCCGGCTCCTGGAGGAGCCGGGGCGGCGGTTCGCCTCCGGGGGCGAGGGGCGTTACATCAGCTCCCGCTCCGTCGCGTTCTCCCGGGTGAGCTGCACCGGTATCGGATCACCGCGCTTCACGTCGACCGGGATGTTCCAGTAGAGCTCTGTATACGGGAGCTCGTACGTGGCGTGGATATACCACGTGCCAGGCTTGCCCTGGAGGTTGGCGACCCCGTTGGCGTCGGTGGTGTCTTCGGGCATGCGCGTCACGCCGGCCGCCTTGAGCTTCGCGTCGAAGACGTCGTTCACGCTCGCGTACGCCTGGTCGGCCCAATTCTCCCGGAGGATCCGGATCGAGTCGGAGGCCGAGATGGTGGCCTTCTGGAGCGTGTCGAACGCCTGGAAGTAGCGGTCCTTGACCCTGTTGACCGACTGGAGCTGACCGTCCAGGTCGTTCCACTGCCGGAACAGGCTCACGTACGCGGCCTCGCCCCGGCTGTACTCCTTCATCTTGTTGTTGAGCTTCTCGAGCGTGTCGCGCAGGTTGGCCCACCGGCGCTCCGCGCTCTGCCACCGCTCCTGCGCGGCTCGGACCGAGTCGCGCTGCTCCTGGAGCCACTGCGGGACGGGGGGCTCCGGCGTTCCGTAGGCTGCCGCCAGGGAATCGAAGACGGAGTCGCGGTCGAACGGAAGCATGTTCACCACGACGTCCGGCACCGGCTTCGTGATGGTGCCCTCTCCGTCCGGATTCGGCATGTCGACCTGCATGGTCACGACGACCTTGCCAGGCCCGCACGCCGCGGCGGCCAGGAGAAGGGCCATGGCAATGGGGAGGGACTTACGCCTCATGTGTGAGCTCCGTCCGATCGGGTCCATGAAATTTTGCCCGAAAGTACCACCGGCGGGGTGGGCCATCAACTCTTTCGGGGCCCGCAAAGGTAACGCCTGGCGCGCGTTTCGCCAGGCAGGGAGCCGTTCGTGCCTCGACGGATCACCGAAAGCAGGGCACGCTCCGGGCGCGACGGGCGTCATGGCGGCGGTGCGCGGCTTTCGCCGCTGTTCGACGGGTGGGTGTGGTGGAGGGTGGGGCTCGTGCGCCGGCGTCGCATTCCGGGGCTCACCGGGGCGGGCGCGTCGGCGCCGCCCCGGCGGCCTCAGGGGACGGATACGGGGAGGATGTAGTTCACCGGATTGACGGGTCTGCCATTCACCCGGACCTCGTAGTGCAGGTTCGGCGCCGTCGTGATGCCGGTGCTCCCGACCTGGGCGATCACGTCGCCTCGCGAGACCATCTGCCCTCGCTGGACCAGAAGCTTGGAGGCGTGCCCGTACAGGGTGGTGAAGCCGTGTCCGTGGTCGATCACCACGGTCAGTCCGTAGCCGACTTCCCAGCCCGCGCGGATGACACGTCCCCGGGCGGCCGCATAGATCGGCGTGCCCTTGGGAGCCGCGAAGTCCGCACCCTCGTGCGGCATGGGCCGGTTGTAGATCGGATGCATCCGGGCCTTCGAGAACGGGCTGCTGAGCCATCCCAGGGTGGGCAGGATCGACGGGGTCGCTTCGAGGAGCTCACGGTGAGCCACGAGCGAGTCGGTCGCCTCGGTCAGGCTCTCGGAGAGGAGTCGTGCCCTGCGCTCCAGGGTGCTCAGGTCGTAGGATACGGCGAAGGCGGTCTTGGACGCCGCCGAGTCCACGGTCCACAGGGGATAGGAGTTCAGCGAACCGAGCCCCGGTCCTCCGACGCCCGCCTCCATCACCTCCGGGTCGATCGTCTCGAGTCCGGCGAGGCTGCGATATTCCGCGTCCTTCGACGCGATTCCGTCGACTCGCGTGGCCAACGTGCCCACCCTCTGCTGGAACTGCCGCAACTGGGCGATGAGCGCCGTGTTACGAGCCTGGAGGCGATGGACCCGCGTACCACTCACGCCACCCAGCGCCAGCGTCGCCGCCCCACCGAGCAGCAGGACCAGCGCGACCGCACCCGCCGTCGCCAAGGCACGCAGGTGCTTCCTGGATAGCGTAATCTGCTTGACGGCGCGCCCCTCGCCGCGGATCACGAGAAAGGTCCAATGGTCTCCGGTCATTCGGCAACCTGGGTGGCTGTCAACAAAACCCCCCCGACCCGGGACTCAGCCCTGGCACGAGAGGGGGGGAAACACTTCCTCGTCCAGGAAAAAAGTAGGACTCGCTTTCCGGCCCCGTCAACAAGGTACTTCCGGCCCTCAAGCCCCATCCGCGGCCCAGGACGGATCCACGCGTGGAAAGAGTGGCTCACCCTTTCGGACCGCTCGCCCGTTCAGTTGCACGGTTCGTGCCCGTTCCAGCGTCGGCACGCCTTCGAGACCCAGGCGCTGCGCAAGATCGGCCATCTTGGCCGGTGCCACCGGCTGGAAGAGCGCGCACAGCGCCACCAGCACGCGGGCGAGGCTGGCCAGCGTCTCGTCGAGCTCGGCCGCGGCATCCGGATCCTTGGCCTGCGCCCACGGCTGACGCTCTTCGACGTACCCGTTCGCGAGGCGCGCGAGGTCCATGGCGGCCCCCAGGGCTTCGTGGACCCGGTAGCGCGCCATCGCTTCGCGGGCCTGCTCGAACGTGTGGTCGATCGCTTCGGCCATCCCCTGGCCCGGTGCGTCCGGTACGACCCCGCCGCGGTACTTGCCGATCATCGAGGTGGCGCGACTGGCCAGGTTTCCCAGGACGTTGGCCAACTCGTCGTAGCGCGCCAGGAAGCGTTCCGGCGTGTACGATGCGTCGCCGCCGGTGGGCATCTCCCGAAGCAGGTACCAACGCACCGCGTCGGTGCCGAACTCCTCGCGGAGCGCGAGCGGATCGACGACGTTGCCGAGCGACTTCGACATCTTGGTGTCGCCCACGACCCACCAGCCGTGCGCGAGAATCTGACGCTGCACCGGCAGCCCGACGGCCATGAGGAGCGTGGGCCAGTACACGGCGTGCGTCGTGATGATGTCCTTGCCCATCAGGTGGAGGTCGGCCGGCCACCAGGAGCCGCTCACGTCCTCGAAGCCCTGCTCCCCGACGGCACGCTCCGGATGAATGGCTCCGGACGCCGTCAGGTAATTGATGAGCGCGTCCACCCAGACGTAGGACACGTGGTCGTCGTCGAAGGGGAGCGTGACCCCCCACTTCAGGCGGCTCTTGGGGCGCGAGATCGAGAGATCCTCGAGCGGCTTCTGGAGAAACCCGAGGATCTCGTTGCGTCGGATCTCCGGAACGATCCAGTCCGGATTCGCCTCGATATGGTCGATGAGCGCTTCCTGGTACGCGCTCATCCGGAAGAAGTAGTTCTTCTCCTCCAGGTGGCGCGTCGGGCGCCCACAATCCGGACACGTGTGGTCCGGCCCGAGATCCTTCTCCGTCCAGTAGCGCTCGTCGGGAACGCAGTACCACCCGCTGTACGTGCTCTCGTAGATCTGGTCCCTTTCCCACAGGCGTTGGAGAAACGCCTGGACCACGGCCACGTGCTCTTCCTCCGTGGTGCGGATGAAGCGGTCGTGGCTGATCTCGAGCTCCGTCCAGGCCGCCTTGAAGCGGTCCGCCATGAGATCGCAGAGCTCGATCGGCTCGATCCCGCGGCGCGCGGCCTCTTCCTGGATCTTCTGCCCGTGCTCGTCGGTGCCGGTCAGGAAGAGCACCTCCGCTCCGTCCTGCCGATAGAAACGCGCCAGGGCGTCGGCCAGGATGGTCGTGTAGGCGTGGCCGATATGGGGCTCACCCGAAGCGTAGTAGATGGGCGTGGTGAGGTATCGGCGGCGGGTGTGGCTCAACGCGGCGTCTCTCCCTTCAGACTGTTCAGCCGTTCTTCAGTTCTCGCCGGGTCCGTCCGTCGACTCGGAACCGCCCTTGCCGAAGGGGTGGGACACCTGCTTCTTGAGGTCCTCCAACTGGACGGTGCGCCGCTCCCCTTCCGCGTTCCGGAGCGTGACCGCCTCCCGCCAGATGTCGACCGCCACGACTCGCTCTTCTCCGAGAGCGGTCTTGATCGTCCGGCCTTCACGCGGGAAGCGCCGCCGCGCCTCGACGTACGTCTTGTGCTCGTACATCAGGCAGCACATGAGCCGCCCGCAGCAGCCCGAGATCTGCGCCGGGTTGAGCGACAGGCGCTGATCCTTGGCCAGCTGCAGGCTCACCGGCTTGAGCTCGGGCAGCCAGGTGGAGCAGCAGAGCTCGCGTCCGCACCGGCCCACGCCGCCCAGGAGCGCCGACTCGTCGCGCACGCCGATCTGCTTGAGCTCGATGCGCGTACGGAACGTCCGGGCCAGGTCGCGCACGAGCTGTCGGAAGTCGACCCGACGCTCGGCCGTAAAGTAGATGATCAGCTTGTTGCGGTCGAACTGCCACTCGGCCTCGGTGACCTTCATCTTGAGGCCGTGCCGCTGGACGAGCTTGCGCGTCTCGGATCGCACGCGATCCTCGTCGCTGCGCAGCCGTTCGAGCCGACCCACCTCCTCGGTACGGGCGAGCCTCAGGACCCGCCGGTCGGGCGTCGGCGTTTCGCATCCGCTCGACGAGGAGCACTTGCGCTCCGCGATGCCTCCGACGGCCGAGACCTCTCCGAGGTCCTCGCCCCGGTCGGCCTCCACGATGACCGCCTGGCCCGGACGGAGATCCAGGTCGGAGTACGAGAAGTAGTCCTTCCTCGTCCCCTTGAAACGGATCTCGGCAAACCCCGGCACGACGGTCTAGCCCTCCCCCTCGGTCGAGACTTCCCGCCAGGCGCCCATCCCCTCGTACTTGGCCCAGCGGTCCTTCAGCAGTTGATCGACTGGGGTGGCCTCGAGCTCTCCCACGACACGCTCGAGCGCGTCGCCGAGCGCCTGGGCCGTGCCGTCGAAGTCCGTGTGCGCCCCTCCCGCCGGCTCGGGCACGACCTCATCGCAGATCCCGAGCTCCAGGAGATCCTTGGAGGTCAGACGCAGCGCGTCCGCGGCCTTCTCCCGATGCTCGCGCGAGCGCCACAGGATCGCGGCGCATCCCTCCGGCGAGATGACCGAGTAGATGGCGTGCTGGAGCATGAGGATCCGATCGGTGACGCCGAGCGCGAGCGCGCCCCCCGAGCCGCCCTCACCGATGACCACGCTGACGAGCGGGGTCCTGAGTCGCGCCATCTCCCGCAGGTTCGTGGCAATGGCTTCGGCCTGCCCCCGCTCCTCCGCCCCGATCCCGGGGTAGGCGCCCTGGGTATCGATGAAGGTCACGACGGGACGACCGAATTTCTCGGCCTGGCGCATGAGACGCAGCGCCTTGCGGTAGCCCTCCGGATGCGGCGATCCGAAGTTGCGCCGGAGGTTCTCCTTCATGTCCCGGCCCTTCTGATGGCCGATGACCATGATCGAGCGCCCGCGCAGGCGCGCCCAACCGCCGACGATCGCTTCGTCGTCCCGGAAGGACCGATCGCCGTGGAGCTCGATCCAGTCCGTGAAGACCCGCTCGACGTAGTCCAGCGTATAGGGGCGTCCGGGATGACGCGCCACCTGAACCTGCTCGATCGGTTTCAAATTGTCGTACGTCTGCTCCTTGAGCACCTCGAGCTTCTCCCGAAGGAGGTTCAACTCACCCGAGACGTCGATGCCCTTCCGATCGGCGAGCGCCAGGAGATTGTCGATCTGCTCCTGGATCTCGACGATGTCTCGCTCGAACTCCAAATGCGGAACGGTTGCCAAGGCAGTGTCGCGGTTCGGGTTGGGGGAACAGGCTTAACCTCGCCGGACGCGCCCGGGGTTGGCAAGCGATCGCCACCCCCTCGGGGCGCCTCGTGGAGGAAGGAACCCGTTACGCGCCACGTCACGGGTTGTTCCCGTCCCCGGCTTTCGTCCAGAGCACCCGGTGATCGGGATCGAGCACCACGTGGTCGGGCCGAGCGTCGGTCCGGATGCGGAACACGTTCTTCGCTCCGTCCACCGTCACGCGCCGGCGGACTTCCTTGCCTCCCACGTCGAGAGCGAGCTCCATCGGCATGTGGAAGCGTGGCCATTCGGCCCTCTGGATCTGACGAACCGTCACCTCGGCCGTGCCGCCCGCCCCGCCGTCGGCGGGGATCCACCGCCAAGCGACGTCGAAGACGGGATGGCCCGGCTCGAAGATCCACTCGTGGAAGAACCAGCCGAGGTCCCGCCCGGACGCCTTCTCCATCGCGCTCTGCAGATCCGACGTGAGCGCCGTGCCGTTCCTGTGCGCGGCGTAATAGCCGCGGATGCCCGCGAAGAACACGCTGTCACCCAGGACGCCGCGAAGCATGTGGAGGACCCATGCGCCCTTCTGGTAGTTGTCGGCGTTGAGCAGGGCGAAGAGGTTCTCCTGCGCCGAGTCGACGATCGGCTCGTCGGTCACGTCGCTCGACAGGTAGGTCTGCCGGTTCTGCTCCATGATCCGGCGGAACGCCTGCTCGCCGTCGGCGTGCTCGAAGAAGAGCGCGCTGAAGTACGTCGCGAACCCCTCCGAGAGCCACAGGTGGTGCCAGTCCGCCTCGGTGACCGCGTCGCCGAACCACTGGTGGGCGATCTCGTGCGCGACCGTCGGCTCGATGTTCCTGCCGCTCGCGATGGCTCGCTGCGAGTAGAAGATGGCGGAGCTGTTCTCCATCCCGCCGAAGCGGGTGGCGGATTGCACGTTGGCGAGCTTCTCGTAGGAGAAGGGGCCCACGGTGCTCGTGTAGTAGTCGACGATTTCGGCGGCCCGAGCGAACGACCTCGCGGCGCTCGCGGTGTCCTGCGGGAACACCCAGTAGGAGACGTTCACGCATCCGTCGGGCAGGGGGCTGGCGGGCGCGTGGCCGCACGCGGCCTCACCCACCGAGCGCACCACGAGGTCGGAGGCGCCCACGACCATCGTATAGGTCGGGATCGGCACGTCCTCTTCCCAGATCCAGGTGCTGCGGTCACCGGGGGGCCCGAGCGCGTCGGGAGGCGTCGGCGTGGGCCCGGACACCAGCCTTCCGTTGGCGACCACGCGCCAGTAGGCGGGCGCATGGACGGTGAAGCGGACGGTGGCCTTGTCCGACGGGTGATCCACGGAAGGGAACCAGAAGCGCGCGCGGTTCGGCCAGTCGTCCGCGAAGGCGGACGGAGCCCCGTGGACGTTCTTGCCCAGGACGAGGCCGTCGTCGGGCGTACCGTGGTAGGTGACGGCGACGTTCACGGTGTCGCCTTTCCCGTGTCCGTCGAGCCGAACCGCCAGGACCCCGTCCGTATAGGTGGCCCGAGCCTCGAGGCCGTCGAGACGCACGTCGTCGACGGCCATGCCCGTGAAGTCGAGCGGAAGGACGGATGCCGTGTCGGTGAGCGAGACCCGGATCGTCGTCCGGCCCGCGATCCAGCTCGCGGTGTCCGAGAGGCCCACCTCGATGTCGTAGTGCAGCACGTCCAGGCCCGGGTCGTACCTGCCCGGGGCGGGCGCGACGCCCGCCTGGATGGGTGCGGGCTCGGGGAAGCTGTGCTGTGCGGCGGCCGGGAAGGCCGTGACGAGCAACGACGCGAGGATCGAGGCGGCGGCGAGCGGGCTTCGAGCCCTCATGCGTTCCCCCGGAGCACCTCGAACGCCTCGACCTCGGAGAACTCCTCGAAGCGGCCCCAGTAGCGCGCGTACGCCTGGGCCAGCCGCGGCATCAGATCCTGGCGGCTCGCGCCGGCCTCCTGGTAGAGGGCCAGCGCTTCCATCTTCAGCATCATCTGTTCCCGCACGTCCTCGAAGCGCTGCGGCCTGAACTCGAAGCCGGTCGTCGCCGTCTGGTAGCTCCACACGGTCGGCACGAGCGCGGTGGCCACCTTGGCGATGCGGAACGCTTCGCGTCGGGAGGCGTGGGCGTCGTCCATGGCGGGCATGAGCACGGTCGTCGGCTTCACCTCCGCGACGATCGCCTCGATCAAATCGACACGCCGCTCCGTCTCGTCCATCGCGTCCTCTTCGAGCACGATGCGGGCGCCGAGGAGCTCGGCCGCGTTGCGCGCGGCCACCAGGCCGGCTCCCGCTTCGTCCGTCTCGTCCCGGCAAATCGGCAGGATGACGGCGGCTTCTCCTTCCGCGACCATCCTGATGAGCGTTCCGCCGCAACCCATCTCCACGTCGCCGACGAGGCCGCCGATCGCCAGGACCGCTCTCGGCCCGGCGCCGAGCGGCCTTCCGATCAGGTCACTCACCTTGGCGAGGAACTCGTCCTTGTCCAGTGGCTTCGTGAGGAGCTCGTTGGCACCCGCGCGGAACGCGCTCTCGGCATAGTGAGCTCCGGTGTACCCCGTCGTGGCCAGCACGGGGACGGGGGGGTCGAGCGACCGCGCGATTCGGGTCAGCTCGAATCCGTCCGTGCCCGGCAGGTTCAGATCGGTGATCACGAGGTCCCACTTCTGCTCGCGCAAAAGGCGGGCCGCGTGGTCGCCGTCCTGCGAATGGGCGATCTCGAAGTTGCCCGCGGACTGCAGGAACGACTTGACCAGCAGGGCCTGGTCGAACGCGTCTTCGACCAGGAGAACGCGGATATGATCGGGGGGCGTCGGGCTCACCTGGAGCTCACTCCTTTGGCTCAAGCGCCTTCGCGATGGACGACGGTGGCGCCGCGCTGGTCCGTGGGCAGGAGCACGAGGTCGAGCACGTCCACATGGGGGGGAGCGTTCGCGATGTAGCACACGGCATCCGCGACGTCGTCACCCGTGAGCGGCGTGAGCCCCTCGTACACGGAGTCGGCCCGGCCCTCGTCTCCGTGGAAGCGCACGACGCTGAACTCGGTCTCCACCAGACCGGGATCGACACTGGAGACCCGCACCTTCGTGCCCACGAGGTCGAGGTTCATCCCCTCGGTGAGGGCTCGCACGGCGAACTTGGTCGCGTTGTACACGTTCCCACCGGGATAGACCCAATGTCCCGCGATGCTGCCGATGTTGATGACGTGTCCCTGATTGCGCCGGACCATGCCCGGCAGGACGGCACGAGAGACGTAGAGGAGCCCCTTCACATTGGTGTCGATCATGCCCTCCCAGTCTTCGACGTCGCCCTCGTGCAGCTTGTCGAATCCGAGCGCCTTGCCGGCGTTGTTCACGACGATGTCCGGGAAGAGCCCTTCCTCCTCGATCTCGGAGACGAACGCTTCCACCGCGTCCCGGTCCGTGACGTCCAGGGGGCGGGCTTCGACGCGCACGCCATGGGCCTTGTGCAGCTCTTTGGCGAGCGAGCGCACCCGGTCCTCGCGGCGAGCGCACAGGACGAGGTCGGCACCGCGTTCCGCGAACAGGCGGGCGCACGCCTCGCCGATCCCCGAGGAGGCTCCGGTGACGAGGACGCACTTTCCAACGATTCGGTTCATGTCGATCCCATGGTGTCGGTCGAAGGGTCAACGGGGCCCGAGCGGCGAAAGACCCATGCGCGCGGGGTACTCCCTTCTTCGGCGACCTGTCATGGCTGAGATTCGCGCCGGGGCCTTCGCGGCGCAACCGACCGGCTGGCGAAGACCGGCTGGCGAAGGGAGGCCCGTGGCCGCTACCGTGCTTCGTTTGCGAGGTTCCCTCAGTCCATGAGCGGCCGTCAGGGGAGGCCATGAACCGAGAAGACACGGGGCGGGACGGTCCGCGTGCCTGATCCGAGCGGAGCGCCGATCGCATGAGCCGTCGCGTCGCGCTCGTTCTGGCGGCCGCGGTCGTGACGGCCTGGGGAGCATCCAGGGCCGCCATGAGGCACACGTCGGCCACCTTCGACGAGATCGTGCTCGTGGCCGGCGGCCTGCGGGGTCTGGAGCGGGGCACGTGGGGGCTGGTCACCAGCCAGCCGCCCGTCATGATGTACGCGTACGGAGCGGCGGCAGGCACCGCCTCCCCGGCGCTTCCCCCGGAGGAGGGCACCACCTGGGGCGTCGAGCGGGGCTGGGAGTACGCGCGCACGCTCTTCTTCGGCTCGGGCAACGACCCGGTCCTCTTGCTCGACCGCGCACGGGAGGTGGCGGCCGTGGTGGCAGGGCTCCTCGTGCTGGCGGCCGGGCTCTTCGCCGGATGGGTGGCCGGGCCCGTCGCGGCCGCGCTGGCCGCGGTGATGGTGGCCCTGACGCCCGACGTCCTGGCGCACGGAGGCGTGGCGTACAACGACCTGCCGCTGGCGCTGACGTTCCTGCTCGCGGTCTGGGCCGTCGATGCCGCGGCGCGAAGTCCCTCCCCGGCGAAGGGCGCGCTGGCCGGTGCGGCCGTCGCGCTCTCGCTCGCCGTGAAGCTGAGCGCCCTGGCGCTGGCCCCGGTGGCGCTCCTCGTGGTGGCGGCCGAGGCCGCCGGCCGGTTGCGGGACCGTCGTTGGTGGGCCGATCTGGGTGTGACCGTGGGGGTGGCCCTCGCGGCCCTCTGGGTCTTCCTCGTGGTCGTGTATCGCGGAGACCCGACGCTGACGCTCCTGCGGCTCGCGTTCTGGCGGACGGTGCTGCACGCGGAGGCGGGCCATCCCGAGGCGGCGTACCTCCTGGGACACACGAGTCCGAGCGGCTGGTGGTACTTCTTTCCCGTGGCCTTCTTCTTCAAGACGCCCGCGGCGTTCCAGGCGCTCCTGCTGGCAGGGGCGGTGGGGCTGCTGGGTAGGCTGCGCAGGCGTGCGAGCGAGGGGGCGCCCGCGGCGTCGGACGATCTCTCGGAGCGCGCCGAGTCCTCGGAGCCGGGCGGGGCCTCGAAGCAGGACGGCCGGCGGGAACCGCGCTGGCGGGAGGTCGTACGGTGGCGCGGGCGGGGGGCGCTTCTCGGCGTCCTCGTGTTCGGAGCCTTCCTCATGCGCTCCCACCTGGACTCGGGCTTCCGGTACGCGTTGCCGGTGCTGCCCCTGCTCGCCGTGCTGAGTGCGGCCGGGCTCGCACGGATGTGGGAGCGGGGCAGGTGGGCACGCGCCGTCGTCGGTACCCTGCTGGCGCTCCAGGCCGTCTCGGTGGCCACGGCCTATCCGCATTTTCTGGCCTACACGAGCGTGTGGGCGGGTGGGCGGGACCGGGCCGACCGCGTGCTCGTCGACTCGAGTCTCGACTGGGGGCAGGAGCTGCTGGAGCTCCGTCGCTTCATGAAGTCCGAGGGGGTCCGGCGCGTGCGCCTCGGCTACTTCGGCTCGGCCATGCCGGAGGCATACGGAATCGACTACGTTCCGCTCCCCAGCTTCTTCCGCCTGGACGGAGGGGACGTGGCGGGCCCACCCCCGCGGTTCACGGTGATCTCGGCGACGCTCCTGCACGGACTCTACCTGCAGGGACACGACCCGTTCGCGGCCTACCGCTCCAGAACGCCGTACCGGGTGCTGGGGCACACGCTGTTCGTGTACGACGACGGGGGTGGGACCTCGGA
>CAZVYM010000057.1:0-2595 GCA_964630935.1 uncultured Gemmatimonadaceae bacterium | reverse complement strand
GGACCTCGGAGGGACGCGCCGCCGGGCGCGGGAGGATGGCCAGGCGATGAGCCGAAAGAAGCACGGGGCCGAGAAAGGCGGCGCGCCGGACGGGGCGCACGAGGGTCGGGGGAGGAAGCGTTCGGCAGGGGCCGAGGTGAACCTCTCCGCCGTCTCGGCGCCGATCCCCGCGGTGCCTCGCTGGGTGCCGGCCGCACTGTTCGCGGTGCTCACGCTGGTGCTCTTCCACGTGTTCGTGCTCGGCCACGGGATGCTCCTCGGCAGCGACACGCTGAGCCTTGGCTACGTCGCCCGCGAATTCTACGCGAATCAGCTGTGGGCCGGGTCTTTCCCGCGATGGGCACCGCAGATCCTGGGAGGCACCCCGTTCCTGGAGGCGCTCTCGGGAGGCGATTCCCTCTACCCGACGTCGCTCCTGCTCCTCGTGATGGAGCCGTTCCGGGCGCTGGGGTGGAAGCTGGTGCTGCACATCTTCCTGGCGGGCCTGCTCATGTACGGGTGGGTCCGCACGGTCGGGGCCTCGAGGGCCGCCGCGCTCCTGTCGGGCACGGCCTACATGCTGGCTCCCTTCCTGGTGAGCCTCGTCCGCCCGGGCCACGACGGGAAGATCTTCGTCACCGCGCTCACCCCGCTGATGTACTGGGTGGTCGAGCGGCTTCTCCGGCGGCCCCGCGCCGGCTCGTTCGCGGCCGTGGCGCTGGTCGTGACGCTCGTCCTGCTCACGACCCATTTCCAGATGGCGTACTTCCTCTTCGGGTCGGTCGGGCTCTACGCGCTCTTCCGCTCCGTGCAGCTTTGGCGGGGCACGGGGGCCACGAGACCCGGGCCGCGCGTGGCCGGCGCGCGCTTCGCGCTCTTCCTGGCCGCGGCGGCGCTCGGCTTCGGCGGAGCCGCGGTCCAATTCGTGCCCGCGGCCAGATACGTCATGGAGTTCTCGCGGCGCACCCAGACGACGCGGCAGGAATCGGGTCAGGTCGGCGTCGCGTGGGGGAGCTCGTGGTCGCTCCATCCCGAGGAGGCGATGGGGCTGGTGATTCCCGAGTTCGCGGGGAACAATGCGGGCGGGGCGGCTTGGGCCACCGACACGTACTGGGGTCGAAACTTCACGAAGGACAACGCCGAGTACGCCGGGATCCTGGTGCTGATCCTGGCGGCCGTCTCGCTCGTGGGGCGGGAGCGCGGCGGGTTGCGGTGGTTCTTCGTCGGACTGGGCGGTGTGGCGTTCCTCTTCGCGCTCGGCGCGCACACTCCGGTCTGGTACGTCTTCTACGCGCTGGTGCCCGGCGTCCGCCTCTTCCGCTCTCCGTCCATGGCGATCTTCCTGTTCGGGTTCGCCGCCGCGACGCTGGCGGGCCTGGGGCTCGATCGGATCTTCCAGGCCAGCCGGGCGCCCGAGGGCGCGGAGTGGCGCCGGGTGATGCGCGTCCTCTGGACCGCCGCGGGTACGCTCGTCGTGCTGGCGCTCCTCGCATCGTCCGGGACGCTCTTCTCCTTCTGGACCTCGGTGGTCGATCGCGGCCTCGATCCCGCCAGGCTGCAGAGGCTCGCCGCGCTCACCCCCTGGATCGTCCGGGGCGCGTGGCTCGGGGCCGTCATGGCCGCGTTCGCGGCCGGGCTCGTGTGGGCGCTGGGCGCGCGCAAGCTCGCCCCCGCCGGTCTGGTGGCGGTGCTCCTCGTTCTGGTCGTCTTCGACGAGATGCGCGTCGACGCCCCCTTCATCCAGGTCATCGACTTCGCCCGCTGGTCGGCGCCCGACGCCAACATGCGCGCGCTCCTGGAGCGGGAGCGGGGTAGCAGGGAGCCCTATCGGCTTCTCTCGTTCGTGAACAAGGCGCAGGACGTGCGGCCGGCCCTCTGGGGAATCGAGCTGGCCGCCGGGCACCATCCGAACGACCTGGCGCGCTACCGGGAGCTGATCGGGATGGTCGGGTCCGATCTGCCGAAGAACCTGTTCAATACGAACATCCAGCGCCTGCTCAACGTGCGTTATCTCCTCTGGCCCGATCACAACGGGGCGGGGCCGCAGGCGGACAGCATGGTCTCCCGGACCTATTACCAGGGCAAGCCGTTCGAGACGCTGTGGGCGTGGCCGGGCCTGCCGAGGGCGCGGCTGGTGGGCAAGGCGGTGGTGAAGCCCGAAGCGGACCAGGTCCCCTACATGCTCTCGAACGCGTTCCAGCCCGACTCGGAGGTCGTGCTGGGCCGGGCTCCTCCGATCGAGCTCGGCGGAGGGGCTCCACGAGGCTCGGTGGGCTGGCAGCTGCGCACGCCCAACCGGCTCCGCCTGGCCGTCACGTCGGATCGGCCCGCGCTCCTGGTGGTGGCCGACAACTGGTACCCTGCCTGGCACGCGACCGTGGACGGGAAGGAGACGCCGATCCTGAGGGCCTACCACACGCTGCGCGCCGTGCCGGTTGAGGCCGGCACGCACGAGGTCGAGATGGTCTACCGCGCCGCGATCGTGACGCGGAGCCTGTGGGTCAGCGTGGTCGTGCTGCTCGGCCTCCTGGGCGCTCTGGCTTGGAGCGCGGTCGGCGGCTGGCGCTCGCGGGGAGCCGTCGAGGCCACCCGCCGATCCGGGGCGTCACCGGAGCG
>CAZVYM010000056.1:0-25050 GCA_964630935.1 uncultured Gemmatimonadaceae bacterium | reverse complement strand
GTAGCCCGACCAGCTCACCGCCACGGCGATGTTGCCCACCGCGTACTCGATGATGAGGTCCCAGCCGATGATCCACGCCACGATCTCGCCCAGGGTCGAGTAGGCGTAGGTGTAGGCGCTTCCCGCCTCGGGAATCATGGCCGCGAACTCGGCGTAGCACAGGGCGGCGAAGCCGCACGCGATGGCTACCCCGATGTAGGAGAGGACGAGCGCCGGACCGGCGCCCACGTGGTCGGCGCCTCCCGCGATTGCCGTGCCCGCAGCCGAAAAGATGCCGGCCCCGATGATGGCGCCGACCCCGAGCGCGGTCAGCTGCCACTTGCCGAGCGTACGCTTGAGGCCCGTGCCGAGGGCGTCTTCTACCCGCTCGGGGATCGGCTTCCGTCGAAACAGCTTCGAGAGCAGAGGAACCTCCCTGTGGGTCGCACGCACTAGCCGTCCCGGAGCGGTGCGGAGCGCCGGCCCGGGCCTCACTCTGGCCCCGTCGCAACGGCACGCGGAGGGCGCGCCGGCGGCGAGGTCGGGGCAACGTAGGGGGGGGCAGAGGGCGTGTAAAGGCCGGACGCGCCCGCCGGGACGTCAACCCGTCGAGGCGAGGTCTTCCTTCGCGGGGCGTCGGAGCGCGGCCACCGCGTAGGGGAGTACGAGCACGAGCACGACGGCCCCGAACAGCCCCGGCGACCAGCTGCCCACGTGGTCGAGGAGCAGGCCTCCGATGGAGGGGCTGAGGGCGCGCGTGAGGCTGTCCAGGGAGGCGCCCACGCCCAGGACGCTTCCCACGTCGGGAGAATCGACGGCGTGGGAGAGGGCGCTGCGCGACACCGCGCCGAAGACGCCGCCGGCGAACGAGATCGGCAGGAGGATGACGAGCAGAACCGGGACGCTGGGCGCGAATCCCCACGCCAGCAATCCTCCTGCCATCAGGGCCAACATCCCGAGGATGAGGCCGTTCTCGGAGAATCGGCGACTGACTCTCCCCACCAGCCCGCCCTGGACGATCACGATCGTGATGCCGACATACGCCAGCACGTACCCGGTCTTCTCCGCCGTCAGGCTCAGGTGGTACTGGGCGTAGAGCGGGAAGATCGTCTCGAAGGTCGCGAAGGCGAGGCCGTAGAAGAAGCGGATCCGCAGGAGGCCGCCGGCGCGGTCGGCCGACATGAGATGCCGCATGCCGGCGCTCATCTTCCGCCAGGGACGTGTGCGCGCGTGCGAGCGACGCTCGGGCGGAACCGATTCGGGCAGGAAGAAGAGCACCGCGATGGCGTTGAGTGTCGCCATGCCCGCGCCGATGAAGACGGGCAGGGTGTAGCCCCACCGGCTCAGGAAGCCGCCCATCGCCGGTCCGATGATGAAGCCGAGGCCGAACGCCGCGCCGATGAGCCCGAAGTTGCGGGCTCGGTCCTTCGGCGTGCTCACGTCGGACACGTAGGCCTGGGCCACGGAGATGTTGCCCCCGGTGATCCCGTCGAGGATGCGCGAGGCGAAGAGCAACCAGAGCGACTGTGCCAAGCCGAACAGAAGGAACCCGATGGCCGTGCCGACGATGCTCACGAAGAGCACGGGCCTGCGCCCGTAGCGGTCGGACAACCCACCCAGGATGGGGGCTCCGAAGAGCTGCGCCACCGCGTACGACGCCACCAGGAAGCCCACCATGGTGGCGGAGGCCCCGAAGGTCTCGGCGTAGAACGGCAGGAGTGGGAGGATCAGGCTGAAGCCGAGCAGGTCGACGAAGACGACGGCCAGCAGGATGGGCAGGCTTCCGCGGGAAGACGATGCTGTCGGCGGTGTCTCGGACATCGGGCCGGGCTCTGAGGGTCGTCGGAAATTCGGCCCGGACGTTAGAGAAGGTGGGGATGCAGGGGAAGGGGAGGCGAGGTGTCGGCCCCGCCTCCCTGCTTCCGGGTCGGACGATTCCGGGCGCGCCCGGAGCGCTCAGGCGGCTCCGGCGGAGGAGCCGCTCAGCATGTTGTAGAGCCAGGCGATGACGGCTCCCCCCACCAACCCGTCCACGAATCCGTAGACGGTTCCCACCAACACACCCACGAAGCCGGACATGGCCGCGTACCCCGGGTAGATCGAGCGGGCCAGGTCGAGGAACGCGACGCCGTAGCCCGACCAGATCAGGTTCATGATTCCCACGATGAGGATCGAACCTCCCCACCCGATGGCCGAGGCCAGGGCGAGGCCTTTCACGGAGAGCTTCATGTCGGTCTCCCTAGGAAGGGTGGATCCGTGTCCCGGAGCCCGGGACCCCTGTAACCTGCGACCCGACCGAGGGTGTGTCGAGCAAAAAAAACCGGGACGGGCGGATGCGATGCGTCTATACTTGAGTCATGGGCCATGTCGCGGCTCGGGCGCATCCCGGGTTCCCCGTTCTGAAAGAGGCTGACGCATGTTCTCACTCGGTATCGCCGGAGCGCGCACACGCGCCCTTCTGGTTCTTCTGGCTCTGACGCCGCTGGGGGTAGCGTGCGGTCCGTCGCACCGTCTCGGTGAGTACGATTTCCGGGACAAGCTCCTCGCGACCGAGGTGGACGCCCCGCCCTATCCCGAGATCGTGACCGGGCCGGTGGTGGTGGATCCGCCGAAGGGGGAGGGCGCCGTCCGCGCCGTCCTCGAGGCCGGCTCCCGGGTGGCTCGTGAGGTTGCCGTCCGCAGCGTCCAGGACAAGCTGGAGAAGGCGTCCGACCGGGTGGACATGGCCGCCGTCATGGAGAACGACGCGCTGACGCGCGCGACCCGGATCCTCAGAGCGGATGCGGGAACGAGCTCGAGCGCGGACTTCCTCCTCGATATCATCGTCGACCGCTACGGCATCGAGGCCAAGAACTGGGACGCGTCGGCCTACTACTTCATCCACGCCCGTGCCATCCTGGTGGATCGCAGCAGCCAGCGCCGCATCTGGGACATCAAGCTGAAGGCCACCTCACCGATCGGCTCCGAGGTGTACGGGCACGATGTCGTGCGCAACGTCGTCACCGCCGCCGCCATCGCGGATCTTTCGGAAGACGACATGGCGAGGGCGCTCCAGCAGCTCTCCGAGTTCTCCGCGGCCCAGATCACCAACAGGCTGCGGGAGGATCTGCTCGACTCGCGGGACTGAGGGGTGGACGTCGGTGGCGACGCCCGGGGGAGTCCGGCTGCCGGGGTGAGGGGGGCACCGAAGCTCGGCCCGGCGAAGCGGGGGCGCCTGAACCCGGCTCGGCGAAGCGGGAGCACCTGACCCCGGACCGGTGGGGCGGGTCGGCCGGGTGAGTCGGCCACCCGAGCGGGGGCCGGCGAAGCGGGGGCACGCGAGCCGGACCGGGCGGGGCGGCCGTGCTGGCCCTCCCGCCGATCCTGCTTAGGTTGGGGTGTCGCGTCGGCTCGATCCGGAGATACCATGAAGACGATCCGCTCCCTTCTCGTTCGCTCTTCCGCGCCGGCGCCCGTGGCCGCCTCGGGGCCGGCGGCTGGCTTGCGACGCTCATCGGTGCCGGCGCCCGCGTTTTTCTTGCTCGCGGCATCCGTCGTGGCTCTCGCCACGACAGGCGTCCCGGCGCCTGCGACGGCCCAGGGGGTCTCTCCGGTGGAGCGGAAGATCGCGGCGGCCGTGGGCACGCGCTCGGACTCCGCGCTCGCGCTTCTGGAGCAGGTGGTCGACATCAACAGCGGGACCATGAACTTCGACGGCGTCCGCGAGGTCGGCCGGATCTTTCGTGCGCAGCTCGACGACTTGGGCTTCCGGACGGAGTGGATCGACGGGTCCGGCTTCGACCGCGCCGGGCATCTGGTCGCCCGACATCGCGGGGCGAAGCGGCCACGGCTGTTACTCATCGGCCACCTGGACACGGTGTTCGAGCCCTCGAGCCCGTTCCAGCGCTTCCAACGCTTTGCCGATTCGGCGACGGGCCCGGGCGTCATCGACATGAAGGGCGGCGACGTGGTGATCGTGTACGCGCTGAAGGCTCTGAAGGCCGCCGGGCAGCTGGACGGGATGGATGTCACGGTGATCATGACGGGGGACGAGGAGCGCTCGGGATCACCGCTGTCCAAGGCGCGCGCGGCGCTCCGGGAGGCTGCGGAGCGGGCGGACGTGGCGCTCGCGTTCGAGAACGGAGACAGCAACCCGCACACGGCGGTGGTCGCGCGCCGCGGATCGTCGGGCTGGCGCCTGGACGTCACCGGCACGCCCTCGCACTCGTCGCAGCTCTTCCAGCCCGAGATCGGGGCCGGGGCGATCTACGAGGCGGCGCGAATCCTCCACGAGTTCTACACGCGCCTGGCGGGCGAGCCTCTGCTGACGTTCAATCCGGGGGTGATCCTGGGTGGGACCGACGTGACCTACGACGACTTCGAGGAAAAGGGCACGGCCTTCGGCAAGAGCAACGTGGTCGCGGGACACACCGTGGTGACCGGCGACCTCCGGACCATCTCTCCCGAGCAGCTGGAGTCGGCCAGGGCGCGCATGACCTTCATCGCCCGGCAGAGCCTGCCCGGCACCACGGCGAAGCTCACCTTCGACGAAGGCTATCCGCCGATGGCGCCGACCGACGGCAACCGCCGGCTCCTCGGCCTCTTCGACCGGGTCAGCCGCGACCTCGGCTTCGGACCGGTGACCGCGGTCGATCCACGCAACGCGGGGGCCGCCGACGTATCGTTCACCGCCGGGCTGGTGGACATGGCGCTGGACGGTCTCGGGCCCGGTGGCGGCAACGACCATACGGTGAAGGAGTGGCTGGACGTGCCCACGCTGGCCGAGCAGACGGCGCGGTCGGCCGTGCTCATCTACCGGCTGGCTACGTCGGGCGAGCCGGCGGCCGGATCGTAGCGCCGTCCGATGAGCCGGCGAGGCCGGAGCTCCGATCGGCGAGAGGAAGCTCTCGGAGCAACCCGCACCCGGGCGCTCCCCGTGGCCGCTAGACGTTGAAGCGGACGTGCAGGATGTCGCCGTCCGACACCACGTAGTCCTTCCCCTCGATCTGCAACAGGCCCGCGTCCTTCACGGCCTGCTCGGAGCCGTGCTCCATGAACGTGGCGTAGGGGATCACCTCGGCACGGATGAAGCCCCGCTCGAGGTCCGTGTGGATCGCGCCGGCCGCGGCACGGGCGTGCGTTCCTCGACGGATCGTCCACGCGCGGACCTCGTCGGTGCCGACCGTGAAGAAGGAGATCAGGTCCAGGAGTCCGTAGGCGGCACGGATGAAGCGTGCCAGCGCGGTCTCCTCGAGGCCCAGGTCTTCCAGGAAGGCCGCTTGATCCCCGGGGTCGAGAGCCGCGATCTCCGCCTCCACGCTGGCGGACAGGGCCAGTCCAGCGGCGCCCAGCTCCGTGAGTCGCGTCCTCAGGGCGTCCGTCACGGGCTCGCCCGCGCGCTCCTCGTCCCGGTTCAAGGCCACCAGGAGGGGCCGGTCGGTCAGGAGGCCGAAGCCACGCAGGAGGTCTCGGTTCAGCTCGTCCCGGGGAATCGAGCGGAGGGGACGCTCGGTCTCGAGCACTCCCTGCATCTTCTCGAAGGCCGCGATCTCCGCGGCGTCGCCCCGCTCCTTGCGGGCGCGCTCCAGCCGTCGCTCGACGATCTCGAGATCCGCGAACACACATTCCGTGTGGAAGGCTTCCAGGTCGGCGCCCGGATCGGGCTCGCCTTCCAGCGCCGGATTGGCGAAGTCCCTCAGGACGAGGCAGAGCGCATCCTGATCGCGGATCTGCTGGAGCGCCTTGCGCGACAAGCCCTTCTTCTCGGCGCCATGCTCTCCCGGGACGTCGCAGAAGCTGATCTCCGCGTACGTCGTCTTCTTGGGTGAGAAGATCGCCGAGAGCTTGTCGATGCGCGCGTCGGGTACCTTGACCGTGCCCAGACGGATCTCGCCGCCGTAGCCGACCGGGGCGTCCAGGCCGGTCATCGTGTTGAAGACGGTCGTCTTGCCGGAGCCTGCAAACCCTACGAGTCCGATCTTCATCGCGTCGGGGTGTCTTCCTGGATATGGGTTCACTGCCTGAACGACGGTGCCGGCTGGCCGACGATGACTCACCCGGTCCCGGCCGCCTCCGGCGGACCGGTCGGATCAAGATACGTCGTCATCGGCACGATGCTGAAGTAGGCATGCAGAAGGCCGTGCGTCAGATCGAGCTCGGCGCGGATCCAACGACGAGCTTCCGCGGGAGACCACGGCGCGGATGGCAGATCGAGGAGGCATTGCCATGGGAGCATGGGCCGGCCGAGCGACCGGCGACCATCGCTCACGTTCCGTGCGGCTCGGCCGATGTCGACGAGCTGTCGGGCCACGAACGACTGGATGATCTCGTCGTCCGGGGCCTCGAGGATCCGGGACTCGTGGCGCTTGAGTGCGTCGAGACCCACGAAGATCCTCTCGATCATTTCGTCATCGGCACCCGGGGGACGCGGGCGCCGGTGTTCGTCCTGTTCGCGGAGCTCCGCCCTGCGAGCGACCATGCGGTCCCCTTCCAACCAGACGATCAGATGATCGCCAGGGCGAAGGCCCAACCGAGCGCGAACCGCACGCGGGATCGTCGTTTGACCCTTGGCTGTGATCTTCGCGAGCATCGAATGGTCCTGTCTTGGGGTTGGGTGGATCGCGGTTGGAGTTTCAGGAAGTAAGGAAGTAAGGAATCCCGGATTCCTTACTTCCTTTCCGCGTCTGGAGTGGGGAGGGCTGGCCGCGCACCCCAACCAGCCGTCCTCCGGGGACCCGACCGGACCGTGCCCACCCCTGCTCCCCCGGACTGTTACACCCGGATCCGCGCGTATCCATGTGCAGGTGGGACGTGCCCGGACGGGAAGCTGCGGCCTTTCCCCCCGACGGCGTCAGCTCGGCTCGCTCGCCGCCAACTCCTCGCCGGCCCGGGTCCAGCGCTCCATCGCGAGCGACAACCGCGACTGCACCTCGGTCAGCTCCTCCTTCATCGCCCTCGACCTCCGCAGCCCGTCCGCGGAGTCGTACAGAGATCCGTCCGCCAGGGCGTCCTCCAGTGCGGCGGCACGGCCCTCCAGCTCGTGGATCTCCGCCTCGGCCTCCTCGACCTCCGAGCGCAGGGCGCGCCTGCGGCCCCGCTCGGGATCAGGCGTTCGGGGCTGGACTCTCTCCTTCCTTCGCCGCGGCTTTTCGGCGGGCACCGAGGCGGGACCACGCTCCTCCCACTCGGTGAACGTTCCCGGATAGTCCGTGATGCGCGCATCCTCCAGCGCCCAGACGCGGGTCACCTGGTTGCGCAGAAGCGCCCGGTCGTGACTCACGAGGAGCACGGTGCCCGCGAACCCTTCGAGGGCGTCCTCGAGCGCCTCCACCGACTCCACGTCGAGATGATTCGTGGGCTCGTCCAGGAGGAGGAAGTTGGCCCGAGACAGCATGAGCATGGCGAGCGCCACCCTCGCCCGTTCGCCTCCCGAGAGCGTCTCCGCTCGTCGCTGCACGGTCTCTCCGGGAAAGCCGAACCGTCCGAGGTGGCCCTGCACCTGCCCGCGGTCCCACGCGGGCCGGAGATCGTAGACGATATCGAAGAGGGAGCGTCCGTCCGGAATCTGGGTCATGTCCTGCCGGTAGTACGCCACCTCGATGGAGGCGCCCAGCCGGAGCTCCCCTCCGTTCTGCGCCCTGCGCCCGGCGATCGCGTCCAGGAGCGTGGACTTGCCCGTGCCGTTCGCGCCGACCAGACCGACCACCTCGCCTCGGTGGACGTGGGCCCCGAACCGCTCGAGCAACGTCCTCTCCCCGACCCGGAGGCTGACGTCGTGCGCCACCAGCACCTGGTTGCCGCCGCGCTCCTCGGGCTCCAGCCGGAGCGACATGACACCCTCCTCGGAGGGTGGAGGGCTCAGGCGGGGGAGGCGGGCCAGGCGCTTGCGTCTCCCTTTGGCCTGCCTGCTGAGCTGCCCCGCGATGTTGCGTCGGATGTACTCCTCTTCCTTCGCGATGACGCGTTGTTGGGCCTGGTAGGCGCGCTCCTGGCTCACGGTGCGTTCCGCGTGCTGCTCCACGAACGCGCTGTAGCCTCCCGCGTACGGCGTCGCCGTTCCAGCCTCGAAGTACAGCGTGTGATCCGTGACGTTCTCGAGGAACTCCCGATCGTGACTGATCACGAGGACGGTCGCGTCCAGGCCCAGGAGGTACTCCTCCAGCCACCGGGTCGTCGCCAGATCGAGGTGGTTGGTGGGCTCGTCCAGAAGCACCACGTCGGCCGGCGCCGCAAGCTGGCGTGCAAGCCCGACCCGTCCGGCCTCACCACCACTCAGCTCTCGGATCCCCCGCTTCCGCGCCTCGACGGGGTCGAACCCGAGCCCCTGGAGCACGGCGTCCACCCGCGCCTCCATCTCGTAGCCGCCTTCCCGGCGGAAGCGCTCGAGGTCCCGGTCGTAACGGGCGAGATCCGCGGGTGCGGGATCTCCGTTCGAGAGAGCTTCGGCCTGCTCCTCCAGGGAGCGCTCCAGCGCGCGGAGCTCGTCGAAGGGGCCGGCCGCTGCCTCCCAGATGCTCGTGGCTCCGGGGAACACCCGATGCTGGTCGAGGAGCGTGAGGCGCAGACCGGCCGAACGCGTCAGCGTCCCGCGGCTGGGCTCCACGGCCCCGACGATGACATTCAGGAGGGTCGTCTTGCCGGTCCCGTTTCGCCCGACGACCCCCCAGCGCTCTCCGCGGGCGACCGTGAAGTCGACCTCCTCGAACACCGGGGTGGCCCCGAACTCCACGGCCACCCCCGAGGCCACGATCTGAGGCTCTGCCACGGCTTTTCGGCTCGGGATCCGCTATGCCAGGCTCACGCCACGCCCGCGCATCTCCTCCTCGAACGCCACCGCCTCCCAATCGTCCTCGAAGCCCACCCGCTCGGGCGAGGGCAGGTAGGACGTCAGGTCGGCCTCCGCCAGAGATCGATCGAAGGCGGCCTGGTCGCGGGCATCGGCCTCCGCCTCGGAGTCGCCCGTGTCGTAGACGATATCGCCGATCTCGCGCTCCCCGAGGCTCAACGACCTGCGCACCGCCTCGGCCGCGACGAACTCGCGACGGATCGCGGGGAAGCGGAACGCGAGCTTGCCGTCGGCGTCCGGCTCCACCTCGGCGTCGAACTCGGCTGCGAGCTCGTTCAGGACACGCTCGACCTCACCGCGCTTCACTTCCCGGTCCAGGCGGCTGGAGACGTGGGCGACCGCGTCGTCCAGCGTGATCGCGCCGGCCTTCCCGAGCGCCTCCGAATAGACCAAGCCCAGGACGAGGCGGCGGACGTTGCGCTTCGCTCGGCGCCGGTTCTCGCGGATGACCCCGAGCATGCGGAGGCCCGGAATCGAGAAGAACATCAGGCTGAAGATCACCGGGATCACCACGAGTCCCACGAACGCGGCCGGTCCGCCGAGCCCGAGCCTGGGAAAGATGAACCAGGGCGCGGTGGCTCCGGCCACCAGGGTGAACGCGTTCATGCCGCTCACGACGGCGTTGGCGCCCGCCGTATTGCCCGTCAGCTCCAGCGGATACTCGAGCCGCATCCAGGCGGGATTCGGCTCGCGCGCCGTCACGTGTCCGTGCGCGCTCAGCATGAGCGAGGGAAAGGCGTAGGCGAGCTCGCCGTCTCGCGACACGGTCGGCTCACCGTCGTAGGCGCCTACCAGGCGACCCATCTCCTGCTCGGCTTCGGGCAGGGGCAGCCCGGTGTGCTCCACCAGCTCGGCGGTGGACACGACCCCGTCTCGGGCCCGGATAAGCCGCAGGATGCTCCGGTCGAGCTGTTGACGCGTCGGCTTGGGGCGGTCCGGCCCGAATACGAACGCGAACACCTTCTTGTAGAAGGGGACCTTGTCGTCCTTGTCGAGCGTGCGCTCCCAGCGGTGGCCGTAGTACGGTCGGCCGATGTACCAGCGCGGGCTCCAGATCCAGTACCAGAACAAGAGGTTCGGGAACATGTCACCGCCGCCGCGCCTGCCCCGCCCGCCTCCCCACCCGCCTCGACGGTTGTTGCCACCCTGCTGGTTCGCGAACAGCGCCGCCACGACCAGGACCACCATGATGACGAAGTAGACCACCAGCATGATGACGATCCAGGCCTTGAAGGCCTTGGAGAAGATCTGCCACGCCCTGCGCTTGAAGCGTGCCCAGAGCGGCTCGGTTCCCCGCTCGATGAGCTTCGGGTCGAACTCGTAGAGGAGCTCTCCGGAATCGGAGACCGCCAGTTGACCCCGGTGGGTCTCGAGGAGGGACTTCAGAGCGGCTTTGGAGTCCTCGGCCGCGAGGCCCGTGGCGGCGACCACGTCTCCGACCGTGGCCTTGCCGTCGAGGCGCCGTAGTGCGGCCAGGATGTCGTACTGTCGATCGGCGAGTGCGAGGGTGCTCACAGCGTGTCCGTGCTGAATGAGCAGGTCACGGAGCCGGCGTCGTCCCCAGCCCGAGACCTGCGAGACTTGTTCGTCGGGATGATGGTACTACGAGAGGGCCGGAGGGATCCCTTCACCCTCCGGCCCTCTGACGCCTGTCTCGGACCCATGTCGCCAGCGCGGACGTCCGCGCCATGCGACTCGCGGCGCGCCCCCGCTACATGCCCAGCGACAGCGGCGGGACCTTCCCGCTCATCTTCTGGTTGAACGCGGGCAGCTCCTTGTTGGCGAAGCCATCGTATGCCGTGGTCGCGGCGCTCAGCTTGCCCTCGATCCAGTCGAGCACCTGCAGCGACGCGTCGGTCGGGCGGTACTCCGCTCCGCCCTGCACGTCACCGCCGCCCGAACCGACCTCGGCCGACAGCCACACCAGGTTCAGGTATACGGCGTACGAGTCCGGATACCACTTGTCGTCGCTCTGCATCGCCGGGCGCGACAGGAGCTGGACCTCGACGTCGAACGCTTTCTTGCCGAAGGCCTCCAACTCCTTGCGCACGCTCGAGTTCTTCTGATTGGCCGCGACCTGGTCCTCGATCTGCTTCCGCAGGATCTCGAGGTCGTTGATCATGTCAACGGTTCGGTTCATGTCGTCGCGGATGCGGATCTGCGTCTTGGTCGACGCCTCGAGGTCGGCGTTGCTCGAAGAGATCTGCGGGTCCTTCATGATCTGGACCGGCTGCTGATAGGATCGCCCGCCGATCGTGAGACGCACCGTGTAGCTGCCGGGCGCCGCGATCGGTCCCACTCTCTGCGGGGACTGGATTCCCCAGTGGACCACGGGTCGCGTCGAGTCGCCCTTGAAACGCGGCTCGTCGAAGATGTACGGGTTGCCCGGCGCCACCGTGCGGAGGGCGGGCTGTTTGGGCCCGTCGTAACGGAGGTCCCAACTCGCCTTGTTGAGCCCCTCGACGGTCAGGAGGTCCTCGGAGCGGATCACCGTTCCGCTTCCGTCGAGGATCTCCATCTTGGCGGAGCCGGCCTGACCCGTCGCCACGTTGAACAGGAAGTCCGCGTTCCCGCTGCGTGCTTCCCGGAAGCCGGCGTGGGGCTTGTACAGATAGGTCGCGGCCTTCGGGGCCGGCGCCTGGTCGGACTGCTCGAGGCGGGTGATGTCCCGGAGGACCCAGAGGCCTCGCCCGTACGTGGAGACCACCACGTCGTGGTAGCGAGGCTCGACCACGCTCCACGTCACCGGAGCCGCGGGCAGACCGCCCTTGAACCGGGTCCAATGCGTCCCGTCGTCCATCGTGTAGTAGAAGGCGTGGCCCGTCCCGGCGAAGAGCATGCCCCGTCGGTTCGGGTTCTCCGTGACCGACATGACGTAGTCGAGCGGGCCGCCCGAAGGCAGGTCGCCGTTGATCCGCGTCCACGTCTTGCCCATGTCCGTCGTCTTGTAGATGTACGGAGCCGGGTCGTCGATCAGGTGGTAGTCGACCGCGATGTAGGCCGTCGCGGCGTCGAAGTGCGAGGGCTGGATCTTGCGGATCGTCCCCCACGTCTGCATGCCGACGTTCTTCGTGACGTCGTTCCAGCTCTTCCCGCCGTCGGACGTGTACCAGACCTTGCCGTCGTTCGTGCCGGCCCAGATCAAACCCTGCTGGATCTTCGACGGAGCGATGGCGAAGACGACCTCACCGTAGAACTGCCCGAGATTGTCTCCGTTGATGCCTCCGCTGAAGACGATCCGAGACGGATCCTGCGTGGACAGGTCGGGGCTGATCACCTGCCAGCTCTGCCCCTTGTCGTCGGTCTTGAAGATGACCTGGCAGCCGTAGTAGACGGTCTGCGTGTCGAAGGGATCGATCGCCAACGGCGGCGTCCAGTGACAGCGGTACTTCACGTCGTTGGGAGGCGAGTCGATGGTGTGTCGCCACGGAGCGATCGAGCGCGCGTTGCCGAGCCGATCGTCGTAGCGCGTCACCTCGTTCCCGTAGCACGACGCCCACACGATGGCGGGGTCGTTCACGTCGGGCAGCGTGAAGCCCGATTCGCAGCCGCCGAGCCCCCCCTGCCACTCGGGACCGCGGCGCCCGCGCCCGAAGGCCGCGAACCCGCCTCCGCCTCCGAATCCGCCGCGACCGGCGGGCTGATAGGAGGGCACGTTCGGCACGGTCACGGGCGCGTTGCTCGGACCCCGCATGGTGCCGTCGTCCTGCCGGTTGCTGTAGACCCAATAAGGTACCCGCTGGTCGACGGCCACGTGGTACATCTGGCCGATCGGGAGCGAGAGCCGCGTGAACTGCTGGGCGTGATCGGTCGTGACGCCGGCACCGCCGTCACCCGTCACCGCCCAGTGGTCGCCGTTCAGCGGGTCCATCCAGATGTCGTGGCAGTCCCCGCAGCCGCGGTCGTTGTGCGCGAACGTCAGCCCTCCGTCCGTCGAGCGGTGGAAGCTCGAGTTCGCGATGAGCACCTCGTCCTCGTTCTTCGGGTTGACGCGGATACGGATGTAGTAGCCCGCGCGACCGATGAGGGTGCGGTCCCAGCTCACCACCCTCCAGTGATCACCGCCGTCGTCCGAGCGCCAGACCGAGCCCTGCTCGTGGGTCTCGATGAGCGCATAGACCCGCTTCGAGTCCGACGGAGCCACCGATACGTCGATCTTGCCCAACGGCGACTTGGGGAGCCCGTTGGTCAGGTGCTTCCAGTGGTCTCCCCCGTCGTGCGTCACGTAGACGCCGCTGCCCGCACCGCCGTCGTTCTCGACCCAGGTGCGCATCTCGACCTGCCACGTCCCGGCGAACAGCGTGTTCGGGTCGTGCGCGTCCATCGACAGACCGGAGCAGCCCGTCTTCGGGTCGACGAAAAGGACCCGCTTCCAGGTCTTGCCACCGTCCGTGGTCTTGAAGACCCCGCGCTCCTGCTGATCCGCGGTGGTGCGACCGAGCGCGCAGACGTACACGATGTCGGGGTTGGTCGGGTGGACGACGATCGTGCCGATCCTGCCCGTCTCGGGCAGGCCCATGTGCGTCCAGGTGTCGCCCCCGTCCACGGACTTGTAGATGCCGTCTCCCATCACGTCGGCGTCACGAATCGCCCACGCCTCACCCGTGCCGGCCCACACCTGGAGCGGATCCGAGGGGGAGACGGCGAGCGCGCCGATGGCCTGCACGTCCTGGCCGTCGAAGGTCGGCTTGAACGTCTTGCCGCCATCGACGGTCTTCCAGACCCCTCCCGAGGCCGCGCCCAGGAAGTAGGTCATGGTATCGCCGGGGATCCCGGCGATCGATGCGACCCGGCCGGCGTTCTCCGGGCCGAGGTACTCGAAGTGGAGGGGCTCGGCGGGCTGGGCGCGGGGCCCGGGGGGGCCGCCACGTCGCTGCGCCAGGGCCGAGCCCGGCAGGGCGAGGGCCAGTGCAATCGAAAGAATGATCCACGCCGGACGATCCTTGCGCATGGGTTTTCTCTCCTAATGGAAGAGCAGACGGGCCCCCCGAAGGGGCCCGGTCAAATGCAACGCGATACTTATACGATTTGAATCCAAAAACCGCCACCGGGCGGCGATTAGGCTGAGCGAAGGCGGCTCCGGGTGGACGACGCTTTCGGAGCCGTAGCGCGTGAGTGGTGCCTCGCTCGGGTGGCCGATACCTTCTCTGTCACCCCTCCTTCCGGTCGCTCCGCAGCTTCGAGGCTTCGATGACATCGGGCATCCTCTCCCCTCGTATCTTCGCTCTGGTGGGGCTCTCCCTCCTGCTTCCGGCGGCCTCTCCTTCGAGGCTCCGGATCACGCCCGCACCGCCGGACGGGACTCCGAAGGTCCTGGTGGCCGTGCTCGACGGAGCGGGGCCCGCCGACGTCGCGGGTCGGCGCATGCCGGCCGTCGAGGCGTTGCGTGCCGACGGCGCGTTCGCGGACCGTCTCGCGGAGCCGGTCCCGGACGCGCCGGCCTCGTCGCTGCGGGCAGCCTTCGAGCGTGCTCGGGCCTCGTTGAGCGGTGGGGGCCATCCGTCGGTGGAAGCGAGCTCGGCCGATGAGGCGGCGCGCGCGCTGGCCGGTGCGGCGGACCTGGTGCTCGTGTCGCTCGAGGGAACGCCCGGGGCGCTCGACGACCAGATGGGCCGTCTCATGGGCATCGTGCGGGGCCGGGCGACCTATGACGCGGAGGACTGGCTCGTCCTCGTCGTGGGGACCCGCACCGCGGCGTCCGGCGAGAAGAGCGCGTTCTGGCTGGCGGCGGGCCCCTCCGCGATCGAAGGCACGCTCGTACGGCCTCCGTTCCTCGAGGACGCCGTCGTGACCGCCATGGCCCACCTGGGCGTGCCCCGGACCGATTGGACCCGACGTGTGGTGGGCCTACGCCCCGACGTTCCCGCGAACACGGACGCGTATGCCACCCTGTCCCGCGACGCCGCACCGGGGGAGGTCCGCCCGCACTGGGAGGACCCGTCCGTCGTCGAGCTGAACAAGCTTCCGCCGCGGGCCACCTTCTTTCCCTTCGAGGACCGGGCCCACGCCCTGGCGCGCGACCGGAGCGCGTCGAGCCGGGTGGTCGAGCTGAACGGGAAGTGGCCGTTCCGCTGGGTGCGGAGCCCGGCCGAGCGCATGGTCGACTTCTATCGGAAGGACGTGGACGATGCGAGCTGGGATCGAGTCCAGGTGCCGGGCAACTGGCAGCTCGAAGGGTACGGGATCCCCATCTACGTGAACTCGCAGTACCCCTTCAAGCGCGACCCGCCGTTCATTCCCCACGACTACGATCCGGTCGGGCAGTACCGCCGGCATTTCACGGTTCCGGCGAGCTGGGACGGGACCCGCGTCGTGCTGCACTTCGGAGCGGTCCACTCCGCGATGTACGTCTGGGTCAACGGCCAGAAGGTCGGCTACTCCGAGGGAAGCAAGCTGCCGGCCGAGTTCGACGTCACGCCGTGGGTGCACGCAGGAGGCAACCTCCTCGCGCTCGAGGTCTACCGCTGGAGCGACGGATCGTACCTCGAGGACCAGGACATGTGGCGCCTGAGTGGGATCACGCGCGACGTCTACCTCTACAGCGAGCCGCGCACCCGGCTTCGGGACGTCTGGATCCGGGCGGGGCTCGACTCGGCGTACCAGGCCGGCGAGCTCGACGTGCGCGCGGGGGTGGAGCGGGATCCGGGTGGGCCGGCGGCACGGAGCATCCGGGTGGAGCTTCTGGACGCCGACGGCTCCTCGGTCGTGGATCGTCGGGTGGTCGTTCCGGAGGTGCCCTCCGGCGCCTCGCGGGAGGTCTCGCTCGAGCGCACGATCGCTTCCGTCCGCAAGTGGACGGCCGAGACGCCCGAGCTCTACACGCTGGTGCTCACCCTCGCGGACGCGAAGGGCGCGACACTCCAGTCGGCCAGCTTCGAGGTGGGCTTCCGCACCGTGGAGATCCGTGACGGATACTTCCGCGTAAACGGCGTGCCCGTGACGATCGAAGGCGTCGACCGCCACGAGCACGACCCGATCACCGGCCACGTCGTGAGCGAGGCCTCCATGCGCGAGGACATCCGCCTCATGAAGGCCGCCAACATGAACGCGGTCCGCTCCTCGCACTATCCCGACGATCCGCGCTGGCTCGAGTTGGCCGACGAGATGGGGATGTACATCGTGGACGAGGCCAACATCGAGTCGCACGGGATGGGCTACGATCCCACCAGGACGCTGGGCAACAACGCGGACTGGCTGGACGCCCACATGGAGCGGACGCGCCGGATGGTGGAGCGCGACAAGAACCACGCGTCGATCGTCGTCTGGTCTTTGGGCAACGAAGCCGGCAACGGATCGAACTTCTACGCGACGTACCGTTGGATCAAAGGCCGGGACCCGACGCGGCCGGTGCAGTACCACGTCGCGCGGTTGGACTGGAACACGGATCTGTTCGTGCCGATGTACCCGACCTTCGACATCCTGGAGCGCTACGCGCAGGGTGACGATCCACGCCCGCTCATCATGTGCGAGTACGCCCATGCCATGGGCAACAGCGTGGGCAACTTCTCCGACTACTGGGACGTCATCGACCGGTACCCTAAGCTGCAGGGCGGCTTCATCTGGGACTGGGTGGACCAGGGGATCCGCAAGATCACCGAAGCGGGTGACACGATCTGGGCCTATGGCGGCGACTACGGGCCTCCGGGCACCCCGTCCGACGCGAACTTCAACATCAACGGGCTGGTGGGGCCGGACCGGACGCCACACCCGCACTACTGGGAGGTGAAGAAGATCTACCAGTGGGTGCGAACCCGGGCGCTGGACGCCCGGGCGGGCAAGCTCCTTGTCGTCAACCGGTACCAGTTCAAGGACCTCTCGAACCTCGATCTCAAGTGGATGCTGCGCGAGAACGGCGCGGTGGTGCAGCAGGGCTCGGCGACGGTGCCGGTGGTCGGCCCGGGCGATTCCGCCGACGTGACGCTTCCGTTGCCGCGGATCGATTGGAGGCCGGGCGCCGAGTACTTCCTCGAGGTCCACTACCTGAGGAAGAGCGACGACGGCGTGCTGCCGACCGGCCACGAGGAGGCGTTCGATCAGTTCGATCTCGGCATGCCGGGCGGCCCCGCGCCCGCCCCGGCGCCGTACCAGGGTCGGGCCGCGTCGCGGGACAGCGCGAGCACGGTGGTGCTCACGGCCGGAGACGCGCGGGCCGAGATCAGCCGGGACGACGGGTTGCTCCACGCCTATCGCGTGGGTGGGCAGGACTATCTCGAGAGTCCTCTCGTGCCCGACTTCTGGCGCGCCCCCACGGACAACGATTTCGGGGGGAACTGGCAGATCAAGCTGCGCGTGTGGCACGACGCGGGACCCGGGTTCAAGGTCGATCAGGTCCAGACGAGCGCGATGCCGGACGGGAGCGCTCGGGTGGTCGCGTCCGGGCACATCCCGGCCGGTGACTCGCCGCTCACGCTCACCTACACGATGCGTCCGGATGGCGTCCTGGAGGTGTCGCAGAAGCTCACCCCGGTCGAAGGGACGGGCCTGCCCCGGATGCCGCGCTTCGGAATGCGCACCGAGGTGCCCGAGCGGTATCGACACACGCAGTGGTACGGGCGCGGCCCGCTGGAGTCCTATTGGGATCGGAAGGACGCCGAGCGCGTCGGGCTCTGGTCGCTCGACGTGGATCGGTGGGCGCATCCCTACGTGCGTCCCCAGGAGACGGGCAACCGCACCGATGTCCGCTGGCTGGAGCTGAAGGACGACGACGGGGAGGCGCTTCGGGTGGAGGGCGAGCCGCTCGTCTCGGTCACGGCGATCCCGTACGCTCGTGAGGACCTCGACCCCGGAGAGCACAAGGCCCAGCGTCACTGGGGCGAGCTGCGTCCGCGCGACCGTACCTACCTCAACGTCGACTTCCGCCAGATGGGCGTGGGCGGCATCACGTCCTGGGGGCCGACGGCGCTTCCGAAGTACTCGCTCGACTACGGGCCCTACGAGTACTCGTTCACGATCCAAGCCGTCAGGAGCTCTCGATGAAAGCAGGCATACGCATCTTTTCGGGTTTCACGCTGATCGCCGGAGCGCTCGGGGCCGGCGTCCTCCTCGGAGCGATGCCTCCCGGGCATCCGGGAGCGGGTGGGCGGCTCGCCGACTCCACGGGCTCGCGCCCCGCTCCCCCCGTCGACAACGGTCTGGCGCTCACGCCTCCCATGGGCTGGAACAGCTGGAACCACTTCGGATGCAACGTGAGCTCGGAGCTCATCCGGGAGACCGCCGACGCGATGGTCGCCTCCGGCATGAAGGACGCCGGCTACCGATACGTGGTCATCGACGACTGCTGGCAGGTCGCGCGCACTCCCGACGGGCAGATCGTCGCCGATTCGACGCGCTTTCCCGAGGGGATGAAGGCGTTGGCCGACTACGTGCATTCCAAGGGCCTGAAGTTCGGGCTGTACACGGACGCGGGGCGGCGCACCTGCCAGGGCCGGCCCGGCTCGTACCAGCACGAGCAGCAGGATGCACGCACCTACGCCGCTTGGGGTGTCGACTACGTCAAGGTGGACTGGTGCAACTCCCAGGGGCTGGACGCACGCACCCGGTACGCCGTGTTCCGGGATGCGCTCGCCAACTCCGGCCGCGGCATCGTGTTCAGCATCTGCGAGTGGGGCTCGAACCAGCCATGGGTGTGGGGGCCGGAGACCGGGAACCTGTGGCGTACCACGGGCGACATCTCGGACCGGTGGGAGAGCGTGCTGTCGATCCTGGACCGCTCGTCCCAGTACTGGGTGTCCGCCAGGCCCGGTGCGTGGAACGACCCCGACATGCTCGAGGTCGGCAACGGCGGGATGACCAACGACGAATACCGGGCGCACTTCAGCCTCTGGGCGATCATGGCCGCGCCGCTCATGGCCGGCAACGACCTGCGTGAGATGACGGCGGATACCCGACGCGCCCGGGCGACCCGTGCGATCCTGACCAACGAGGAGGTGATCGCCGTCGACCAGGATTCGCTGGGGGTCCAGGGCCGGTTGGTGCAGAACTATCCTCCCGAGCTCCAGGTGTGGGCGAAGCCTCTGGCCGACGGCTCGACCGCCGCCGTCCTCTTCAACCGGGCGTCCGTGCCCACGCCGATCGCCGTCAGCTTCCGGAGCCTGGGTCTGAGGACCGACTCGGCGACGGTGCGCGACCTGTGGTCGCACCAGGACAAGGGCACGTTCGGGAGACGCTACAGCGACATGGTTCCCTCGCACGGCGTGGTGATGGTGAAGGTCACGCCGAAGAGCGAGCGCTGAGCACGCTCCTCCTCAACGGGTTCACGGGCTCGGCGGCCGCCTGGGGAGAGAAGGTCCTGGGCGGCCTCCGTGCCCGGGGCCTGGACCCGATCGCGCTGGATCTCCCCGGGCACGGGAAGGGTCCGTGGGGGGCGTCCGCCTTCACGCTGGAGGGTGCCCTGTCCGGAATTCTCGACGCCGCCCCGGACGAGCCCTTCGATCTGGTGGGCTACTCGATGGGGGCTCGCTTGTCGCTCGCGCTCGCGGTGCACCACCCGGATCGTGTGCGGCGGCTGGTCCTCGAGAGCGGGTCCCCCGGCTTGCCCACCGAGGAGGAGCGCGCCGCCCGCCGAGCCTCCGACGAGGAGCTCGCGGCCGGTCTGGAACGGGACGGGATCGGGCCGTTCGTGGAGCGTTGGGAAGCGTTGCCGCTCTTCGCCGGGCTGCGACGCCGCCTCTCGGCCGCCGAGCTCGAGGCGGTGCGCGAGCGTCGCCTCTCCCATGACCCCCGGCTCCTTGCCGCCGCGCTGCGCGGGCTGGGCACCGGGAGCCTCCCGTCCTTCTGGGAGGCGCTTCCGGAGCTCGATCGTCCGGTGCTCCTCCTGGTCGGCGTCGAGGACGCGAAGTTCGTGGGCATCGCACGGGAGATGGCGCGCCGGGTCCCCCGCGCGACCCTCCGGATCGTGCCGGATGCGGGCCACACCACGCACCTGGAGCAGGGGGAGGCCTGGCTCGAGGCCGTGACGGAGTTCCTGTCAGACTGAGCGGCCGGTGGCCGGGCCGACGCGCGTCCGGCCCTACGAGTGGTCGCGCCGACGGGCCCCCGGCCTTACGAGTGGCCGTGCCGATGCGCGCCCGGCCCTACGAGTGGTCGCGCCGACGCGCGTCCGGCCTTCGCGGGCGCTCGCGCCCGATCGGCTCGCATGCCATGTTGCCCGACCATGTCCGACACCCACGAGCCGGCCCGCCCGCCGGCGACCACCGACTACGCGCGCACGCTCGGCACGTTCGACGCCACGATGGTGGTGGTCGGCGGCATCATCGGCGCGGGCATCTTCCTCAATCCGGCGATCGTGGCCCAGCGCGTCGGGTCGGCCGGCGCCGTGCTGGCGGCCTGGGGGCTCGGTGGCGCCATCGCGCTCGTCGGGGCGTTCTGCTTCGCCGAGCTCGGCAATCGGCTTCCCAAGGCCGGAGGGGGCTACGTCTACCTCCGCGAGGCTTTCGGGCCGGTTCCCGCGTTCCTGTACGGATGGACGCAGCTCCTGGTCATCAACACGGGAGGCGTGGCCGCGGTGGCGATCACGTTCGCGAGCTACGCGGCGAACGTGGTCGGAGCGGGAGACGCGTCGATCAAGCCGGTGGCCGTGGCGGCCATCGTGCTTCTCTCGGGGATCAACGCGGCGGGTGTGCGCTTCGGATCGTGGGTGCAGAACGCGTTCACGATCCTGAAGCTCCTCGCCCTGGCCGTGCTCGTGGCGACGGGGGCCTGGCTCTGGGGCAGCCACGGGCTGACGTCCGGGCCCGGCCCCGAGCGGGGCGGCGTGACGGTCCTGGCCATGGGGACGGCGCTCGTTGCCGTCTTGTTCGCGTACGGCGGCTGGCAGATGGCGAACAACATCGCCGAGGAGATCAAGGAGCCGGAGCGCAGGCTTCCCCGGGCTCTCGTGATCGGAGTCGTGATCGTGGTCGTGGTCTACCTGTCCGCCAACGCCGCCTACCTGGGCGCATTGGGCCCTGCGGGACTCGCCTCCAGCAAGGCACCCGCGGCCGACGCGATGCAGGCGGCCTTCGGGCGGGCGGGCGGGGTGCTGATCGCGGTGGGTGTGGCCTGCTCCACCTTCGGGATCCTCAACGTGTTCATCCTGGCGCCTCCGAGGATCTACCGGGCCATGGCCCAGGACGGGGCCTTCTTCGAAGCGGTGAGCCGGCTGAGTCCCCGCACGCGCACGCCGGTGACGGGAATCTGGATCCAGGCGATCTGGGCGGTCGTCCTCACGCTCTCGGGGACCTACGCACAGCTCCTCGACTGGGTGGTGTTCGGAGACTGGATCTTCTTCGGGCTCATCGTGTCCACGCTGTTCGTCTATCGGATCCGGGACGCCCGTGCGCGTGCGCAAGCCGGCGAGACCGGTGGTGACGACGCGACGAGCGGGGCGGGCCCGGTGGGCGGTGCGAACGGTGGTGCTGGTGCGCCCGGCGGAGCCGATGTAGGTGTGGGTCCCGAGACGGGCGGTGGAGCCGGGGCAGCCGGCGCCCCTGCAACCGACCGAGTCGGCGCGCCCGATCGCCCGAGCTTCCGGGTTCCGGCGCATCCGCTCCTGCCACTCCTCTTCACGACGGCCGCCGCCTTCGTGGTCGTCAGCTCCGTCGTCTCGAACCCGCGAAACGCCCTCTACGGCAGCGCGCTCATCGCCGCGGGTGTACCCGTCTTCTACGCGTGGAAGAGGCGGAGCGCGTAGCGACGCGCCTGCCCGAGAACGAGCCCGGCCCGGGCGTCGTCCGGAGCACCGTGGGCTCCGACCTGTCTGCCGCTCAACATCCTGCCCGGCTCCGCTGTCGTCAGGCACGGAGCCTTCCTACGTTGTCAGCTCGTCGCACCTCCCGGCGACGCTTCCATGCACCTCTGGCAGGATAGACCGACCATGCGACGACTTCCGTTGGCGGCGGCGCTGATAGCGTCGGTCCTCGGAGCTTCGGCGCTGCACGCGCAGCTCTCCCAGCCCCTGGACTCGACCACCCTGGCCGCCTTCCGTTGGCGGTCCATCGGACCCACCAACATGATGGGACGTGTGACCGACGTCGAAGGCCTTCCGAGCCCGTCGACGACGTTCTACGTCGCGGCAGCGGGTGGCGGTATCTGGAAGACGACGAACAACGGCACGACGTTCCGGCCCGTCTGGGACCAGAGCCGGGTCGTGGCGATGGGCGATCTGGCGATCGCGCCGAGTGATCCGAACCAGGTGTGGGCGGGCACCGGTGAAGAGGACTCACGCAACTCGATCTCGCCGGGAGGCGGCGTCTTCAAATCCACGGACGGCGGTCTCTCCTGGACCTACATGGGGCTGAGGGAGTCCCAGGCGATCGGCCGCATCGTGGTCCATCCCACCAACCCCGACATCGTCTTCGTGGCGGCGCTCGGCCACATCTGGGACTCGAACCCGGACCGGGGCCTGTACCGCACGCAGGACGGCGGCAAGAGCTGGAAGCGGGTCAAGTTCGTGAGCGACAAGGCGGGTTTCGTCGACGTGGCCTTCAAGCCGGGCGATCCCAACACGCTCTTCGCGTCGAGCTGGCAGCGCGTGCGCGGGCCCTACTTCCTCGACAGCGGAGGTCCCGGCAGCGCGCTCTGGAAGAGCACGGACGGGGGAGACAGCTGGACGGAGGTGAAGGGCGGCGGGTTCCCGACCGCGATGAAGGGCCGGATCGGCATCGCCATCAGCCGAAGCAACCCGCAGATCATGTACGCGCTGGTCGAGGCCGAGAAGGAATCCGACGGGAGTGGAGGCTCGGGGCTCTACCGCTCCGAGGACGGCGGCTCGACCTGGAAGAAGATGAACGACGTCGACACCCGGCCGTTCTACTACTCCCAGGTGCGTGTCGACCCGAAGGATCCCGACCGCGTCTACTGGTCGTCCACGCCGCTGCAGTTCTCGCCGGACGGCGGCAAGACCGTGGGGACCACGACCAACGACATCCACGTGGACGACCACGCGCTCTGGATCGACCCGAATGACGGCAATCGCATGATCGTCGGCAACGACGGCGGTGTGGCCATCACGTTCGACCAGGGCGGAAACTGGCAGTACCTGAACGTGATCCCGATCGGGCAGTTCTACCACGTCTCGTACAACATGGATGTGCCCTACCGCGTCTGCGGCGGCCTGCAGGACAACGGCACGTGGTGCGGACCGAGCCGCGTGGCGAATGGCGACATCAACGCGTATCACTGGGCGAGCGTCTACGGCGGAGACGGGTTCTACTCGGCGCAAGACCTCGAGGACCCGGACATCCTCTGGGCCGAATCGCAAGGCGGCAACATGGGCCGCATGGACTGGTCCACGGGGCAGCGCACCAGCCTCGAGCAGCCGAGCTGGCAAGATCATTGGCGCCCCTACCAGGACACCATCGCGACGCTCCTGGACCAGGGGACGAGCGAGGACGCGCCCCGGATCCAGGCTCTGAGGAAGCGCGCCAGCGCCGACTCGGCCAGGTACGTGCTCCGCTGGAACTGGGACACCCCGTTCTTCCAGTCGGTGCACGACCGTCGGAACTTCTATGCCGGCGCCAACATGGTGCTCAAGAGCACGAACTTCGGGGACGGGCTCGAGCCGATCTCGCCGGACCTGACGTACGCAGACAGCCAGAAGATCAGGGTCAGCACGCGCACGACGGGCGGCATCACGACCGACGCGACGGGTGCGGAGACCTATGCCACGATCGTGTCGCTGGCCGAGTCGCCGATGAAGCAGGGAATGCTCTTCGTGGGCACCGACGACGGACGCGTGTGGACGAGTCCGAACGACGGCGGCACTTGGAACGAGCTCACCGATCGGTTCAAGGGCGTTCCGAAGGGGACCTACGTGAGCCGAATCGAGCCGTCGCACTTCGACCAGAACCGGTTCTACGTGACGTTCGACAACCACCGCACGAACGACTTCACGCCTTACGTCTACGTCACGGACGACGGCGGGAAGTCGTTCCGGTCCATCACCTCCGATCTGCCCACCGGGGGCCCGGACTACGTGCACGTGATCCGCGAGGATCCGCACAACCCGAACCTGCTCTTCGTGGGGACGGATCTCGGTGTCTACGTGTCGACGGATCGTGGGGGCTCGTGGCAGCGGTTCATGACCGACCTGCCGACCGTGCCCGTCCGGGACCTGGAAATCCAACCGCGTGACCGCGAATTGATCGCGGGCACGCACGGGCGTGCGATCTGGATCGTCGAGATCGCCGCTCTCGAGGGGCTCACGGACAAGGTGGTCGCCGATGGCGCGACGCTCTTCGACCCGCCGCCGGCATTCCAGTTCGGTGGATCACCCCGTGGCGGTGAGTCCTACGGGCAGCATTGGTTCGAGCGGCCCACCCCGGGATCGAGCGCGACGCTAAGCTACTACGTGAGCCCGGAGTTGGCCGGGTCGCTGGCCCACGCGAACGGGAACGGAGGCGGGCGCGCGACACAGCGGGCGGCTGGCGGCCGTATCGTCTCCGAGCGTCCCCAGGCCGAGATCACGATCACCGGGCCGGACGGCAAGGAGGTCCACACGGTGAGCGTGCCCGCGACGGCCGGGATCCATACGGTCAACTGGAACTTCCGTGGCCCGACTCCGCCGGGCGCGCCCTTGTCGCCGTCCGAGAAGCGTGACAGCGCTCAGCTCGCCCAGCGGGCCGAGAAGGTCGCGGACTCGCTCGTGGCGGCCGGATGGGAAGAAGCGCCGCTGCGCAGGATGATCGGCGTGTTCACGGGCCAAACGGATCGTTCGGCCTTCTTCGGTGGCCGTGGCGGCGGCGGATTCGGCGGTCGTGTGGGCCGGGATCCCGAGGCCTTCGAGGCGCGCCCGGGCGAGTCGATCGGTGCAGGCGGCGGTCGTCGCGGCGGGAGCAGCCAGTACGGCCAACTGCGCGAGCTGGCGGACATCATCCGACCGGGGGTCGGCATGCGCGGCCTGTTCGGGCGGGGCCGCGGGGGAGGACAGGCTCCGATGGTCGAGCCGGGCTCCTACACGGTGACGCTGAAACTGGGCGACCGAACCTACACCAAGACGCTCGCCGTGGATCGGAAGGCGGGCTACACGCCGGGCGGAGACGGCTTCGAGTAGGAGGTCGGGTACGGGAGCAATCGTCTGGTAAGGAAGTAAGGAAGTAAGGAATCCCGGATTCCTTACTTCCTTACCAGGCCTTTCGACGATCCAGCACGCCACCCTCCAGCGCTCCCGCGTCGGGGTGGGTCGAACAGGGCCGGGCGGACGAGTCCGCCCGGCCCCGTTTCACGTTTCCCTGGCCAGGAGACGTCGGCGCGCGCAGCTTTGAGCATTC
>CAZVYM010000055.1:0-25129 GCA_964630935.1 uncultured Gemmatimonadaceae bacterium | reverse complement strand
CCCACAGAGGCGTGTTCGTCCACCAGTCCTCTCAGGCCTCCGCTTCCCACCTCATTCAAGGCGTCATCAAGGGCCTCAACGCCCGGCGCCCTGCGGTCTTCAACATCTACACGCCCTGCCCGGTCGAGCACGGCCTGGCCGACGACTGGGCACCGACCGCGGCCAAGCTGGCGCTCGAGTCGCGGGCCTTCCCGTTCCTCACCTACGACCCGGATGCCGGTCGCGACGTGGCGGACTGCCTCTCGCTCGACGGCAATCCGGCGGCCGATCAGGTGTGGCCGACCTACGAGCTCCAGTACGTGGACGAGGACGGCAACGAGGCGTCCATGGAGCTGCCGCTCACCGTGGCGGACTGGGCGGCCACGGAGGTGCGCTTCCGCAAGAACTTCTCGGCGGCGAAGCCGGACGAGGAAGCCGACCTCGTTCCCTTCCACGAGTTCGTGGAGATGGATCACGACGGTCGGTTGGGCAAGAAGCCGTTCATCTGGACGCTGACCAAGGACCGCACGCTCAAGAAGACCAGGGTCTCCAACGAGATGGTGATCCTGGCGGAAGACCGGCTCCTCTTCTGGCACCAGCTCAAGGAGCTGGCCGGGATGGACGTGCCGGAGGCCGTCCACGACTCCCTGATGTCGGAGATGGAAGGCGAGTACGCGAAGCAGCTCGAGGCGCTGAAGGCCGAATACGAGCAGAAGCTCGTGGATCTCAAGGCGACCTATCCTCGGGCGATCGCCCGGCGCATGGCCGAGGGCCTGCTGAAGATCGGCGACGGCAAGATGACGGTGGCGGACCTGTTGGTTCGCGCCGAAGCCACGCCCGGTCTCCAGCCGATCGGGCCCGTGGAAGGTGGTCTGGACTTCGGTCGGGCGGCGACTCCGGCCGCCGCCGCCCCGGCGCCCGCGGCGAACGGCGACGGTGCGGCGACCGCCACGGCCGTCGTGGAGAAGGTGGAGGCCGCGCCGGCCGAGGCCGAAATCGAAGTGGACGAGGAGGAGGATGAGGGCCTCTCGATGGAGCCGTGGATCGAGACGGCCCGGTGCACGTCCTGCAACGAGTGCACCAACCTCAATCCCAAGATGTTCGCCTACGACGACAACAAGCAGGCCTATATCAAGGACCCGCACGCGGGCACGTTCGCACAGCTCGTGCAGGCCGCGGAGCGGTGCACCGCGGGCATCATCCATCCCGGAACGCCTCTGAACCCGAAAGAGAAGGATCTCGACAAGTGGATCGCACGGGCCGAGCCGTTCAACTGACGCGCACGGCGGAGACGAGGCCATGAGCCCGCTCGGGATGACGTTCCGGCACGGGGTGCATCCACCGGACTCCAAAAGCCTGACGGAGCATGTCGCCATTCGGCGGATGCCCTTCCCGAAGAGGATCGCCCTGCCGCTGCGCCAGAACGCGGGCAAGCCCGCCCGGTGCCTGGTGAAGAAGGGAGATCGCGTGGAACGCGGCGACATGATCGCCGAGGCGGACGGATACATGTCCGTGCCGATCCACGCATCCGCCGCGGGCACGGTCGCGGACATCGGCTGGTGGCCCCATCCCGACGGCTCGATGGCGGAGACCGTCATCGTCGACGTGGAGCGCCACAGCCCCCAGATTCCGCGGCCGCGCATCGTGCCGCGCTGGGAAGGCCTCACGCCGGATCAGGTGCGGGCCGAGGTGCAGAAGGGCGGGGTGGTGGGGCTGGGCGGCGCGGCGTTCCCGACGCACGTGAAGCTGGCCCCACCGAAGGACTTCCCGATCGACTGGCTCCTGGTCAACGGTGCGGAGTGCGAGCCGTATCTGACGACCGACCACCGGACGATGGTGGAGTACCCGGAGCGCGTGCATTTCGGCATCCGCATCATGATGCAGTGCCTCGGCGTGAAGCGGGCCGTGATCGGCGTGGAGCGGAACAAGCCCGACGCCATCGCAGCGCTGGAGCGCACCAAGCCGGCGGACCTGGACATCACGGTCCAGCCGCTCGTTGTGAAGTATCCGCAGGGCGCCGAGAAGATGCTCATCAACGTGGTCACCGGCCACGAGGTTCCCTCCGGCAAGCTCCCGATGCACGTGGGCACGGTGGTCCAGAACGTGGGCTCCATCGCCACCATCGCCGAGATCTTCGAGACGGGGCTGCCGCTCATCGAGCGCGTGGTCACGGTGACCGGTCCCGGCGTCAAGCGCCCCGCCAACCTCATCATTCCGGTGGGGACCCAGCTCGGTGACGTCCTGGACTTCTGCGGCGGCATCACGGACGACGCCGCGGAGATCGTGTTCGGCGGACCGATGATGGGGACGTCGCAGCCCGACATGCGGACGCCCCTGACGAAGGGGACCACGGGCATCGTGGTGCTGACGCAGGCGGAGGTGAAGCCCAAGCGCACCTATCCGTGCATCAGCTGCGGGCACTGCCTGGACGCCTGTCCCGTGTTCCTCAACCCGTCGCAGCTCGGGAAGCTCGCCCAGGTGGGTCGTTACGACGCGATGGAAGAGGCGCACCTGGCCGACTGCATGCTGTGCGGCTCGTGCTCCTACGTCTGCCCGTCGAACATCCCGCTCTCGCAGATGTTCGCCCTGAGCAAGTCGGCGCTGCGCAGGCAGAAGGAAGCGGCTCCGCCACCGCCTCCCGCCGAGAAGGAGGAGGCTGCGGCGTGAGTACCCCCGCATTCGAGCTCACGGCGTCGCCACACATCAAGGGGCCGGACTCCACGCCACGGATCATGTGGAACGTGGTAGGCAGCCTGGTACCCGTGATCCTGGCGGCGACCTGGTACTTCGGTCCGAGCGCGCTCCTGGTCATCGGCGCGACCACCGTGGCCTGCCTCGCCACCGAGCGCCTCTTCGGCAAGGGAAGCACGCTGGGCGACGGCTCGGCCATGATCACCGGGATCCTGCTCGGGCTCACCCTGCCCGCCGGCATTCCGCTCTGGATGGCGGTGCTGGGCGGTGTCTTCTCGATCGGGCTCGGCAAGATCGTCTTCGGCGGTCTGGGCCAGAACGTCTTCAACCCCGCGCTCCTGGGCCGGGCGTTTCTCCAGGCGGCCTTCCCGGAGGCCCTCACCACCTGGCCCGACGTGTCCGGCCCGTGGTCGGCGCTGCGCGGTGACAACTTCGCGCTTCCGTTCGCGCACCCGGTCGCCGTGAACACCGTCACCGGGGCCACGCCGCTGGGACTCATGAAGTTCGAGGGCACGCATACCGAGCTCGCCCGCCTCATCATCGGCTCGACCGGCGGCTCACTGGGCGAGACCGCGGCGATCGTGATCCTGCTGTGCGGAGGCTACCTGGCGCTCAAGAAGTACCTGGACTGGCGCATACCCGCCTCGATCTTCATCACGGTGTTCGTGCTCTCCCAGATCATCCATTGGATCGCGCCCGACAGCTATCCGAGCGGGCTCTTCATGCTCTTCAGCGGCGGGCTCATGCTGGGCGCCGTCTTCATGGCCACCGACATGGTCACCTCGCCCACGACGCCCAGGGGTGCGTGGATCTTCGGAGGGGGCATTGGCATCCTGGTGGTGCTCATCCGCCTCTGGGGCGGCCTGCCGGAGGGGGTCATGTACGCCATCCTCCTCATGAACTCGGTGGTGCCGTTCATCAACCGGGCCACGCAGCCGAGGGTCTTCGGCACCGGGAAGGCGGTGAGGGCCTCATGAGCGAGCAGAAGCTCCCGATGGTCGAGGCCGAGGCGGCTTCCGACGGCGCCTCACCTCCGCCGGTCGAGGTCGAAGCCTCTTCCGTGCGCCTGATCGGCACGCTCACGCTGGCGGGAGCGCTGGCCGGGATCGCGATCGTCATGGCGTTCCAGTGGGCGAATCCGAAGATCAAGGCCCACGACGCGGAGGTTCTCCGGCAGTCCGTCGGGATCGTCCTCGGCAGCCCGGACCACTACGAGACCGTCTTCCTGGACGGGGGCCGGTTCACCGCGACGCCCGCTGCGGACACGGCCGGGCTCGATCGGGTCTACGTGGGCTACGACGCCTCGGGCAAACCCACCGGGGTGGCGATCCAAGCCGCGGAGGCGGGCTTCCAGGACATCATCGACCTCCTCTTCGGCTACGACCCGGCGAAGCAGGAGGTCATCGGGATGACCGTCTTGAACAGCAACGAGACGCCGGGCCTCGGGGCGAAGATCACGAGCGACTCGTCGTTCATCAAGGGCTTCGATGACGTGGCCACCCCGCTGCTGGGCGTGAAGAAGGGGCAGGGAAAGGGCAAGGACGACGAAGTGGTCATGATCACCGGAGCGACGATCTCGTCGCGGGCGGTCATCAAGATCATCAACGACCGCCTGGACGCGATCCAGAAGCCGGTGGACGCCTACTGGTCGACGATCGCCCCGAAGACGGCGGCATCCGGTGCCGCGACGAGCGCGACGTCGGGAGGGAGCGGGCAATGAGGAAGACGACGCCCCAGGAGGATCTGCTCCGGGGCATCTGGAAGGAGAATCCGGTGCTGGTCCAGCTGCTCGGGCTCTGCCCGACGCTGGCCGTGACCGGGAGCGTCGAGAACGCGCTGACCATGGGGATCGCCACGTTCTTCGTGCTCCTGGGCTCGAGCATCCTGGTGTCGACGTTCAAGAGCGTGATCCCGAAGGAGGTGCGCATCAGCGCCTACATCCTCGTGATCGCGACATTCGTGACGATCGCCGACCTGGTGCTGCACGCCGTCGTGCCGGACATCCACAAGTCTCTGGGCCCCTTCGTTCCGCTCATCGTCGTGAACTGCATCATCCTGGGCCGCCAGGAGGCGTTCTCCTCGAAGAACACGGTCGCCCGCTCGACGCTCGACGCTCTGGGCACGGGGTTCGGCTTCATCATCACGATGATGATCATGGGCTCCGTCCGGGAGCTTCTGGGCAACGGGACGTTCCTGAACCATCCGGTCTTCGGCAGCCACTTCGAGCCCTGGGTCATCATGGTGCTGCCTCCCGGCGGGTTCTTCACGCTGGGCTTCATCCTGCTGGCCATCGGCTGGAAGAAGGAGCGTGAGGCGGAGACTGTGAAGCCGAGGCGCTGGCCGCACGGCGTCACCACCGAGGTGGGAGGGACGGTCTGATGCGCGACCTGTTCTGGATTTTCATCTCGGCGATGCTGGTGAACAACTTCACCCTCGTCCTCTTCCTGGGGCTGTGCCCGTTCCTGGGCGTCTCGGGGAAGGTGTCGACGGCGGTGCGGATGGGGGCCGCCAACATCTTCGTGCTGGTCATCACCTCGCTGACGGTGTCGCTGCTGAACAAATGGGTGCTCCCCTACGCGCCCTATCTGCAGCTCATCTCGTTCATCGTGGTGATCGCCTCGCTGGTTCAGATCGTCGAGATGGTCATCAAGAAAGTCAGCCCGGGGCTCTTCCGGGAGCTGGGCATCTTCCTGCCCCTCATCACCACCAACTGCGCGATCCTCGGTCTGGCCATTCTCCAGACCAACCGCGGCTACGGCTTCGTCGAGGGGTTGTCTTTCGCGGTGGGCGCCGGCCTGGGCCTGACGCTCGCGCTCGTGCTCATGGCTTCCATCCGCGAGACGTTGGAGTTGGCCGACGTGCCGGGCATCGCGAAGGGCATGGGACTCGTCCTGATCGTGGCTGGAAGCCTCTCGCTGGCGTTCATGGGCTTCGCGGGCCTCTTCAGCTCATGATGCACGTGATCGTGGCGATGGTGACGATGGCGATTCTCTTCGCCGTGTTCGGCTGGTTCCGGCTGGCCGACGGCAAGGGAGGATGCCATGGCTGCTCTGGAGAGGGTGGGAGCGAGTGCTCGTCCTGCTCCTTGAGCTGTGACAACGTTGATATTCAAGGGAGGACCCGATGAGCGGCTCCGGGAAGAAGCACCCAGACCGCCGTGAGTTCCTGGCGTTGGGCGTGGGCGCCCTGGCGGTGGCGACCCTTCCCAGGGCGCTGCGCAGAAGGCGGGATCGCCTGATCCGGCGGCAGATTCCGGTGATGGGGACGATCGCCGAGATCGCGGTGCGTCACGACAACGAGGTGTGGGCTCAGCGCGCGATCGACAGGGCCCTGGACGAGCTCCGGCGCGTCGACCGCACCATGACGAGGTTCCGTGACGACTCCGACGTCGGTCGGGCCAACCTCGTGGCGGGTCGGGGCGTCGTCACGGTGTCCGAGGACACGGCCACCGTGCTCGATCAGGCGCTGCGCTGGGCGTACATCAGCGAAGGACGCTTCGACCCGTGCCTCGGGCGCGCGTCCGAGCTCTGGGACGTGGAAGACCGGAAGTCGCCGCCGGCAGCGAACAAGGTGCGGCGCTATGCGCACCGCAATCTCTATCACGCGCTCGACCTGCAGCGTGACGGGTCGGTGCCGAGGGTTCGGCTCACGAATCCCGACGCGGCCGTGGACCTGGGTGGGATCGCCAAGGGCTACGGTGTGGACCTGGCCGGACAGGCGTTGAAGGACAACGGGATCTTCCACGCCCTCGTGAACGTCGGCGGCGACCTGATCGCGATGGGCGTCGACGAAGAAGGACAGCCCTGGAAGGTCGGAGTGCGCTCGCCCGACCATCTGAACGAGGTCGCGCAGGTGCTCCGCGTCAGTGACCGGGCGGTGGCGACGTCCGGAGACTACCTGCGCTACTTCACGTATCACGGAACGCGTTACCATCACCTCCTGGATCCACGCGACGGTGCGCCCAGGCGCACGCCGATGCGGAGCATCACTGTGGAGGCGGATCGGTGCGTTTCCGCCGACGCCGCTGCGACGGCGCTCTTCGGAGCCGACGCGGAGGAGTGGGAGCACGTGCTGCGCAGGGCGGCGCCGGGCTCGAGCGTCGTGAGCGCGATTTGAGGAAGCCGGCGCTTCGAGCGTCGGTGAAAGAGGAGTCCGTCGAGACACGAGGAGGAGCCGATGGAGACCCGAATAGCTTACTGCGCGACCTGTGACAGGCCGGTGCGGGTCCTCGTTAAGAAGGAGGCTCCGTCCTGGCCGAGCCCGGAGAAGGTCGATCCCGGCGACATCATCTGCCTGGAGTACGGCGAGACCTGCACGGGGTCGATGTGCCCGCTCTTCGACGTTCCGAGCGAGCAGATGAAGAAGAACCTGGAGGAGTTCAGGAAGTCCGCCGAAGAGGTGAAGCCGTGAAGACCGAGACCGCGTACTGCTCCGGATGCGGTCATCAGGTCCGCTTGGTCCTGACCGATCCGCCGCCTCGCGACGCTCAGGCCAACCTGCCGGACGGGGCCGAGGTCGTCTGCCTCGACTTCCACGAGGAGTGCAGCGGGGGCACGTGTCCCGCCACCGGAAAGTCGGGCATCGTCATGGGAGTCAGGCTGGCGAAGAGCCATCTGAACGACGAGGCGTTCAAGACGATCCGGGCGCACTGTGACGGGTGTGGCCAGGTGGCGGACCTGGAGATCCTCGACGCCAACTTCGCGCTGTGCCCGCTGTGCGGCACCACCAACCGGTGGGTCGTGCTCGAGCTGGCCGACCGGAGCCGGATCGCCCTGACGGGACGGTGAGGTCGCAGCCCTCTCTCGCTCCGGCTGCTGCCGTCGCGGTGCCCCTGCCGAAGGGGCCTCAGTCGAAGCTCACGGTGCTGAGCACCACCAGCATCGCGATACCGAGGGCACCCGTGGCGGCGAGCGCCGGCACGCTCCCCGCGGTCGCGCCGACCAAGAGGGCATGTTGCGCGCCGCCCGGGTCGTGGAAGCCGCCGGGCCCGTACGTCTCGGGAATCGGGATGAGGTCCCAGCGGACGAAGAAGGCGCCCTGGTCCCGGATGTTGAGGCGCATCCCGAGCGTCGGCCCGGCGAGGCTCGAGCCGGTCGCGTGGTCGGCGTTGCTCCAGAGGACCCCGGCCTCACCCTCTACGCTGACGTTCGAGCCCACCCAACGTCTTGCCCGGGCCCGCATGCCGGTCAGCGGATTGTCGTTGCCGCTTCCGAGCGTGAGCTCCCCACCGAGCGCCCAGGTGCGGCTCGCGTTCACCATGTGACCGACGTTCCACTCGATCTGCGACGAGAAGGCCTCCCTCCGCAACGGCTGGACGGTGCCATACGTGGTGCCGCGGCTCGTCTGGAAGACGGGCAGCACGCCCTGTATCTCCACGATCCAGAAGCTCTTGCAGTCGGGAAGTGGCCTACCGCGGAAGCATCCGATGTGGGCATCCGCATCGTCCTGCGCCATCGCCGGCGGCGCTGGTGCCAGTCCGCCCGCCAGAAGCACCCATCCCATCCCCATCCACAGTCGCGTTCCCATGCCTTCCCTCTCCGACCGGCCGAACCGGCGTGTCTCCGAGGTCTCTGGTCTCGCCATGGCACGGGGGCAGGCGCACTCGAGGCCGTTCGGCCCGAGCGCTCGGCCATCGACGCTCGATCTGACGCCATCAGTATCTCGATCTGACGCTATCAGTATAAGGTGCGAAGCGCCCCGGGAAACAGATCACGGTGCTTCTTCGCGCGAGCGAGGGGATCTGCGCGGGCCGTTCCAGCCTGGGCACACGATGCGGGCAACCAGGGTAGGGGTGCATCGTTGTCCTCCCGTCGACCCGGGGTGCTCCCCTCTTTCAACGACCCGTTCAGCCCGGCGACTCGATCGATGACCGATCCACGGCGACCGGCCCATCACACTTCCGACGGACGTTTCCGGAACCCATGGCCTGGACTCTCCTCTCCGCCCGGGCCGGGGAGCATCCTGCGATGGCAGTGGGAGCGCATGCGTGATGGACGGGCCCCGAATCCCGAGCCGGAGGCCTTTCCTCGGGCCGACCCGGCTTTGGCACGGCCCCGCGCTCCGGAGGGCGAAGCCCGTATCACCTGGGTCGGGCACGCCACGTTCCTTCTTCAGCTTCCGGGGCTCACGCTCCTGACCGATCCCGTCTGGGCTCATCGGGCATCACCGCTTCCGTGGCTCGGTCCGGCTCGCCTCGTTCCGCCGGTGCCGACGCTCGAGGATGTGCCGCCCGTCGATGCCGTTCTCCTTTCCCACGATCACTACGATCATCTGGATCGCCCGACGGTGCAGGCACTGCACGAGCGCTACGGAGACGATCTGACGTGGCTCACTCCTCTGGGGTTCCGGGGCTGGTTCGAGGCCCTGGGCGTCCGGCGCGTCGAGGAGCGGGACTGGTGGGACGATGTGGCACTTCCGGGCGGGAGGTACCGAGCGGTGTGTCTTCCGGCCAGGCACTGGACCCGACGCACCCCCGGTGGCACGAACCGTCGGCTCTGGGCCTCCTGGGCCGTGGTGCCCACCCTCCGCGCGGGTGGATGCCGCGTCTACTTCGGCGGCGATTCCGGGTACCACCCGGCGTACGAGCAGATCGGCGCGGACCTCGGACCCTTCGACGTGTCACTCCTGCCGATCGGCGCGTACGAGCCGCGGTGGTTCATGGAGCCCGCTCACATGAACCCGGAAGAGGCCGTGCGGGCCTACCGCGACCTGGGGGCGCGAGGCGCGTTCGTGGCCGCCCATTGGGGAACGTTCAGGCTCACCGACGAGCCCCCGTTCGAACCTCCGGAGCGCGTGCGCGAAGCGTGGCGGCTCGTGGGCCTCCCGGAAGAAGACCTCCACGTGCTTCGCCACGGGGAGACGCTGAGGTTGGCTACACCTCCAACAGCGACACCTTCTCCATGATCACGTCGGCCCGGGGCCGGTCTCCGGGTCCCGTCGCGACGTTCCCGATCGCCTGCACGACGTCGAGGCCCGACGTGACTTTGCCGAAGATGGCGTGCTTGCCGTCCAGCCAGGGCGTGGGGACCAGGGTGACGAAGAACTGGGATCCCCCGGTGTTGGGGCCCGCGTTCGCCATCGAGAGGATCCCGGGACCCGAGTGCGCCAATCCCTTCCCGAATTCGTCGGGGATCGTGTACCCGGGCCCTCCGCGCCCCGTGCCGGTCGGATCTCCTCCCTGGATCATGAATCCCGGGATCACGCGATGGAAGATGATTCCGTCGTAGTATCCCTTCGCCACCAGGTCCGCGAAGTTGGCCGCGGTCTTCGGGGCGAGGTCGTCGAAAAGCTCGGCGGTGAAGGTGCCGTGATTGGTCTGGAATTCCACTGCACGGTTGGCCATGGCTTCCTCTCGATGTCGTCTCGTCATCCGGTGGTGCGTTGGAACGGTCGCACTTTCCGTCCCCGATGACCACCTCCCTGCCGGCGCTGGCCGGCTTCTCCGAGCACGGGAGAGGGGACGGGTCAACGGCGAGCTCGGGTCGCCTGTCCTCGGGCGGTAACTGGGATATAGATGCGTTCCAGGGCCGAAGAGGCAAAATCGATGTATATTTAAAGTCTGTGTCGGGCGGACATGATATCCCCGACCACCTTCTCCCAGCGACTCCCCGTCGGAGCCTCGAAGCGGGACCATTCCGAGCGAATTCGAGATCGTGCTCTCCTTGTTGCCTCTCCTGCCCCTGGTCCTCGCGACCTCCACCATGGGACCTGGTGGCGTCGAGAAGCCGACGTCGTACCATGGATCCGCCGGCGAGACCTCTGTGGAGACGCCCGCGGTTCCCAAGGCCGACATCGACGTGGACGGGCGGCTCGACGAGCCCGCATGGCGGGAGGCCGCACTCCTCAACTCGTTCACCCAGTACGATCCCGTCGAGGGCGTGCCGGCCACCCAGAAGACCGAGGTCCTCGTCCTCGTGGACGCCGACGCCATCTACTTCGGCATTCGCGCCTACGACAACGAGCCCGACAAGATCCGGGCGACGATGGCCCAGCGCGACGAGCTCGACCGGTCGGACGACTATGTGCGCCTCATTCTCGACACGTTCGACGACCAGCGCCGCGCCTACGTCTTCAGCGTGAATCCGTTGGGTGTGCAGCAGGACGGGATCTGGAACGAGGGAGGCGGCCGTCATCACGGCTTCGGCGACCCGATCGACAGCAACCCGGACTTCCTGTGGGAGTCGGACGGGCACATTCGCGACTGGGGCTACGAGATCGAGGTACGTATCCCCTTCAAGAGCCTGCGCTTCCCGGCGCTGAAGGACCAGACCTGGGGGCTGCAGATCGTCCGCCGCATCCAGCGGAACGGATTCAGGGCCTCATGGGCCCCCATCAAGAGCAACATCTCCAACAAGCTGGCCCAGACGGGAGAGCTCACGGGGCTCGAGAACCTCGACCCGGGGCTCTTCCTCGAGCTGAATCCCGTCATGACGGGCAAGCGCATCGGCGCGTGGAATGAGGATCTCCAGCGTTACGTGCACGAGGATCCGAGCGGGTCGTTCGGAATGAACGCGACGTACGGTCTCACGTCGAACCTGACCTTGGACGGGACCTACAATCCGGACTTCAGCCAGGTGGAGGCGGACGCGGGGCAGATCTCGGTCAACGAGCGATTCGCGCTCTACTTCCCCGAGAAGCGGCCGTTCTTCCTCGAGGGGACCGAGATCTTCAACATGCCCAACCAGCTCGTCTACACGCGCAGCATCGCCAACCCCATCGGGGGGGCGAAGCTGACGGGGAAGGTCGGCGGCTGGAACCTGGGCTACATCGGGGCCAGGGACCGGGCCGTGTCCGAGGACGGATACGACGCGACCGTCAATCTGCTGCGCGTACGTCGGGACGTGGGGGGCAGCTCGACGGTCGGCATGGTCTACACCGATCGCACATCGAGCGCCAACCGCTACAACCGGGTGGCGGGCGCCGACGCCCGCCTGGTGTTCGCCGATCGTTACACCCTCACCGTCCAGGGTGCGGCGAGCCGCACGGCGGACCCCGATGTCGGAGCTCCGGCCGACGGCATACTGTACTCGGCCCGTTTCGAGCGTGGCGGCCGCGGTCTCTCGTTCAACGCGAGCATCGACGACTCGAATCAGAACTTCGACGCGGCCAGTGGCTTCCTGCGTCGGATCGGAGAAACCCAGGTTCAGTCCGAGGTCCGGTACAGCCACTACTACGGACCGGGCAGCCTGGTGGAGAGTTGGGGCCCGAGCGTCCAGCTGCAGAGGTACTGGAACCACGAGGACTTCTGGGGTGGGCGCCCCGCGAACGAGACCCAGCTAGAGCTCGGAGGCAACCTCTCGCTCCGAGGCAACGTGAGCATCTTCGGAAACCTCCAGCGCACGAGCTACGATTTCGGGCCGGGTGGCTACGACGGCCTCTTCGTCCGCGACCCCGGAGGTACCTACGCGCATTTCTATCCGAGCCAGGCGAGGTTTCAGGGGCTCTACGGAGGGAACGTCCACGTCAGCGTGAGCACGTTCGAGAAGGTGAGGGGCAACCTGCGCCTGGCCTGGGCGCAGGTTCCCATCTTCGCGGGCTCGGACGCCGCCGCGCAGGCCGGGACTTCGCGGTCGGGAAGCCTCAGCGTCCAGCTCTATCCTACCCGGTCTCTGCAAACCGAGCTGGGGTTGCGATTCTCCGAGATCCACCGGGCCGGCGACGGCTCACGCTATTCCACGGCGACGATCCCCCGCGTCAGGCTCCAGTACCAGTTTACCCGCGCCTTCTTCGTTCGTGGGATCTTCGAGTACTCGAACCAGGAGCGAGGCGCCCTGTTGGATCCGCTGACCGGGCTGGTTCTTTCGAGCTGCGCCGACGGTGTGTGCGAGGACTTGACCGGCTCCGCGAGCCACGACGTGCACGTGGAAGGCTTGATCAGCTACGAGGCCTCGCCCGGGACGGTGTTCTATCTCGGATACACGAGACAGATGGAGGATGTCGGGGCATTTCGTTTCCGGCACGTTCAGCCGATGGCCGACGGGTTGTTCGCGAAGGTGAGCTACCGCTTCCGCATGTGAAGGAGCCCTCTCACCGGTCACGTGGGGTGGGTCTCGAAAGGCCTTCGGGCCGGTTGCCTGCACGCCTGTCGCAGCGTTAAGGTACCTTCGCACCCGCCGGACTTCGTGCCCGGCGCGGTATGCTCCGAGACCGTCACCTGGCAGCGAAGGCTACGTTGGCGAAAGAAGCGATCGAAATCGAAGGGACCGTCCACGAGGTGCTCCCCAACGCGACATTTCGCGTCCAGCTGGAGAACGGACACGAGGTGCTCGCCTATCTCTCGGGTAAGATGCGCCAGCACTACATCCGCGTGCTCGAAGGCGACCGAGTGAAGGTGGAGCTTTCTCCGTACGACCTCACCCGCGGGCGGGTGACCTACCGCTACAAGTAGCGCTCCTCCCTCCCGAGCGCCTCTTCCTGACCCGCACGACTATGGGCGCGCCCGTCGTGTGCCATGACCTTTGCGCATGGCATCCACCACGCCCACCCTGGCGGAGCTTTCGGGCCGGAGCCCGGCCATGCAGGCCGTGCGTGCCTTCGTGCGGCGCGCGGCCGAAGTCGACGCCTCCGTGCTCCTCACCGGAGAGACGGGGACCGGCAAGTCCCTGGCGGCCAGGCTGATTCACCAGAGCGGCGAACGCTCGAGTGGGCCGTACGTGGTCGTCAACTGCGCGGGGGTTCCGGAGTCGCTCTTCGAGAGCGAGCTGTTCGGGCATGAGCGGGGTGCCTTCACGGGCGCAACGGCGGCCCGTACGGGCCTCGTCGAGGCAGCCTCCGGTGGAACGCTCTTCCTCGACGAGGTCGGCGATCTTCCGGTGGCACAGCAGTCAAAGTTGCTGACGGTGCTCGAGGAGAGGACCGTGCGGCCGATCGGGAGCGTGAAGTCGCGTCCCGTCGAGCTCCGCCTGGTGAGTGGGACGGGGGCCGACCTCGAGGCGGCCCTGGAGGCCGGCTCCTTCCGTCGCGACCTCTTCCATCGCTTGGCCGTGTTGCGTTGCTGGATCCCTCCGCTACGGGAGCGTCCCGAGGACGCGCTGCATCTGGCACGGCGCTTCCTGAGACGACTCGGGCGCCGCTACGGACTCGACGAGGTGCGGCTCTCACCCGACGGCGCTTCGCTGGTGGAGAGCTACGCCTGGCCGGGAAACGTGAGAGAGCTGGCGCACGCCCTCGAAGCAGCGGTCATCCTCGGGCGGAGTCGCGTCGTGACCGCCGACACGCTGCGGGAGGCCGCCAAGCTCCGTTGACAGGTCGCCGAGAAGGAGGTCCGGGACTCAGCCGTCCGGGCCGCGGAGCGGTGGGTGATGGGACCGAGCGTGCACGGCCAGGCATCCCAGCCCGACCCATGCGGCCGGGTAGAGGATCATCCTCACGCATGCTTCGGGGCCGGGAGGGAGTCCGGAGCCGCTCAGCCAGGCACTGAAGAGGAAGACCTCCCTCGAAGGGAAGCGCTGGGCCGCGAGGACCGGCGCCCAACGGCCCAGGACGTCCGGTGCGACGACCGCATCCTGGCCGAGGGTACCGAGAACCAGGATCACCGCGAGCGCAGGGATCAGCTCGGGCTGCGCTCCCACGGCTGAGCAACCGAACACGACGGCCACCGTGGCCAGGTCCAGCGCCAGCCCGGCCGGCAGCTGCGCGAGTGCTCGCAACGGCTCCGGAGCGTGGGGGGCCAGCACGAGCGCCAGAGCCAGCATCGCCGTGTGCGCGCCCCATACGGCGGCGACCACCTCCGCCAGCCGCTCGAGGTAGAACCGTACCAGACTGCGGGGCTTCTGGAGCCAGAGGAGAACGGTCCCGCGGCCGTAATCCCCGGATACGACGCCGTATCCGAGCGTCAGTGCGAGGATCGTTCCGGTGACGAAGTGGGACCGTCCGGACTCGAGGAAGGAGATCGCGATCGTCCCGGCCGTCACGGTGGCGAGCAGGACGAAGCCGCGCGCACGGAGCCGCGCGGCCATGGCCGATCCGTGCAGGCGGAGCGCGGCGGCCGGCCCCCTCACGGGGCCCGCTCCCGAAGGACGGAGCGCGCGAGGTCTCGAGCCGCTGAACGTCCGTCGCGGAGCGTGTCCGCTCTGGCCCCGTCCACGATCACGTGTGCCGTGTCCGCGACCCGGGATACTTCTTCCAGCTCGTGCGAGGAGACCACCACGGTCGCCCCCATGTCCGCGAGGCGGAGAACGGCAGCTCGGAGTCGGGTGCGCCCATCCTCGTCGAGGTGGGTCCATGGCTCGTCCAGCACGACCAGCCTGGGCTCTCCGAGGAGCGCGAACGCCATGAGAGCCCGACGGGTCTGCCCCCGAGACAGGGAGCCGAGGGGACGGGAGGCGACGGCGTCCAGTCCGACGTCCCGGCACGCCTTCTGCGCGACCCGTCCCCAGCTGGGTGAGGGAAGGCCGTGAAGCTGGGCTCCACATTGGAGTAGGGTGGTCAGGCTCCAATGGTCGGGGAGGGAGACCGATTCGGGCATGTACGCGGTCCCGAAACGGGCCCGGTATCGACGCGGGTCTTGGTGATCGACCCGTATGCGGCCCTCCCATGGGCGACGAAAGCCCAGGACCAACCGCAGGAGCGTCGATTTCCCGGCTCCGTTGGGGCCCACCAGGCCGGTGACCTCCCCCGGCCGCAGCGAGAGGCTCAGATCGCGGAGGGCAGCGACCCTTCGGATGCCCGAACGGTAGCCGGCTGTGACGTGCTCGACCGAGATGCTCGGTCCTCGTCTCGACTCCATGGCAAGCTCCTGAGGAACCTGGAACCTGCCGGGTACGGGAGGCGGAGGGGATGGCTGGATGGGACTGAAACCTTCAGAGTGCACCGCCGTAGGGAGATGTGACGGACGCAGGACACGTGATTCTGGAGGTAACGATGAGGATGTTCGCGACGTTGACGGTGGCCGGGGTGGCGGGGGTGGTTCTTCTGAAGCTCCTCTCGACGCTGCTCTTTCCGTTGCTCGGACTGTTCGTCGGCTTGTTGGCGATGGCCGTGAAGCTGGCGCTGGTCGCGGCGGTGATCTTCTTCATCTATTCGATGATCAAGAAGCGGAAGGACGAAGAGCGCGTCTCCTAGACGCGGGTCCGCGCGTCCGTCACTGCAGGTGGAAGCCCCTCCGGGTTCGACCCGGGGGGGCTTTCGTGCCGCCACACGGTCCGGATCCTCAGGAGATGTAGCGGCGGAGCTCGCCGATCTGATCGGCCGTGCCGAGCACGATCAAGTCGTCTCCCGCGGCGAGGCGCGTGTCGGCCGCCGGGTTGAACCGGAACTCGTGCGGTTGTGATCCCGTCTTGCGCACCGCGATCACGATGAGCCCCGTACGCTGGGGGATCGCGGCCTCCAGCAGGGTCTTTCCGGCCACCGCCGAGTCCGGAGCGACGGTCGCCTGCTCCATGCGAAGCGCCATGTCCGGGGAGCGGGTGACGATGTCCAGGAACGAGACCACCGAAGGGCGGAGCAGGACGGAAGCCATGCGCTGGGCGCCGCTCACGTTCGGACTCACGACCTGGTCCGCGCCCGCCCGATAGAGCTTGTCCATCGTCTCCTCTTCGTAGGCGCGCGCGACGATCTTCAATCTCGCCGCCAGGTCACGTGCCGAGAGACACACGAACAGATTGTCGGTGTCGGTGCTCAGACAGGTGATCAATCCGTTCGCGCGCAGGACCCCCGCGTCGATGAGCACCTGGTCGTGGGTCGCGTCCCCTTCGATGACGTGTGCATGGGGAACGAACTCACGCAGCTTCTCGATGCGCGCCGGGTTCTTCTCGATGACGACGAAGCGGCTCGTCATGGTCTCCAGCTCCTGGGCGACCTGTCGACCTGTTCGACCTGCCCCGCAGACGATGACGTGGTCCTTCATCTTGGCTATCTCTCGCATGGATCGGCGCCTCCGTAGGGCGTCCTGCAGATCGAGCTCGACGATGGCGGAGGTCAGCCCCGCGAACCACAACGCCATCCACGTGATGCCTCCCGCCAGGAGGATCATGGTGAAGTCACGGCCGGCGGCGCTGAGGGGACGGACCTCTTGATAGCCGACCGCGGTCAACGTGATCACGGTCATGTACAGCGCATCGCCTAGGGGCCATCCTTCGATGAGCGCATAACCTACCGTTCCCACGACCACCAGCACCGACAGGAAGGCCAAGGCCCAGATCAGGCGAGGAAAGAAGGCACGCACTGCGCTCTCGAGTGTTTATTCGCCGTGTGGGTGCCCCGGGGCAGGTGGGTGCTCTGCGGCGCTCGGAATCTGTGGGGCACGTGGTCGTCGTGAGAAGCTAGTGACCACGCCACGTTCCGGCCACATCTTCCCTTGACGCTCCGGAGGAGGGCGCTTACCGTAGGAACCATGCTGACCCGCGGGACCCGGAAACACTTGATTCATGCGGCTTTTCACTGTCTCCGGCAATTCCCCGGAGACACTCTCCAGGTCCGCGTCCAGGACGGCCCCGGCCGCACTCACAACCCTTCCGTAACAGGAGCAGCCCAATGAACAAGTCCGATCTCGTGGACGCCCTCGCCGACCGCACTGGAATGACCAAGGCCGATGCCTCGCGGGCCGTGGACGCGCTCTTCAGCCCGGATGGCGGCGTGATCGCCGCCGCGCTGCGCCGTGACGACCGCGTGCAGATCACCGGCTTCGGCACCTTCGAGGCCAAGCATCGCAAGGCGCGGACCGGCCGGAACCCGCGCACTGGTCAGACCATCCGCATCGCCGCGACCAAGACGCCCGGATTCCGTGCTGGCAAGGGCCTCAAGGACGCCATCAAGTAGACGAACCGAACGCCCACCGAGCGGCTGCCGGCAACCCGGCCGGCGTCGCCCGGGACGAAAGAGGCCGCGTCGCCTGGACGACGCGGCCTCTTCGCGTTCGCGGAGGTCGAGTCCGGCCGCTACGGCCGCCGGCCGGGTCTGCCCGGCTTGCCGGGGCGACCACTCTGACGACCTCGCCCGCCCCGATCGAAGTCCGCCCGCACCGCCCTTCCCCTGATGGTGGTCCCGTTGAGCGATTGGATGACCCGCTGGGCCGTGCCGTGGTCCACCTCCACGAGCGAGAAGCTCTCGCGGATCTCGATCTTGCCCACCTTCTCGGGCTCGATCCCGGTCTCTCCGACGATCGCACCCAGAAGATCTCCCGGGCGCAAGCCGTCCCGCTCGCCCACGCTCAAGAAGAGCTTGGCCCATGCGATGGGGGCGTTCCGCGCGGAGGAGCTCGCCGACGGGGTGGGCGGTGGAGGCGCCGGCGCCTTGCTCCTGAGAAGCGCCACGGCCGCCGCGGCCACCTCGGCCGGATCGAAGCGCTCGAACAGGGGCTCGAGCGCCAGCAGGTACGGCGCGACGTCCTCCTTTTCGATGGCCTCGGCCAACCGGTCGCGCAGGGCCTGGATCTCGGACCGGGCCTGAGACGCGTCGCGGAGCGGGAGGGGCTCGATCGCGTATCCCGCGAGCTTCGCGACGTCGCGCAGGTGCATGACCTCTCTGGGAAGCACCAGGACCATCCCCTGCTCGGAGACGTGATGCCGGCGGTCGAGCGAGTCCGCGTCGGCCGGGACGTCGGCGCTCAGCACGTGCACGCCGCCGTGTCCCTCCACACGCTCGCGCGTCTCCATCTCGTCGACGCCGAGCCACACCGGAACGTCCGGATCGCCCGCGGCACCGGCCACGAAGCCGTGAAGGGTCAAGTAGTCCCCCAGGTCGGCCGCCCGGTCCTCGCTGCGACAATACACGAGCACGTGGCGTGCCTCGTCGCCCAGAAGGTCGGAGACACTCTTCACCACGCCCTCGTCTTTCGGCTCGGAGACGACACGGTACCGGAGGCTGCCACGGCTCACGGGCGCTTCTTCGTCCGGAGGGACCACCGCCGAACGTCGTGCGTGGCGCTCCGCGAAGTCCTCCACGCCGGGGGTCAGCGGTAGCGCCGTGATCACGCGTTGGCATTCCTTCGGCACGAACTCGATGACCTCTTCCACCACGTCGAGGCCCCCGAGTTCCTCCACCCGGTCCGCCTGGTCCAGCACCGTGGCCTCCACCGCCCCGAGGGAGACCATACCGGCCCGCGCAGCGGAGAGGATGTCGGCCGGCGTGCCGAACAGCACGTGGGCGTGGCCGAGGAGCGCCCAGGGGGAGCCCAACGCCGCGACCCGGTGGCCGGAGCCGACGGAGATGCGTCCCAAAGACTCGGCGAGTCGCTCCGCGCCTTCCGACGTAGGGGTCAGGACGAGGATGCGCGGTCCGGTTCCTTCCGGAGCGACGCGGTCCAGTAGAGCCGCGCCCCAGGCGACGAGGGTTCCCGCCCCGGGTCCCGCCCTCAGGACGACGTTGTTTCCCCGACGGATGACCGGGATCGCCGCGCTCTGGAGGGACGTGGGCCGCTCGATGCCCTCGGCCGCGAGCATCTCCACGAGCTCGGGCAGAATGTCGAAGTCCTCGAAGGAATCCATCAAGTAGATCCGCTTTCTCCGGTCACGCTCAGGAAGGCTCGCCCGAGCCGGGGCCGCCTCGGTCTCCGGGCTCGTAGGGGAGACGATTCAGGAACTTCTGGATCTCGTAGTCCACGCGCGACGTCCTCAGGCGGTCCGTCGTCGCGACGACCTGCGCGTAGGGGCCGTGCGGGTGGACGTTGATCGTCACCGTGCCCTCGGCTCCCGTGTAGGTGGCCGCATGGGACGACGCCTTGGACTTGGAGAGCCCCACGAGCTCGGGAAGGAGGCTGTCGGCGCGCGCGAGGACCTCCGAGGGGCCGAGCGCGGTCTTTCGTTGGTATCCGGCCATTACCCTTTTCCTGCGGGAGTTGAAGGAAAGTCCAAAAAGCTGACGATCTCGTCCGCATTGTGGAAGCCCTCGAGCTTCCGTCCGGCGAACACCAGGGTCGGCGGAGCGCGTACACCCTCCGCCTCGGCCGCGGCGCGAGCCCGCTCCACCGTGGGCGTGTGTCGGTCGACGTCCAGGGTCGCCTTGGTCTCCGTCGCGTCCATCCCCAGCTCGACAGCGATCGCCACGAGGACGTCGATCCTGCCGATGTCGACCCGGGCGTCGAACGCCCGCTCGAACAGGACCCGCCGGACTCGAGATCCGAGATCCTGCTCCTCGGCTATGAGCACCAGCTCGTGGGCCTTGCGCGTCCAGGGGATGAGGGCCGGGGGGTCCGGGAGGCGGGCCTCCCGGGCCTCGGCCGCCCGGGCCGCCGTGTCCCAGCGTGTCCGCCACGCTTCGGCGCCGGGATCGAGCATCGGCGCGGGAGGCGGACGAAGCTCGAACGGAACGCGCGGGACGCGGCCTCCGAGGGTCCTCTCGACCTCTCGCAACTCGAGCTCGACGAGATGGGAGAGGGGATCCACGAAGTCGAAATAGAACCGGCTGGAGTCGACGTTCGTCATGGCCTCTCAAGGTGTGCGGAAGCGCCCGAAACACAATCCCCTCGCTTCCTTGATTCGCTCTCGGGGCCGATCGATATTGCAGCTTCCCTTGTCCCCTGTGAGGAACCACCATGCGTTTCAGCGCGAACATCGAGAAGCTCAAGCCTTCGGCGACCATGGCAGTGAGCACGCTGGCCAAGCGCCTCGCCGCGGAGGGTCGGGACATCATCAACCTGAGTGCCGGGGAGCCGGATTTCGACACGCCGGTCTTCATCGCGGACGCGGGCGTCGACGGCATCCGCCGAGGCAAGACGCGTTACACCCCTCCGGCCGGAATGCCCGAGCTCAGGAAAGCCATCGCGGCTCACCTCAGTGAGCGCGCGGGCCGGTCCCTGGACTGGAACGGTGTGGTGGTTTCGACGGGGGCCAAGCAGTGTTTGTTCAACGCGCTGTTCACGCTCTTCGGGCCGGGCGACGAGGTTCTCGTCGCCGCCCCCTACTGGACGAGCTACCCCGCACTGGTCGAGATCGCGCGGGCCGAGCCGGTGCCCGTATTCGGAGACGAGGACGACGACTTCAAGCTCACGCCGGCCCACCTCGAGGCCGCTTCGACCGAGCGGACCCGCGGGCTCATCATCAACAGCCCATGCAACCCCACGGGGGCCGTCTACTCGCTGGGGGAGCTCACCGCGCTCGCCGAGTGGGCGCGCGACCACGATGTCTGGCTCGTGTCCGACGAGATCTACCGGAAGATCTACCACGGCGACGATCGGTCCGCGGCGGCCGGTGTGCTCGATGTGCCGGTGGGCAGCATCGGCGACTACGTCCTGGTGGACGGCGCCTCCAAGAGCTACGCCATGACCGGTTGGCGCGTGGGATTCTCCTACTGCGATCCGGAAGTCGCGAAGAAGTTCACGGCTCTCCAGAGCCAGGTGACGTCGAACGTCAACACGCCGGCGCAGGTCGCGGCACTGGAAGCCTACACGAACACGCAGGCGGCCGAAGCCTCCATCGCGGAGATGGAGTCCGCGTTCAAGCGGCGCCGGGATCTGGTGACGACGCGCATGAAGGAGCTCATGCCGGAGGTGTCCTTCATCCGACCCGCCGGTGCGTTCTACTGCTTCTTCAGGGTGGACGGCTTCTTCGACGACACGGTCGCGGATGCGACGGCCTGGTGCAGCAAGGTCCTGGAGGAAGCGGGGGTCGCGCTGGTCCCTGGCGGAGCCTTCGGCGATGACCGTTGGGCGCGGATGAGCTACGCCGCCTCCGACGAGGAGATCGAGACCGCCCTGGCCCGTATCGCGCAGGTGGTGGGCAGGACGGCGTCGGTCTGAGGGCGCCTCGTCCGAGCGGGTGCCGGGGCTCAGACGGCCCCCAGCACCCGCCCGGCGGCTCGTACGCTACCCGCCTCGTAGCCGGCTCCGAACAGGTTCACGTGCACCAACAGGTAGTAGAGCTGGTACAGCTCGCGTCGGTAGGCGCCGTAGGCCGGCTCGATCGGCCTCACATCGTCGTAGGCCGCGTAGAACGCGTCACCGAACCCGCCGAACAACTCGGTCATGGCCAGGTCGACCTCGTGGTGGCCACGGTACACGGCCGGGTCGATGATCACGGGATCTCCGCCCCGCGTCGGATAGACGTTTCCGCTCCAGAGGTCTCCATGCAGGAGGCCGGCCGGTGCCTCGTCCACGTCTGCCAGCGCTCTGGGGATGGCGTCGACGAGCTCGTCCAGGATCCGGCCGTCCCGACCTCGGAGGTAACCGTGCTTCCTGGCCAGCTCCAGCTGGGGGATGATGCGCCGGTCCCTCCAGAACCCGATCCACGATGGCATCGGGGTGTTGGCCTGGGGGAGCGAGCCGATCCAGTTGTCCTCGGGCCAGCCGAAGTCGTGCTCGCTTCCGGGACGATGAAGCTCCGCCAAGCCGCGTCCGAGACGCTCGTCGAAGTGGGATCCGGCTCTTCCCCGGGGAACGTACTCCATGAGGAGCCAGGACGGGGTGTCGCCGCCCCCACCCCGGGCCACGGGAAGCGGGACGCGCAGGGCCTCCCGATTCCTCAGCGCGGTGAGTCCGTCGGATTCGGCCTCGAACATCTCGGGTGGCGCCGACGTGTTCCATTTGGCGAAATAGGATCCGCCGCCCTCGATCTCGAGGCGGGCGCCGTGGTTCACGCATCCGCCCGCCAGGCCGGCGACCGCTTGGATCCGCGACGGCTTTCCCGACGACGCCAGGGCGGACTCCACGGCATGCCTCACGGGGTCGGGGAGGTGAGCCACGGCTCAGGATACTTCGTGTGGGCCGCGTCGAAGCCGAGCGGCGCCGGCTCCACCGGGGTGTGGCAGGTCACCGGGGAAGGGAAGCACGCTTCAGCGACCTTCCAGGTGCTCGAGCAAGGCTTCGCACGAGCGACGCACCATCTCGTAGACGGTCTCGAAGCCGCGCTCACCGTCGTAGTAGGGATCCGGCACGTCGGGGTCGCCGTCGGCCAACGGATCGAACTCCCTCAGCAGATGCAGGGAGGCGTGACCGTCGGTGCGTGCCTGGAGACGGCGCAGATCCCGGAGGTTCTGGCGGTCCATGGCAACGACATGGTCGAACCGGTCGAGATCCGCGGCTTCGACCTGCCGAGCGTGCCCATCCAGAGCGACGCCGTGTCGGGCGGCGGCCTGGGCGGAGCGGGCATCGGGGGGCTCGCCGACATGCCAGGCGCCCGTACCGGCGGAGTCGACATCGAAACGGTCCTCCAGGCCGGCTTCCCGGGCGAGATAGCGAAAGACGCCTTCGGCCATCGGAGATCGACAGATATTGCCGAGGCAGACGAAAAGAACCGACGTACGCATGGGATCGGGCGTGTAGGAATCCATCCCGCAGAAGTTATGTTGCACTGTGCCCACGGCAAGAAAAGGAACGGTTTGTGGAAATGGTTAGCTTTCGCGACCTGAACATCTCCGACGAGCGGCTGGCCGCGATCGAGGCCATCGGATGGGAGGAGCCGACGCCCATCCAGGCCAAGGCCATCCCGGAAGGACTGCGCGGGGCCGACGTGGTCGGCATCGCCCAGACCGGTACCGGCAAGACGGCGGCCTTCGTCATTCCCGCGCTGGAGCGGATCGAGGCCGGCAAGGGCCTCCAGGTCCTGGTGCTCTGCCCCACCCGCGAGCTGGCGCTCCAGGTGGCGGAGGACACCGAAGCGCTCGCGAAGGGGACCAGGATCCGCGTGAGCGCCATCTACGGAGGCGTCGGATACGGGCCCCAGATCGAGGCGCTCCAGAAGGGCTACGAGGTCATCGTCGCCACGCCGGGCCGCTTCATCGACCACATGGCCTCGGGAAGGGTGAGCCTCGAAGGGATCACGTACTTCGTGCTCGACGAGGCCGATCGAATGCTGGACATGGGCTTCCGACCCCAGATCGAGCAGGCGATGCGCGGGATGCCCCGAGAGCGCCAGACGATGCTGTTCAGCGCCACGATGCCGCACGGTGTTCACGACCTCGCCCTCCGCTTGACGAAGGAAGCGGTCTGGATCGAAGCGACGCCGTCCGGGACCACGGCCGAGGGAATCGACGAGGTCGTGTACTCGGTCAAGCCGGAGAAGAAGCCGGACCTCCTGCTGAAGCTCCTGGAGGAGCCGAGGATGGACCAGGTGCTGGTCTTCACGCGGACGAAGGCCGGTGCCGACGTGCTGGAGGCTCGTCTCCAGCGCGAGGGGATCAAGACGGACGTGATGCACTCGAACCGCCACATGAAGGAGCGTACCCGCGCCCTCGATCGATTCGCCAGCGGAAAGGTCCGGGTCCTCGTGGCCACGGACATCGCCCAGCGAGGATTGGACGTGGAAGGCATCAGCCACGTCGTGAACTACGACGTTCCGTTGGATCCCGAGGATTACGTTCATCGCATCGGCCGTACCGGTAGGGCCGGGGCGCACGGCACCGCGGTCACCTTCGTGACGGCGACCGACCTGGGCGCCTTGAAGACGCTTGAGCAGAGGCTCGGGCGGCTGTTGGAGAGGGTCCACCTGCCCGGATACGACTACGCGGGAGCCCCCCAGACCGAGCAGCGCTCCCCGTCCCGACGTGGGCGCAAGTCGCGTTCTCCCCTCGGCATGGGGTCGCGCTCCACGGACGACTTGACGCCCGACGAGCTGGAAGAGCTCCTCAACCCCGGGTCATAGGAGCAGGTACCGGATGATTCTGAAGCGCTATGGAAGCTCCTACGAGAGCGTCGATACGAACTTCCAGTCCACCGCCCTGAACGAGATCGGCTTCCGCAAGGACGGGCAGCGGTCGATCGCGTCGGACGACTTCGACGCCCGTTACGAGCGGGTGGCCGCTCACGAGCTCGATGCCGAGGCGGACGGGCCGGTACAGGATCACGCGGAGCAGCTGCTGCTCGCACGTCTCAAGGAGCGCCTCCTGGTTCTGGAGTCCAACATCGACTCGGACGAGGTGCTCGTGGTGGAGAACGAATCCGGGCGTGACTATCCCAAGACCCGCCAGACCACGAAAAACGTCGTCTTGAAGGGGGAGAACAAGCTCCACTTCCACCTGCACGTCGCGCCACCACTTCGAGTCGGGGTCTACCGGCTCACCGACTGAGTTGCCGCCCGTCGCGGTTTTCCCGCAGACGGTGCTGCTGAGCTGCGCATGGCACGTGTAGGGGGTTTTCCTACACCTGTAACGTGGATTTTCCCGACACCGCCCACCCCGTCGTGCGTGTATACTCATGGCGAGATTCGGGGCTGCCAGCCCGACGGGACGAGGTCCAGCAACCTCTACCCGCCCTCGCCGGGGTGACAGCTCCAGGGTCGTCGGGAGTTTAGGGCAGGAACTTCCGGCGACCCGAAATCAGGAAAGCGAAGCTCGGAGCAAGAGAGTTTCGCGAGTACCACGGAAGGTGGGGTGCATCTGTTGGCGGGAGGGTCGCAGGTGCTCCTACCTTGGCCCGGCGAGGCGCGAGCCTCGTCGGGCCTTTTTTCGTGGTGCGCCAGGGCGCGTGGGACTTTTGCCCGGACTTGTAGGGAGGGTTCCTACAGCAAGAGTCTGATTCTCCCCGACAGCACCCCCCCGCCCGCCCTTGTAGAATTGTTTCAACGATTTGGGGGCTGTGACTCGACGGGAT
>CAZVYM010000054.1:3389-25156 GCA_964630935.1 uncultured Gemmatimonadaceae bacterium | reverse complement strand
CACAAGGCGGCGGTGGTCGGGGACACGGTCGGCGATCCGTTCAAGGACACCTCCGGGCCGTCGCTCAACATCCTGATCAAGCTGATGAGCGTGGTGTCCGTGGTTCTGGCTCCGTGGTTCGTGCGCATCCATGATATCGATCTGAGTGCAAACAGCGTTTCCTGGATCGGCCACGTCTTCCACGGGATCTTCGGGTAGCGAGGCTGGCCCTCACGCGCCTGCAGGCGCGTGAGGGCCGATCTCCGTGCGATGGCGATCGAGCCGACTTTCGAGAACGCGCTGGCGTTCGCGGCGGATCTGATCCGGATTCCGGGCCCGCCGGGGCGCGAAGAGGAGGTCGCCCGGCGCCTCCGGCGCGAGATGGAGGCGCTGGGCCTCGAGGACGTTCGCGTCGACCGGGTGGGCAACGTGATCGGCGTGGCGCGGGGGAAGGGGGAAGCGCCGCCGCTCCTCCTCAACTGCCACCTCGACGTGGTGGCAGAGGGCGATCCGTCGGAGTGGGAGGTTCCTCCCTTCTCGGGTGAGATCCGCGCCGGATTCCTCCACGGCCGGGGCTCCATGGACATCAAGGGGCCGCTCGCCCTCCAGACCTACGCGGCTGCGGCGGTGGCCGGCGAGGCTCCCGGTGACGTCATCGTGGCACACACGGTCCTCGAGGAGCGGGGAGGGCTGGGCATGAAGGCGCTCCTCGAGGACGGGGGTGTGCGACCCGGCGCGGTCGTCATCGGAGAGGCGACGCACGGCGACGTGTGCCACGGACACCGTGGACGGGCCGAGCTTGAGGTGGTCGTTCACGGGCTGGCCGGGCACGCCAGCGCGCCGGAGCGTGCCCACAATGCGCTGGATCTGCTCGGTGACGTCCTGGCGGCCGTCAGGGACGTGGCGGGTGAGCAGCGAGCCGATCCGGTCCTTGGAGCGGCCACGCTGTCCGCCACGACGGTGGACACGCTCCCCGAGAGCCGGAACGTGATTCCGGATCGGGTGGTGGTCGCGCTGGACTGGCGCGTGCTTCCGGGAGACGAGGACGAGCTGCTCGTGCGGCGCATCCGGGAGGGCCTGGAACGGCGGATTCCAGAGGTTCCGGAGGGGTTCGGGCTGGAAGTCCGCATGGCGTCGGAGGTGCAGCGTACGTACACCGGCCACGAAGAGACGAAGAGCTTGATGACGCCCGGCTACCTGCTCGAGGCGGAGCACCCGGTGGTCCGGGCGGCGACCCGAGCGGTAGGACTCCGGGAGGACCCCTCGAGCCCGGCCCGCAGCCGCCCGTGGCGCTTCGCGACGGACGGCGGGTGGAGCTGCGGCGTGCACGGCATTCCCACCATCGGCTTCGCGCCCGGGGAGGAGCGCTTCGCGCACACCAACAGGGAGCGTCTCGACGTGGAAGAGGCGCGTTGGGCGTTCGAGCGGCACCCGGCTCTGATCACGGCCGTGCAGCGGGCGCTCACCGCGCGTTAGCGTTCTCCGGTCCCGACCGGCCGCGCTCACCCGACACCGGATGGTCCGAGCGGACCGGCCGATCGGGGGATGCGTCCGGCGGGCGGGTAATGGGGCACTTTGACGAACTGACCGATCGCCCGGCGAGGGAACCATCCTTCACCGCGGGCATCCGATTCGCTAGCTTGAGCAGCTCGTGACATATCCCGCTCCACGCGGGCGCCCGGCCGCAACCACGGGGTGCCCGAGGTAGGTGGAGCCCGTCGAACCACGGACCGAGGGAATCGAACCATGCGGCTCTACGAGGTCGTCTACATCCTCGACCCGGCGCTCGAAGAGAGCGCCATCACCGCCAAGCTCGAGAAGTTCCACGAGTTGGCTACCTCCGCCGGCGGAGAAGTCTCCGCGGTGGACCTCTGGGGCACACGGCAGCTCGCCTATCCGCTCAGGAAGCAAAAGGCAGGGTACTACGTGGTCGCCCAGTTCACCGCGGCTCCCGACGCCCTGCCCGAGTACGAGCGACTCCTCAAGCTCGACGACGAGGTGCTCCGGTACCTGCTCGTGCTGAACGAGGGGGAGCCGACCTCCGGCATGTCGCTGATCACCGAGTCCGTGAAGCCGGCGTCGGACGAGGAAGAAGACGAGGAGGAGGAGGACGACGAGGAGGAGGACGACGACGACGGAAGCCCGCCCGAGTACCAGGCGGGCCGGGCGCGGCGGCGGCGGATGGAAGGGCCTCCGATCGAGCTCCTCAACTACAAGGACGTGTCCACCTTGTCACGCTTCCTGACGGAGGAGGGCAAGATCCTCCCGAAGCGAACGACCAAGGTCTCGTCCCAGTTCCAGCGGCAGCTGGGCCGTGCCGTGAAGAGGGCCCGGTACCTGGCCCTCATTCCCTACACGCGTAGGCACGAGGCGTAGACCCGTCGTGCCGGACGAGCACGCTCCCGGGGGCACGAGACCGATGAGCCCGGGCCGCGGATGGATCCGCGCCCTGGGTCTCTTCATGGTGGTTGCCGTCGCGTCCGTCGCGCAGCCTCCGGTGCTGGTGGCACTCCCCTTCCTGGTCATGGCCGCCGTGCTCGGGGTTCGCAGGCCCGCCTCGTTCGCCGCTCTGGGGATCGCGTTGGTGCTGGCCGTGGCGTGGGGCCCTTGGGACGGGATCGGCTACGTGGAGCGAGCATGGGCCCTGGTGCTGGGGGGATGGTTCACCGCGCTGACGCTGCGCCATCCCGGCGTTCGCTTCACCACGCGCGCCTTCGGGGCCGTAGCCGGCGCCGCGGCCACCGTGTCTGCGATCGTCGCCGCTCGCGGTGACGCGTGGAACGTCGTGGACTGGGCAGTCCGGGATCGGATGTCCAGGGGCGTGAGCGCGGCGCTGGAGACATTCCGGGCCATGCGGGGTGGGCATGCGGTTTCGCCCGCCTTGGCGTCCGCACTGGATGAGACCGTACGGGCTCAGACGGTGGTCTTTCCGGCCTTGCTCGGTCTCGCTTCGGTCGCCGCCCTGGGCGTGGCGTGGTGGATGTACGTGCGTCTGGACCGGCGTGACGATGGCGGCATCGGGTCGCTTTCGGAGTTCCGGTTCAACGATCACCTGGTGTGGATCTTCATCGGGGGCCTGGTGCTCCTGGTGGTCAGGTGGGGCGACGCGCTGGGTCGCGTCGGCTCGAACGCGGTGGTCTTCATGGGTGCGCTGTATGCGCTCCGGGGCGTGGCGGTGGTGCTGTTCTTGAGCGGGGGCTTGTCCCTTCTCGGAATGATCCTGCTCGTGTTCGGCCTCGTGTTCGTCCCTCCGGTGCTGTTGGCCGGAGCGATGATCATCGGGCTGGGGGACACGTGGCTGGACATCCGGGCTCGGGCGGCGGGCTCCTGAGGAGAAACGTGAAGGAGAGACGATGAAGCTGATTCTGAAGAAGTCGGTGCCGAATCTGGGCGAGACCGGCGAGGTCGTGGACGTGAAGCCGGGATACGGCCGGAACTACCTGGTTCCCCAGGGGCTCGCCTACGAGGCGACGGAGGCCAACGTGCGTCGTCTGGAGGAGGAACAGCGGCGAGCGGAGGAGCGCGCGCGTCGTGACCACCTCGAGGCCGGCCGGAGGGCCGCACAGCTGACCGGGATGTCCCTGACGTTCCACGCCCGCGCCGGCGAAGACGGCAAGCTGTTCGGATCGGTGACCGCTGCGGACATCGCCGACCGCGCGAACCAGAGCGGGCTGGACTTCGAGCTGGAGAAGCGTTCTCTGGTGATGGACGAGCCGCTGAAGAGCATCGGCGTCTTCACGGTGCCGGTTCACCTGTACGGAGACGTCGAAGCGGAGATCGAGGTCCGCGTCGAGCGGGAGGAGAGCTGACATCTTGTCGAGGACCGATGTGGCCGCGTCCGATCTCCCCACCACCGTCCACCGTGCCGCGGAGCTCGCGCTCGAGCTGAAGGCTCAGGACGTCGTGGTGCTCGACCTGCGAGGGATCTCGTCCGCGACGGACTTCTTCGTCCTCGCGAGCGGCACGTCCGACGTGCAGGTTCGGGCCGTCGCCGAGCACATCACGGAAGAGCTGAAGAAGGACGGTTCCCGCCCGGATCACGTGGAAGGGCTTCGTGGGGGTCGGTGGGTGCTTCTGGACTACATCGACTTCGTCGTGCACGTCTTCCACCCCCAGGCGCGCGAGTTCTATCAGCTCGAGACTCTATGGGGAGACGCGCCGCGTTGGGACGGTGCCGAGGGACGCTGAGAAGCTCCCGGCGGGGTTGGAGTCTCGGGGGGAACGGGACGGCCGTCGCTGGTTTGCCCGAGGCCGCATGGCGGCCTAACTTGGACCCGGCTCGGCGCTGGCGGCCGAGCCTTCGCTTATCCCTGCTTCGCCGCGGGGCATGGAGCTCATGAGCGTCGATCTTCCCACATGGACTGCGTTCGATCCCGACGCGCTCCCGGATCTGCCCGCCACGCCGTCCGGAAGGGTGGTGGCCGTCGTGGCTTCGGCGGCGGCATCCGCGGTGGGATGGGCCGCGACGCTCGCGGCGGAGATGGCCGGGACCTGGGCTCGTCGGGGAAGACGTGTGATCCTCGCCGATCTCGGACTCACCCGACCCACCTTGCATCAAGAGTTGGGTCAGCCGGACGGCGAGGGCATCAGTGATGCGGTCTTGTTCGGCTCCTCGCCTGCACGTGTCGCGCGACCGGTGGGGGGCGAGCGCTTCTTCCTGATTCCAGCCGGTACGGTCGTGGCGGACGCGGAGGCGGTGCTGGGTTCCCCCCGATGGGGCAAGCTCTGTAAGGGGTTTCAGGAGGCGGGCGTCGTCTTTCTGGCCTTCATCCCCGAGACGGAGCCGGCCCGAAGCGCGGCGTTGTCCGCCGCGACCGACGTCGTCGTGCTCGCCGGGGCGGACGAGGACGTGTCGGCGCTCGTGGAAGGGGTGACCGCTCCGGTCATCGGTGTCATGGGAAGGGAGCGACGTCCACGAGATGTGGGCGGCAGGGTCGGCGTGGATCTCCCTCGACCCGTCGCCGCAGGTGCCGAGGACGCCGGTGCGAACGATGAAGAGAGCGGTTCGGCCGACGCCGCCGGGATTTCAACCGACGTCGCGGAGGGCTCGCCCACCGTCTCGGGAGCTCTCACCGACCGCTTGGAGGGTACGACGGGCGGCGATTCGGCGAGGCCCGGGGCCGCCGTCCCGGTCCGTGCGCCCGCGCCCTCCAGACGGCCGTCGAGACGTTCGTCGCCGGCCGTCGTGGTGACTTTGGTGCTCGCCGTCGTCGTGGTGGTGTTGCTCGTCGCCGCTCGCCTGGGCCTCATCCGGATTCCGGGGATCTCATCTTCGGGCGGTGCGCCGGAATCGAGCGTGTCGGCCGTTCCGGGGGCTCGTGCGTTGCCTCCCGCCATCTCGCCGGAGCAGGGATACTCCCTGACGGCCGGGACCTACCGAACCGCGGAGGCGGCGGAGGCGACGGTCAAGACACTGGCAGGCGTGACGTCGGGGGCCCTACTCACGGTCGTGCCGGTCCAGGCGGGCGGGGCGGTCCAGTATCGCCTTCTTCTCGGCCCGGCCCCGGATTCCTCCCAGGCGCTCGAGCTCGCCCGGCAACTGGGTGCGGCAGGCGTGAAGACATCGGCCTGGCCGGTCACCAGGACACCCTGGGCGTTTCAGCTCGACGAGACGGATTCGCTCGAGGTAGCGCACCGCCGCGTCGGCGCCCTCCGTGGCCAGGATGTCCCTGCGTACGTCCTCGCCGTGGACTTCGCGGACGGGTCCACGCGCTACCGGATCTATGCCGGCGCCTTCGCCGACCAGGGTGAAGCCTCGTGGTTGGAGCAACGTCTGGCCTCGCAGGGAATCACCGACGCCACCCTCGCCAAACGGATCGGCCGTCTACCTGAATGAAGCTTCGCGCCCTCCGCGTCCACGGCTTCAAGTCCTTCGCGGATTCCACCAGCATCGACTTCCACGACGGCATCACCGCCGTCGTCGGCCCCAACGGCTGCGGCAAGTCCAACATCAGCGACGCGATTCGCTGGGTGTTGGGCGAGCAGCGCCCCACGGCGATCCGCGGTGCGAAGATGGAGGAGGCCATCTTCCAGGGCTCGGTGAACCGCCGGGCCGTCAACCGCGCATCGGTCTCCCTTCTCGTGAACAACGAGGACGGCTCGCTTCCCGTGCCCTTCGAAGAGGTGGAGTTGAGCCGCCAGGTCTTCCGAGACGGTGGCAGCGAGTACGCCATCAACCGGTCGGCCTGTCGCCTCCGGGACCTCCTCGACCTCTGTCGCGATACGGGCCTCGGAGCGAACGCCTACGCGATCATCGAGACCAGGATGATCGACGCGATCCTGTCGGACCGGGCCGAGGAGCGTCGGAGCCTCTTCGAAGAGGCCGCCGGGATCGGCAAGTACAAGGATCGGCGCAAGGCGGCCAGCCGTCGGCTCGAGAGAGCCGAGATGGATCTCCAGAGGCTCGAGGACGTCATCGCCGAGGTCCAGACCAAGGTGCGGTCCCTGGCTCGGCAAAAGGGAAAGGCGGAGCGTTACATCGAGTACCGGAAGAGGCGGCTCGACGTCGAGGTCGCGGTCGTACGCCATCAGCTCGAGACGTTGACCGTCCGTTTGCAGGCGGTGCAGCGGCAGCTCGAGGGGGACACGCAGTCCGGCCAGGGGATGGTGGCCGAGCTCCGGACGGCGGAGTCGGAGTACGAGGCGCTTCGGCTGAGAGAGGTCGACGCGGAGAAGGCGCGGGCCGAAGCGGCGAAGGCGCTGGAGGCCATCCGGGAGGAGCTGGTCCGATGGGAGCGGGACCTGGCCGTGGCGGACGAGCGCGCGACGTATGCCGAGAGGCGCATGGGCCAGATCGCGGAAGAGCGAACGGAAGCGCTCGGCCGGGCCGAGCGTTTCGAGTCGGACGCCGGGGAGCTCGAGGAAGACCGCGATCGGGTGCGCGAGGGGCTGGAAGGACTCCGGGCCGTGGCGGAGGCGAAGGGGGCCGAGGTCCAGGAGGTCCGGGATCGTCTCCAGAAGGCGCGCGATCGCTTGCAGGAAGTGGAGACGCGCGAGCGCACGCTGGCGCGGCGCGGGGCGCAGCTCGAAGGGGACGCGGAGGCGGCCGACGCGCAGGCCGCGGAGCTCGAGCGCCGCCTGGAGCAGCTCGGACGGGAGTTGGAGACTGCCTCCGAGGCGCTCACGACCCTGGCGTCGCAGGGTGACCTCTTCACGGGCCGGCTGGAAGACCTGGCCCGTTCGGTACGGGAGGCCCGGGAACGCGTGACACGGGCCGAATCCGTCGTGGCCGAAGCCCGCGCGGCGCTCGAGGCTGCGCGCGCGGCCGAGCTGGGCGCGACGGACCGGGCAGCCTCCCTCGGCGCTCGGCGCGCTGCATTGGAGCGCATGGAGCGAGATCGGGAAGGTGAGGAGCCCGCGAACAAGGCGGCGCTGGAGCTCGGCGAGGACGGCGTGCTCGGGACGCTATCCGATTTCGTGGATGCCAGCGCCGATCTGGCGCACGCGGTGGAGGCCTATCTGGGACCGCTCACGCGCGCCCTCGTGGTGCGGGACGGGGCCACCGTGGACCGGTTGCGGCACTGGTTCCAGTCGAAATGGCGAGGTGGGGGCGGGCTCATCCTTCTCCCTCTGGATCGCGTGCCCGAGTCCGCCGCTTCGGCTTCGGGCTCGCTGCTGGACGCCGTGGCGACCAAAGGGGAAGGAGCGCCCTGGGTCCGCGCGCTTCTCGACGGAGTGGAGCTGGTCGAGGAGGGAGTCTCCGGTGCCCGGAACGGAACGGGGAGGGTCGATCGCGCGGGAACGGTGACGGAGCGCTCCGGCGCCGTGCGGGTCGGCAATCCCCTCGGGGTGACCGGCGTGCTCGAGAGAAAGGAGCTCCTGCGAGCGATCGGAAACGAGCATGCCGTGGCGGCGGACGCGGCCGCCGAGAGCCGTCGGCGCCGGGAAGAGACCGAGGTGGCCTTGAGACAGGCGGAGGGGGACCTCGACGCGGCTCGCCAGGCTCTCCGGGAAGCCGAGGACAGCCATCGGCGCACCCGCACGGAAGTCGAGGCCCACTCGGCCGAGCACGGTCGGATGGACCGCCACCGCGACGAGCTGGCACGGCAGTCGGCCGGGACCGAAGCCGCGCGTGCACGGGCCCTCGGACGAGCCGAGGAGGCGCGGGAGGATCGGGCGGTCCTTCTCCAGGAGGAGGAGAGCCTGGTGTCCGAGCGGCAGGCGGCCCGCGAGAGCGTCGAGGCCGTACAGGACGAATGGGAGACGGCCCGGGCGGAGGAGGCCCGCCTCGCCGTCGACCTCGCGCGCCTCGACGGGGACCTGACGCGGCTGAGCGAGCGGCTCGAGTCGGTCGCCAACGCGGCTGGCCAGGCCCGGCAGCGGATCGCAGGCCTGGACGAGGAGGAGAAAGGCCTCCGGGCGGAGCTGCAGGAAGCTCGCGAGATTCGTGTGCGCGGCGAAGAGGCCACGGAACGGCTCTTCGAGGAGCGAACCCGGGCGGAAGCCGAGGTGAAGGCCAAGGAAGAGACCCTGCAAGGGGTCGCGGAGGCGCTGGCGGCCGCGGAGAGGAAAGCGCGGGAGCTACGCACGGCCGAGCGCGCCGCGGCGGATCAGCGCCACGCGCTGGAGCTCGAAGGCCAAGAGCTGGCCGGAAGGATCGAGAGGATCCGCGAGCGTCTGGAGGGCGAGTGGGGCCGCACGCTGGAAGCGCTCCTCGACGACGCGGAGCCGGTCGACGGGGAGCCGGAGGCACTGCAGGCCGAGCTCAAGGAGATCGTGGTGGCCCTCGATCGGATCGGGCCCGTGAACATGCTTGCGGTCGAGGAGCACGAAGAGGAGAGCAAGCGTCTCGAGTTCCTCACGGAGCAGCGCGACGACCTCGTGGAGGCCCGCAACGACCTGCGCTCCGCCATCCGCGAGATCAACCGTACGGCCACGGAGCTGTTCGAGACGACCTTTCAGCAGATCCGGGAGAACTTCCGCGAGACCTTCGTGCGGCTCTTCGAGGGCGGCGAGGCGGACATCTGGCTCCAGGACCCCGAGGATCCGCTCGAGTCTCCCATCGAGGTGCACGCCTCCCCGCGGGGAAAGAAGACGCAGCGGATCGACCTCCTGTCCGGGGGAGAGCGGGCCCTGACCGCGCTCTCGCTCCTGTTCGGGATCTACCTCGTCAAGCCGAGCCCGTTCTGCGTGCTGGACGAGGTCGACGCGCCGCTGGACGAGAGCAACATCGGGCGCTTCATCCACCTCCTCCAGGAATTCAAGGCCCAGACCCAGTTCATCGTGATTACCCACAATCCACGCACGATCGAAGCGGCGGACTGGATCTACGGGGTGACGATGGAGGAGGCTGGCGTGAGCACGGTGGTGGGGGTGAAGCTCGAAGATGCGCTCCAGGCGGCGGCCAGCGCCTGAGGCCACACCACGCGGATCCACTGGAGAGAAGCGCCGTCGGAGAGCGCGGGCCGTGGACCCCGCGGGAACGCCCGTTTACCTTTCCGGGTTCACTGGGATCTCACCCAGCCCCTGTGAAGGTCAGACCATGCTCGTCGTAATGAAGCACAACGCCTCCTCCGACCAGATCCAGGCGGTCGTCGAGACCATCGAGGCCCTCGGCTACCAGGCTCGACCGATTCCCGGGGGACAACGCACCGCCGTCGGGCTCATCGGCAACGACGGCCGTGTGGACTCCGCGCGGCTGGAGGGACTCGAAGGCGTTCTCGAGGTGATTCCGGTCACCCACCCGTACAAACAGGTGTCCCGGGAGTGGAAGGAGGAGGACACCGTCGTGACACTTCCCAACGGAACGCGGGTCGGTGGGCCGGAGGTGGCCGTGATGGCGGGCCCCTGCGCGGTGGAGTCGGAGGGCCAGATCCTGGACATCGCCCACCAACTCCGAGCGATGGGGGCCACCGTGCTCCGGGGGGGAGCGTTCAAGCCACGCACATCTCCCTATGCGTTCCAGGGTCTCGGCGCGGAGGGATTGGTCTTTCTCGCCCGGGCGCGCGAGGCGACCGGGATGATGATCGTGACCGAGGCGCTGGATCCCGAGGGCGTCGAGGTGGTCGCCGAGCACGCCGACATCATCCAGATCGGCGCGCGCAACATGCAGAACTACCCCCTTCTCCGGAGGGCCGGGCGCGCGGGCAAGCCCGTGCTCCTGAAGCGGGGGATGTCCGCCACGTTGGACGAGCTGCTCCTGGCCGCCGAATACGTGCTGGCCGAAGGCAACGACGACGTGATCCTGTGCGAGCGTGGCGTGCGCTCCTTCGACACGCACACCCGGAACCTGCTCGATCTCACGGCGATTCCGGTCGTGAAGTCGCTCTCTCATCTGCCCATCATCGCCGATCCGAGCCACGGAACCGGAATCCGATCGAAGGTGATTCCCATGGGGAGGGCCGCCGTCGCCGCCGGAGCGGACGGCCTCATCGTCGAGGTCCATCCCGATCCGCCCCGGGCCCTGTCCGACGGGGCGCAATCGCTCTATCCGGAGCAGTTCTCGGAGCTGATGGATCAGATCTCCGCCATCGCCCGGGCCATCGGGCGCCAGCTCGTCGCGCCCCTTCCCGAGGTCGCCGTCCGCTGATCGTCCCGGCCCGACGCGCGGGCCGGGCCCATCGCGCCATGTCGGCGCTCCGCCTCCGGGTTCATCCTGTCCGCATGGGCACATCGGAGGCGAACCCGGCCCACGCGCTCGGTCGCTGGGGCGAAGATCGGGCGGCGCGGCATCTCGAGCGCCGTGGATGGACGGTGCTGGCGCGGAACTACCGCTTCGGTCGGCGAGAGGTCGATCTCGTGATCCGGAAGGAGGGGGTGGTGGCCTTCGTGGAAGTGAAGACGCGGGCGGGCGCGGGCTTCGGTGCGCCGCAGGAGGCGATCACCGCTCTCAAGCGGCGAGAGGTGGAATCCGTCGCCGTGCAGTTCCTGGCCCGTCACGCGCTCGAGGGTGTGGAAGTCCGCTTCGACGCCGTGGCGATCGTGCTCGACCGTGACCGAGGCATGCTGCGAATCGAGCACATTCCCGATGCCTGGCGGCCGGGTTGGTCGTGACCTGCCAGGTCCCGTTGACCTCACCCGTAGCCCCCGGTAGCTTCGGAAGGTGCCCCAGGTCCGCAGGGCGAAAGCCCACGAATCCCGTCAGGACCCCGCAGGTAGCAGCGGTAAGTGCGGTGATCGTCGCTACGGGTAGCCTGGGGCATCTCTCTTCATACTGGAGCCTGTCCGCAGCTCGCTGACGCCCTTGTCCCACACGGCCCTCGCCCGCAAATACCGCCCGCGCACCTTCGACGACGTCGCCACCCAGGAGCATGTGTCCGAGACGCTCCGCAGGGCCGTCGCCGGCGGGCGCGTGGGGCACGCCTACCTCTTCTGCGGGCCTCGCGGGGTGGGCAAGACCACGCTGGCGAGGGTGCTGGCGATGGCTCTCAACTGTCCGAACCGCACGCCGGAAGGCGAGCCGTGCGGAGCGTGTGAGAGCTGCGTCCGGATCTGGGGGGGACACACGGCTCTGGACGTCGTCGAGATCGATGCCGCCTCGAACCGTGGCGTGGACGATGCGAGGGACCTTCGGGAGCGCGCCATGTATGCGCCCTCGGAGGAGGACCGATACAAGGTCTACATCGTCGACGAGGCCCACATGCTCACGCGCGAGGCCTGGAACGCGCTCCTGAAGATCCTGGAAGAGCCGCCTCCGCGGGTCATCTTCGTGTTCGCGACGACGGAGCCCCAGAAGATCCAGCAGTCGGCGGCACCGATCCTCTCGCGCTGCCAGCGCTTCGACTTCAGGCGCATCGGTGTCAGCGACATCGTCGTGCGCCTCAAACAGGTCCTGGAAGCCGAAGGAGCCGAAGCCCCGGACGATTCGCTCCGCCTGATCGCCCGCAAGGCCGACGGCGGGATGCGGGACGCGCTCTCCCTGCTCGACCAGGTGCTCTCGCTGACCGGCGGTGACGTGGGCACCGATGCCGTGCGCACCGTCCTGGGCCTGGTGGAGGAAGAGCGGTATCTGGAGCTTCTCGACGTGATTCTGGAGGGCCGCGCCGGCGAGGTGTTCTCGCTCGTGGAGGGCATCCTTGACGAAGGCTACGACCTGGTCGAGTTCCACCACGGCCTGCTCGACGTGCTGCGCTCGCTCCTCAGGCTGCGCCTGTCTCCGGACGATCGTCTGGACCTCCAGGAGGACCTTCGCACGGCCTTCGCGCAGCGTGCGGAGCGCTTCGAGCCGGGTGATCTGGTCCGAATGCTCTCCGTGGCTTCGGAGCTCGAAGGTACCGGCAGCCTGCGTCGCAGCGCGAACCCCCGGGTGCTCGTCGAGATGCTCCTTCTGCGTCTGAGCTACCTGGATCGCACGGTCGATCTGGAAGAGCTCCTTCGCGCCATGGGGGGCACGCCGGCTCCCCGCGGAGGCGTCGGGGGGGGCAAGGGAGGCTCCTCGCTCTCCGTGTCCGCTCCAGCGCCGCCCGCCACGGGCGGTCAACCGACGCTCGAGCTGGCCCGAGGCGCGGGAGGTGACCCGTCACCGGGCGCGAACGGACACGCCCGACCAGCAGAGGTCTCCGACGGCGACGATGTCGTCTCGTCGGCCACGGTCCAGGTGGCTTGGGACCGGTGGCTGGAGTCCGGACGAGGCGTGCCCAAGGGCTTGAGCGCCTTTCTGCGTTCGACCGGCGTCGTGGAGGGCGAAGGTGGCGTCGTGGAGTTGACGCCCCCGCCCGGGCCTCTCGAGGAGCGACTCCGGGAACCCGGTGTGATGGAGGCGATCGGGCGGGGCCTGTCTCCCTATCTCGGCCGCATGCCGAGGCTGGTGGTGACGGTCGCGCTCGACAGGGAAGCCGCGCCCGGGCGGATTACGGAGGACGTGGTCCGAGAAGACACGCTGAAAGCCTTGTATCGGCAGGAACCCCGCCTGGAACAGGCGGTAAAAGAACTCGATCTGGAACTCTTGGATTCGTGACCGGGGGTGTTGCCCGGACGTCTCGTTGGGAAGACGAACCGGAGCGACGCCCTTCGCGCTCGTGGGATCGACACATAATGAACAATCTTCAGCAGCTGATGCAGATGGGGCAGCAGCTCCAGGCGAAGATGGCCAAGCTCCAGGAGACCCTGGATGAGCAGAAGATCACGGCCTCTTCGGGGGGTGGCATGGTGACGGTGACGGTGGACGGCAAGGGCTCCATCCGCGAAGTGCGAATCGATCCGACTTGCGTCGACCCCCGCGACGTCGAAATGCTGGAAGATCTGGTATTGGCTGCGATATCGGAGGCGCAGTCCAAGGCTCGGAAGATCTACGAGGAGGAAATGAAGAAGGCCGCGGGCGGCCTGCCCATGAATCTCCCTGGACTCCCGGGGCTTTTCTGATCCTTTCGCCCGTGGAAGAATTCGCATGTCGGTGATCGATCAACTCACCGGCGAGCTCGCCCGACTTCCGGGCATCGGCCCGAAGACGGCGCTGCGCCTCACGCATCACCTCATGAAGGGGTCGAAGGACGACACGCATCGGTTGGCCCGCGCCCTGGTGGACCTGGCTGACCGGATCCGCCGGTGCAGCCGATGTGGCAATTTCTCCGAGCAGGAGCTTTGCGAGGTCTGTGCGAATCCTCGTCGGGACGGGTCGGTCCTCTGTGTGGTCGAGGAGGCCTACGAGGTCTCGGCGATCGAGCGCACCGGCCAATACAGGGGGGTCTTCCACGTGCTGGGAGGACGCTTGTCCCCACTGGACGGAATCGGGCCCGAGGAGTTGAACATGCCGCGCCTCCTCGAGCGGATCGACGCCTCGAAGGGGGAGATCAAGGAGGTCATCGTGGCCACGAACACGAGCGTAGAAGGTGAGGCCACGGCGGTCTATCTCGAACAGCAGATCCGGCCGCTGGGCCCCAGAGTGACCCGCCTGGCCCGCGGTATCCCGGTGGGGAGTGATCTGGAGTACGTGGATGGCACGACCATCGCCGAAGCGCTGGCGGGACGACGGGAGATGTGAGGATGAACAAGAAGCTTCGTACGGCAGGCATCACCGTGCTCGCGGCGGCCGCCGCAGGCGCCGTCGCGGCGTTGGTCATACGTGATCAGATCACGCGGCACAGGCGGGATCTCTTCAGTCCCCAGCCGCTCCGGCGTCTGGCGGCACTGACCCACATGAACCGCGAGCCCGCATCCGTGGACGCCATCCGCCTATTGAGGGATTTCATCGCCTGGGAGCCCCGCAACCTGCTGCGAAAGCGCGCCAAGGCCATCGTGGCTCGAATGGAGGAAGAAGCCGCTCGACTCGGCCTGCAGCCGGACTCGGGCGTCGCGTGACGCCACCACCTTGCCCGCCAGCCCCCGCTGACCGACTTTATGGGCCGTCCGACTGCGAACGGACGCGGAGTCCTTCGGTCGTCCCCGCCATGGGCGGCCGATCCGCCGGTCTTCAAACGCAGAGTCCTGGGAGGTAGAGTCGACCGATGTCGATGATCAACTATGCCTCTCGCGAGATCAACTGCAAGATCGTCTATTATGGCACGGGTCTGGGCGGCAAGACGACGAACCTGGAGTACATCTATTCCCGGGTAAACCCCGAGACGAAGGGCAAGATGATCTCGCTCGCGACGGAGACCGAGCGAACGCTCTTCTTCGACTTCCTGCCGATCGACCTGGGCGAGATCCGGGGGTTCAAGACACGCTTCCATCTGTACACGGTTCCGGGGCAGGTGTACTACAACGCCAGTCGCCGCCTGATTCTCAAGGGGGTGGACGGGATCATCTTCGTGGCCGACTCGCAGGCCAGTCGGGCCGAGGCGAACATCGAGGCGATGCACAACCTTTACGAGAACCTCGAAAGCTACGGCTACGACGCAAACGAGATTCCGTTCTCCATTCAATACAACAAACGGGACCTTCCCGACATCGTGCCGGTCGATGAGCTCCGTGCCCAGATCAATCCCATGGGTGTTCCGGATTTCGAGGGTGTGGCCATCGAGGGGAAGGGCGTCTTCGAGACGCTCTCCTCCGTGAGCAAGATGGTCGTGAAGGCTCTCAGCTAAGGGATGTGAGGAGGCGAGCGTGCGGGGGCGCCGGCTGACCCTCCCAAACGCGATCACCCTCGCCCGCATCGCCGTCTGTCCGGCCATCTTCTTCATGGCGATGGCTCCGGGGGCCGGCATGCGTCTCGGGGCCTTCGTGCTCTTCGTCGCGGCGGGGCTTTCGGACGTGTGGGATGGATACCTTGCGCGGAAGCACGGCTGGATCACCAACCTGGGCAAGCTCCTCGACCCGCTCGCGGACAAGCTCCTCCTGGCCGCCACGTTCATCCCGTTCTACCTGATTTCCCATCGCGGCTCACCCTCCGACCTCGTTCCGTGGTGGGGCGAGCTCCCCATGTGGGTCATGGTCGTGATCTTCGGGCGCGAGATCCTCATCACCGTATTCCGGAGCTACGCGGTGGGGCGGGGGGTGGTGATCGCGGCGGGCATGACCGGAAAGCGGAAGGCGCTCTTCCAGTCGTTGTTCTCGGGGGGCCTTCTCCTCTGGTACCCGGTGCTCATGACGGCCGAAGCCCGAGGCTGGACGGGTCCGGTCTGGTCGTTCTGGCGGCAGTTCCACGGAGCATGGGTGGGAATCACGCTCGCCGTGGCTCTCGTGCTGAGCGTGTACTCGATGCTGGACTACATCTGGCGGTACCGCTCCGTGCTGGGACTTCGGAACTAGAGCCTCGGGGGAGCATGGAGTCGGAAGCTCGAAGGCAAGGGGTTCCCCGGGCCGTGATCGTCACCGTCGGGGACGAGATCCTTCTGGGACAGACGGTGGACACCAACGCGGCGTGGCTCGGGCGAGCGTTGGCCGATCTCGGGATTCCGGTGGCGCGCCGCTACACCGTCGCGGACCTCGAGGCCGAGATCCGCGACGCGGTGTCCGAGGCCGCGGGGGTGGCCGATCTGGTCCTGGTGTCCGGGGGACTGGGTCCGACGCCCGATGACCTCACGCGGGTCGCGGTCGCCGGGCTCCTCGGCCGCCCCCTGCGGGTGGATCCGGCCCTCTTGAAGGTGGTGGAGGAGCGATTCAAGAGGCGGGGATACGACGAGCTTCCTCCCACGAACCGGAGTCAGGCCGAGGTGCCGGAGGGAGCCACGGTCCTCGCCAACTCTCGAGGGACCGCACCGGGTCTCGCCATGGAGCACGACGGCTCCGTCGTCGTCCTCTTGCCGGGTGTGCCTCGGGAGCTGAGGAGCATCTTTCGCGAGAGGGTCCTCCCCTTGCTGAAGGAGCGCTTCGGTCGACGCCTGGTGCCGGTGCGGATCCATGTCATCCACACGACCGGGATTCCCGAGTCGCTCCTCGCTCAACGCGTAGCGGAGCACTTGCCCGAAGACACGGGCCCGGTCGGCCTGGCCTTCCTGCCCGACCTGCGTGGGGTGGACCTGCGCTTCACGGCCCAGGGGGTGGGCGCGGAGGAGGCCGAGCGGTGGTTCCAGCGCCTCGAGCGGGCGCTCGAGCCGGTTCTGCGTCCCTGGCGTTTCGAGGCGGCCGGAGGAGACCTCGTCGAGGCCGTAGCCGATGCGTTGAGGTCGCGCGGAGCGACCCTGGCGGTGGCCGAGAGCTGCACGGGAGGCCTGGTCGCCAAGCGACTCACCGACCGGCCGGGTTCTTCCCAGGTATTCGTCGGGGGTGTGGTCGCCTACGCGAACGACGCCAAGATGGGGCAGCTCGGTGTGGACGCAGAGGACATCGAACGTCACGGAGCCGTGTCGGAGGCGGTAGCCCGGGCCATGGCCCGAGGCGTGGCGGAGCGGTTCGGGGCGGATGCCGGCATCGGGATCACCGGCGTCGCGGGGCCGGACGGCGGCACCGCGGAGAAACCGGTGGGCACGGTCTGGTATGCCGTCGTGGTCGGAGGGCAGGTGGTGACGAAGCACGAACGTTTCACGGGGGACCGCGAGGCCGTGAGGGAGCGATCCGCCCAGGCCGCCCTGGCGCTCCTCCTGGGCATGCTCTCGGGAACGGAAGCGGTGACCGGCTGAGCGTGCGCTCGATCGGTCGTGTGCCCTGCTGGAGCGACGCCCACCTCCGAGCGGGAGAACGCGGGATGTGGGTAGGGGTAGGGGGCTGAACCCTGGGCGTCCAGGTGGTATCTTCAACGGCCGGTGGCCGTGGCGCCGGGCGGAGAGACGAGACCCGCTGGGCCAGCGCTCTCGAACGCGAGCCGAGAAATCGACGACATCATGACCGAATCTGAATCCAGGACGGACGAGATGGAGCTCCCCGACGACGAGACCGTGTCCGCCGGAGACTCCGCCGAGGAGACACCGGACACTGAGTCCGAAGCTTCCGTGGAGGAGGCGCCGGATGCGGACGATCTGGGGTTCCTGGACGATCAGCTGGAGGCCGAGAGCGAGGCGCTCACGTCGGCCGAGGCCGACCTCGCCGGCGTGCGGGACGAGCTCGAGGCGCTGAGCGACCGCCACCTCCGCCTCGCGGCGGAGTTCAACAACTATCGGCGTCGCGTGGAGCAGGAGCGCGTGACGTCGTGGACCCGAGCCCAGGCCGACTTGGTCGGTCGGCTGCTGGACGCGCTGGACGATCTTCAACGCGTCGCCCAGCTGGACCTCACCAACGCGACCGTCGAGGCCATCATGGAGGGTGTGGACCTCGTGGAAAGGAAGTTCCTGCGCGTCCTGGAAGACGCGGGCGTCGAGGTCATCGAGCCGATGGGAGACGCGTTCGACCCGGAGACGATGGAGGCGATGATGCGGGTTCCCGCCGAGTCCGACGAGGACGACCACCGGGTAGCCCAGGTATTTCAGAAGGGGTACGCGCTGAAGGGCCAGCTCATTCGGCCGGCACGGGTGAGCGTGTACACGAAGGACTGACGGACGAATGGCCGGCGTGAAGAAGGACTACTACGAAGTCCTGGGAGTTCCGGAGAAGGCCAGTCAGGACGAGATCAAGAAGGCCTATCGGAAGTTGGCCAAGCAGTATCACCCTGACGCCAATCCCGACAATCCCTCGGCGGCCGATCGCTTCAAGGAGATCGGAGAGGCGTACTCGGTCCTGTCTGATGCCGACAAGCGCAAGCAGTACGACAACATGCGCAAGCTCGGCGCCTTCGGGTTCGGACGAGGCTCCCGGGGCGCTCCACGGGGCGGGGGAGGCTTCGAGGCCGAGCCCGGCTTCTCTTTCGAGGATCTCCAGGGCGGCTTCGGGAACATCTCGGACCTGTTCAGCTCCCTCTTCGACCTGGGCCGGAAGGGAAACGCGGGCCAGGGCCCGTCCAGGCGTGGCCCGGAGCGGGGTCAGAACGTCGAGTATGTCGTGGAGATTCCATTCCTCACGGCCGCACGGGGAGGTAGAGTCTCGGTCGACGTCTCCATCACCGAAGAGTGCGCGACATGCCACGGCTCAGGTGCCAAGCCGGGGACCGATCTGAAGCGGTGCACGGAGTGTGGGGGCTCCGGCCACGTCTCGTTCGGTCAGGGTGGCTTCGCCGTCAAGCGTCCCTGCCCGGCCTGTTTCGGGCGGGGGATGCTGCCGGTCACGCCCTGTCCGTCCTGCGATGGGCGAGGCTCCGTGCGGCAGAGGCGCAAGATCCAGATCGCCGTGCCGAAGGGGGTCGAGTCCGGCTCCAAGGTGCGCCTCTCCGGGCAGGGCGAGCGTGGCAGGGCCGGAGGCAACCCGGGCGATCTCATCATCACGTTCAAGGTGCAGCCCCACCGGTTCTTCCGACGCGAGGGCCTGGACGTCTACGTGACGGTGCCGATCAACATCGTGCAGGCCACCCTGGGCTCGAAGATCCGCGTGCGGACGATCTCGGGGCGGAAGGTCGTGCTCACGATTCCGACCGGCACACAGTCCGGCACGAAGTTCCGGCTGCGGGGACAGGGGGTGGAGAAGGGCGACCGGGTCGGGGACCAGTACGTGGAGGTCAAGGTGGAGGTCCCCGAGAAGCTCACGGACGACGAGCGAAAGCGGATGGAGGAATTCGCGTCGTCCGCCGGCTTGAAGCATTAGCGATCCGCCCCCCGCCGAGAACACGCTCTCCGTCGAACACGACGGCCGACTGGCCGGGCGTCACGGCACGATGGGGCTCGTCGAGCTCCAGCCGGAGCCCATCGTCGGACTCCGCCACGCGGGCCGGCACGTCGGGTGCACGGTAGCGTAGCTGCACGCGCACCGCGGCCCCGCCCTTCGGCGGCTCCGCGAGCCAATTCAGCTCCGAGACCTCGACCGTATCGCTGAAGAGCTGGTCCAGGGTGCCGACGACCACCTCTCGCCGTTCGGGCCGGATCTCGAGGACGTACATCGGCTCGGAGAAGCCACCGCCCAGCCCCCTTCGCTGCCCGACCGTGAATCCGGCGTACCCGACGTGCTCTCCGACGACGTGGCCTTCACGGTCCACCAGGCGGCCCGGCTGAAGCGCGGGATGCGCGGGCCCGAGCTCCTTCCTCATGAGGTCGCGGTAGTCTCCGGTGGGAACGAAGCAGATCTCCTGCGACTCGGGCTTCTCGGCCGTCGCCAGCGAGAGCGCCCGAGCTCGCTCACGCACCTCCGCCTTCGTCAGTGCGCCTACGGGGAAGCGGAGCAGGGGAAGCATCTCGCGCGGTAGGCCCCACAGGAAGTAGGCCTGGTCCTTGTCCCCGTCGAGGCCGCGCAGGAGCGCCGAGCCGTGCTCGGCGTGCCGCATCCGGACGTAATGTCCCGAGGCGATCGCGTCACACCCGAGCATCCGCCCGCGTTCGAGGAGATCGCGGAACTTGGTGTTGGCGTTGCAGCGGACGCAGGGGTTGGGCGTTCGCCCGAGCGCATACTCCGAGACGAAGTCGTCGATGACGTCCCGGGTGAACTCCTCCTCCACGTCGAAGACGTAGTGCGAGATGCCGAGCGCGTCGGCTACCCGCTTGGCGTCGGCGATGCCGTCCAACCCACAGCACGTCTTGCCGTGACCCGGAACCTCCGAGTAGCAGAAGGTCTTCATGGTCACGCCCACGACCTCGTGACCCTCTTCTGCCAGCAGTGCCGCCGCGACCGAGGAGTCCACCCCACCCGACATGGCGACCAGGACACGGCTCATCGTCGCGCTCGCACCGCCCTCAGGCGGTCCACCACTCGGGGCGTCACCTCCACGGCCCTCTCCACGTCCGGGGCGGTCGTCGTGCGGCCGAGGGAGAACCGGACCGTCGCGAACGCATCCTCGCCTCCGTAGAGGGCGCTGATGACGTGGCTGGCCGCGGTGCTCCCGCTGCTGCACGCGGAGCCTCCGGAGGCCGCGATTCCCTCCAGATCGAGCGCTGCCAGAAGCGCCTGAGCGTCGACGCCGCCGATCCCGACGCTCGTCACGTGGGGTGCACGTGGCGCGTCGCCTGCGTTCACGCGCAGGTCGGAGATACGGTCCCGAAGTCCCACCTCCAGACGCCCTCGCAGCCCCTCGAGGCGCACCGCCTCGATTTCGCGCTCCTCGACGGCGAGCCGGAGCGCCTCGGCGAAGCCGACGGCGCCGGCCACGTCTTCCGTACCGGGCCGGAGTCCCCGCTCCTGCCCCCCGCCGTGGACCAGGGGACGCACCCCGGTTCCCGCACGCACGAAGAGGATCCCCGTACCCTTAGGCCCGGAGATCTTGTGTCCGGTGGCGGTCAAAAGCGCCACCGGATGCTCGTCGACACGGACGGGGATCTTTCCCACGGCCTGCACCGCGTCGGTATGCAGAGGTACCCCGGCGGCCTCGGCGCGGCGGGCGGCCTCCGGGACCGGCAAGACCATCCCCGTCTCGTTGTTCACCCACATCAGCGACACGACCGCCGGCCCGTTCTCGAGCGCCCGATCGAGCGCGTCGAGGTCCAGGGCGCCGTCGCTGGAGACGCCGAGCTCGACGAGCCGTCCGGCGCCTCGGGCGGTGGCCTGTGACGCCGCTTCCAGAACGGCCTTGTGCTCGACCTCGGACACCACCACATCCCCTGTCGCTCCCTCCCCCCGGGACCACGCGACCCGCCCGGCCACGGCCAGGTTGTCGGACTCGGTGCCTCCCCGCACGAAGTGGATCTCGGACGGCCGCGCACTCAGGGCCGACGCAACCGCCGCGCGCGCGTCTTCGAGAGCCGCAGCGGCCTCACGGCCCCACCGATGCGCGCTGGATGGATTGCCGAATCGCTCGCCGAGGAAGGGTGCCATGGCGGCACGCACCTCCTCCCGCATCGGGGTCGTCGCGGCATGGTCGAGGTAGACGGAGTCCATCTGGCTTCCTGGTTTCCCGGATTCGTAGGGGCCCGTAAGTTAGCCGGTATGGGGTTCGTGCCCCACCCGGTTCCGTCCTTTCAGCGCCCGTTCTTCCCAGGTACCACCCCAGCGAGGGCCATGATCCACACCCCGCCCCCATTCCCGAACGGCCAGCCCTCCCGGTTCCGCTCCACGGTCCACGGCACCGTCTTCGCTGGACGAGACCGGTACCTGGAGGATGTCGGGGCGGGCGACCCCTTGCAGCTGGTGGCCGATCCGCCGGGGCAGGACGATCCCGAGGTATGGGTCCACCTCCCGTCCGGCGAGCCCATCGGCCACCTTCCGCCGGAGATCTGCCGGTGGCTGTGGCCGTGGATCAGGAGCGGGGGAATCGCCGAGGCGCGCGCGCTGCAGGTGGGGGGCGCCGACGTTCCGTCATGGCGGCGCGTGGTTCTCGAGGTCTCCTGCCGCACGGAGGCCGCATCGCGGCTCTGATCAGGGAGCGAGGGACGACGCATCGTCCTCGGCTCGACCGCTCGGCCGGGGGTCGCGAAGGACGACGCATCGTCCTCGGCTCGACCGCTCGGCCGCACGTCGCTCCGTTGTCTCCGCATCGACCGCTTGCCTCGCTCTGCCGCTACGCGCGGCAGAGTCTCACGGAGGGCGAT
>CAZVYM010000054.1:0-3379 GCA_964630935.1 uncultured Gemmatimonadaceae bacterium | reverse complement strand
CCGTTGACCCCCCCCCCCCCGCCTCCCACGCCCGGCCGCTCCCCGGGGCAGCGCCTCCCCGAGGGCCACCCGACCCCCCTCGCACCCTGAGCGCCTCTCCGGCGTGCCCCCCTCAGAACGTCGCGACGTCGAGATCCGAGAGCGCGTCCACCGCGATCGCTTCGTCGACCCGGAAGGGCTCGCCGTACGCCACGCGGATGAGTGAGCCGTAGTGGGCGGCCTGCATGCGGATCTGCTCCATCAGGGGTCGATCGCCTCCGGGAAAAACCTCTCCCGCCTGGCTCACTCCGGGGAACTGCGACGCGTGTGCGCCGATGGCTTCGAGCTTGAGGTCGAGCTGGGCCGTGATGTCGACCACCACGTCGGGCGGACCCGCGTCCTCCCGAAAGGCGCTGGCGTACACGAGCTTCAGAGGTCGAAACGGCTTCCCACCCGCGTCGAGGTTCTTCAGACCCGTGAGGAAGCACGCGTCGCGCACGAGCTCGGCCGCGATGCGGTGGTCGCGGTGACGACCGACCTTCCAGTGGGTCACGACCAGTCTCGGACGCAGCATCCGCAGGTGCTCTACGACGACGCGGCGGCTCGCGTCGTCGTTCTGCAAGTGCGAGTCCCTCAAGCCCGCGCTACGTCGCACGGTCAAGCCCATGATCTCCGCGGCCCGCTCCGCCTCTCTCGCCCGGACCTCCGCGTTTCCGCGCGAGCCCCCCTCGCCCGCGGTGAGGTCGAGCACGCCGACGCGCCGGCCCGCCTGCGCTTCCTTGATCAGCGCGCCGCCACACAGCAGCTCGGCGTCGTCGGGGTGGGCCATGATCGCCAGAAGGTCCAGCTCGACGAGCTCCGTCACTTGAGATTCCGGGGTTGAGGATCCGCGCTCATTCGTGTCCGAGGGCGACGACCGGATCAAGGCGACTGGCCCGGTAGGCCGGCAGCAGCCCGAAGAGCATCCCGGTCACGGCCGCCATCGCCAGGGCCGCGAGCACCGCCCATACGGGGATGCTGGCAGGCAGGGGTGTCCAGTGCGCAACGGCCGCCGCCAACCCCCAACCGCCCAGCATCCCGAGGGCAGCGCCGATCGCGGTCAGAACGGAGGCCTCCACCAGGAACTGCCAGAGGATCTCCCTGCGGTTCGCGCCGACCGCTTTCCGGATTCCGATCTCCCGCGTCCGCTCCGTCACGGAGATGAGCATGATTCCAATGACGCCGACTCCGCCCACCAGGAGACCCGCCGAGGAGAGGGCGAGCATCACGAGGAAGAACACGCCGGTCAGATTGTTGAACATCTCCAGCAGCTGGGCAGAGGCGAGGAGCGCGAAATTATTCTCGTCGCGGGGGCCCAGGCCCCGCGAGGTCCTGAGCGCAGCGATCACCTCGTCCTGGGCGTCCGACATCGATACCGAGTCCCGGGGCACGACGAAGATCTGGGCTTGCCAGTCGGACTGACGGAGGCGCCGCTTGGCGGCGGTGTAGGGAAAGATCGCGAAGTACTTCACCGCGTTGCTGAAGATGTTCGGCTCCTGCGCATACACGCCCACGACGGTGAAGGACTCCATCGTCCCCCGGAACACGCTGCCCACGCGGATGTGACGTCCGATCGGGTCCCTGTCGCCGAACAGCTCCCGGGCCAGCGGGTCCGAGAGAACGACGAGCGGACGGTTCTCCTGCACTTCCGCCGGTGTGAAGTCCCGCCCTGCCACGAAATCGCCCTGCGAATACGCGGGCCACCCCGACGAATACCCCTGGGAGTTCACCCCTTTCACGTCGTGGTCCTCGTAGGAGAAGTCGACCTGGAACCCGAAGTTGTAGAGCGCTTCCTGGATTCCGGGCAGCCGGGCGATCCGCTCGGCTTCCAACGGCGTGAGTTGAGGCTTGTTCCACCACGGGGGGCGCCCATCGCCCTCGTCGACCCGCACGGCCGTGAAGTCGAAGCGCGTGACGATGAAGTTGTTCGGGCCCGCCGACTCGAAAGCCTCCATGACGCTTGAACGGATGCCCGTGATGAGCGCGGCCATGGCCACGACCACCGAGACACCCACGGCGACGCCCAGGATCGTGAGGGACGAGCGCACCCAATTGGCCCTGAGCGCCTCCCACGCGATCAGGAGCCCCTCGCGGACGGCTATGAGGCCGGACCACCGACCGCTCACGCGCGTGTCGTCACTCATAGCGCAAGGCGTCGACCGGGTCGAGCTTCGAAGCGCGGGCGGCCGGATAGACTCCGGCCAGGATACCGACGGTGAGCCCGAGCCCGACCCCCAGGGCGATCCAGCCCACGCTCACTGCCGCCGGCAACGGCGAGACGGCCGCGACGATCCACGCCACTCCCAGACCGGCGAGCACGCCGAGGGCGGCTCCGACGGTCGAGAGTGTGGCCGACTCGATCAGCACTTGCGTGAGGATGTCTCGCCGCCGGGCTCCGATGGCCTTACGAACGCCGATCTCTCGCGTGCGCTCCATGACCGAGACGAGCATGATGTTCATGATCACGATGCCACCGACCACCAGCGAGATCGCCACGAGACCGGGGAGGGCGGTAAAGAGGATCTTGGAGATCTTGTTCCAGAAGCTGATCGCTTCCTCCGCCGTCTCCACCGAGAAGTCCTCGGCCTGCGCGGGCCGCAAGCGGTGCCGGGTCCTCATGATCCCTTCGACTTCTCCCTCGGCCTCCATGAGACGGCTCGGGTCCAGGGTCTGAATCAGAATCTGGTCCACGACTCCGTGCGGGTTCGTTATGGCCTGGACCGGAGAGCGGGCCGGCGCCACCACCCAGTTGTCGAGCGACTGGCCGAAGAGCGAGCCCCGCTTCTCCAGCACGCCGATCACCCGATACGGGAAGCCCCGGATGCGCAGAGTCCGTCCGAGGGGATCGAGACCCTGGAAGACCTTCTCGGCCGTCTCGGAGCCGATCACGATCACCGGCGCCCCGGCCTGAGCCTCCTGGGGCGTGAAGATCCGTCCGCGCGCGATCTTCAGATCGCGAATCTGGAAGATCTCCGGAGATGCACCCTCGACCACGATCCCGGTGACGGAACGACCATTGTCGCCCTCTCCACTCGAAGACGTGGTGCTCTCGACGGCGACACGGGCTGGGACGTCGAGCTGCTCCCGGATCGCCTCCGCATCGGCGTAGCGGATGCTCGGCCGCCGCAGGCGCGCCCGAAACTCCTCGGGACTGGTGTTGATGTTGATGTTGGGCCAGCGGCGCACGGTGATCGTGTTCACGCCGAACACCTGGGACGTGAAGTCCTCGCGGACGTAGCGGTCCATCCCTTCCACCACGGTCACCACGACGATCAGGAACATCACCCCGAGGATCACGCCGAGGACGCTGAAGAAGGACTTCAGCTTCTGGCTGCGGATCTGCGTCATCGCGAGGACGACG
>CAZVYM010000053.1:0-26033 GCA_964630935.1 uncultured Gemmatimonadaceae bacterium | reverse complement strand
CCGGACCTCGTCGAGCTGATGCCCGAGCGGGCAGGAGATGCTCCCGTAGGCCCCCGACCAGAACGGCCGGTCGATGAACTCCGTGAACGTGTAGCCGCTCGCGGGTGATCCGTAGGTCAGGTGCTTGGTGACCAGGTCCCACCGGTAGTAGTAGGTCGCGTCGAGCGCGGTGTCCGGCGAGTCGAAGAACGGGACGTGGGTCTCGTACCAATCGAAATCACGGTTGTCCAGCCAGTCGTACCGCTGGAGGATCGCTCGGTGATCCAGGATCGTCCCGGCCGACGGGCCGCAGGACGTGAGCGTTGCGGCGGACGAAAGAATGGCGAGGAGCGCCACGGCCGGTCGGGAAGCGGTCACACGTGTCTTCATGCGAGGCATGCCCTGGTGGGGTCGGAACGATGAGCCGTCTGGAGCATACGTCTTCCGGAGCCGGACCGCGATCACGCCGCCCGGCCTCCGGTCGATCTCAGGGCGGAAAGGAAGATCGCATCCATGTTCGTCGCCACCCCGCGCTCGTGAAGACGGGCACGCGCTCCTCTCCGCGGCCCACCCGGGTCGTTCGATGGCTTCCCCGATGGGTTCTGGCCTACCCCAGGCTCCTGTCCCGTCTGGGCATCGTGTCCCGCGCCGAGGCGGAGGAGGCCTTCGAGATCGCCGTGCCCGCCATGGTGACCGGGGGCATCCGCACGGTCCTTCGCGCGACCGACTTCTTCCTCATCAGCCTCGCACTCGGCGATGCTGCGGTGGCCGGCATCGAGTTCGGATTCCAGTACTACTTCATCGGATTCGGCCTCGCGCTCGGCATCTCGAGCGGGACCATCAGCGTCGTGGCCCGCGCGAAGGGAGCGGGCGACGGCGCGACGGCGAATCTGGCCGTCCAGCAGTCGCTCTGGATCGCCCTGATCATCTCCCTCCCGCTGACGGTCGTGACATGGTTCTGGGCCGACAAGATGGTGGGGTTGCTCACCCACGACGTCCGGACGATCGCGTACGGCGCGAGCTACCTGCGCATCGTCATGCTGGCGGTCGTGTGCCGTTTCTGGAGCATGATTGCCGCGCGCGCGCTCCAGGGCGCGGGAGACGCCCGCACACCCATGCTCGTGCGACTCGTGACCATCCCGACCAACCTGGTGCTCGACGCGGTGCTGATCTTCGGGCTCGGGCCGTTCCCTCGCATGGGCGTGGCGGGCGCCGCCCTCGGCACCGCCATCGCCAATACGCTGGCCGCCGTGCTCTTCATGGGTGTGATGCTGTCGGGGTCCTTTCCGGTTCGGCTCGACCTGTCGCGACCCCGCTGGGACGGGCGGTTGATGCGCGAGATCCTCAGGGTGGGATTTCCCCTGGCCGGAACCCAGCTTCTGCGCACGATCGGGCGCTTCCCGTTCCTCTTCATCCTGGCGAGCATCGGCACGCCGATCGTGGCGGCCTACGCCATCGGGCGCCGGGTGGTGCTTCTCGCCTTGATGCCCGCGTGGGGATTCGCCACCGCCGCCAGCACGCTCGTGGGCCAGAGTCTCGGGGCCGCAGCCCATGCGCGAGCGACGCGCTACGGCTGGCAGGTCCTCCGCCTCGCGTTCGCCACGCAGACCCCGATCGCCCTCGTCCTCTTCTTCCTGGCGAGCCCGATCGCGGCGCTGTTCGGCACCGGGTATCCGGCCCTCACCTCGGCCTTCATCAGGATGTTCGCCATTGGTGTGCTCGCCTTCTCCGTAGCCCGGACCATGCAGGGCGCGCTGCGCGGCGCGGGCGATCCGCTCTGGCCGCTGTGGGGAACCACGGCGGGCACCGTGCTGCGAGTGGCGGTCGCTCTCCTGGCGCCGACCGCGGGTGCGCTCGTAGTGCACATCGGAGGATGGAGGTTCGCACCGGGGCTCGGGTTCGGGCTTCCCGCCGTGTACGCGGCCATCCTCCTCGACTTCACCGTTCGGGCTTCCGTGAATCTGGTCCGATTCCGCTCGGGCGCGTGGAGGACGGTCGGCTCATCGTACGGCCGATAGGCGGGCTCCCATCGCCGTCAGGCGGGGTGCCACACTTGTTGCGGAGCTCCCCCGACGTCCGCCAGGCCGGTCCATGGGCCGTCGGAGGCGTCGCTCTGCGAACCGGTGGCCACTCCCGGGGTAGCCTCTCTCTTGTCGCCGAAACAACGTGATTCCGGGAGGTCCGACGATCGACGCCACACTTCTGGTCGCGGACGTGGGCGGGACGAACACGCGCTTGGCCACGTTTCGACGCACCGACGGTCGCCCCGAGAAGGTGCGTGAGCGCACCTGGCCGAGCGCCGAGCTCGATGGACTCGTCGGTGTCCTCGCGGAGTACGTGGCGAGCGAGGATTCCCCGCCCGCCGGCGCGTGTCTGGCGTTGGCCGGGCCGCTGGAGAACGGGACCGTCCGATTCCCGAATCTCGGTTGGGAGGTCCACCGCGACGATCTGGCCGAGGCCGCGGGCATCACCTCGCTGAGTCTCCTCAACGACTTCGATGCCATCGGGCACGGCGTGCTTCTCCTCCGCGACGACGAGCGCTTCACCCTCCAGTCCGGGGATCCCGTCGAGGGGGAGCCCATGGCCGTGGTAGGAGCGGGCACCGGCCTGGGGGTCGCCTACCTCGATCCATCCGCGGATCCCCCGCGCGTCTATTCCACTGAAGGCGGCCACGCCGATTTCGCTCCGCGTGACGACGTCGAGTGGGGGCTCGCGCGGTATCTCAGGGACAAGCACGGCCGGGCATCCTGGGAACGGGTTCTGTCGGGCGGTGGGCTCGCGGACGTCTACCGGTATCTCGCCGACTCGGGCTACGCGAAGGAGAGCGCTTCCGTTCGAGCGGAGATGGACGACGGCGATCCCGCCCAGGTGGTCTCCCGCCACGGTCTCGCACACGACGACGATCTCTGTGAAAGGGCCCTCGAGATCTTCGTGTCGGTGTACGGCTCGCTCGCGGGGAACGTGGCGCTCACGGTCGGCGCCCGTGGCGGCGTCTTCATCGCGGGCGGCATCGCCCCGCGGATTCTGGACGCGCTGCGCGACGGACCCTTCTTGCGGTCCTTCCTCGAACGCGGTCGGCTGCGCGAGTACGTGGCCGACATGCCGGTATCGGTGGTGCTGAGCGGGGACGTCGGCCTGCTCGGCGCGGCCTCCATCGCCGCGCGCTCGATCGGTCCGACCGCGGTGTGAGGCCCCGCCCCGCCCTCCCCCGGAGCGGAAGGCGGGCTCAGCTCCCCTGAAACGTGATCTCGCTCGAACCCGAGTGGGGCCCGGCTCCCTTGCCGGCCTGTTCGGAGGCCCCCGCCTGTAGGCTGCGAAGCCTGTAATCACGCCATCCGCTTGCGGCGGCCCAGTGGAGGAAGCCCCCGATCAAGGCGATCCAGAGACCGCTGACGAGGCGGCCTTCCAGGGCTTCGACGGCGCCTCCGAGCAAGAGTGCGATTCCCAGCAGCCGGCCTGCCGTCGTGGCCCATCGAGTCGCTCTGCCGAAGCTGCCCGTGACCTTCCAGGCACTCGCCCGGAAGAGGCGTCCCCCGTCCAGGGGAAAGCCCGGCAGGAGATTGAAGGCGGCCAGGAGCACGTTCAGCCAGGCGAGCTGCGTCGCCGTGCCGGACACGCTCGCATCGAGCCCGGACGCGCGGGCCGCCCACGCCCCCGCCGCGAAGAGTCCGCCGAGCGCCAGGCTGGCGAGTGGCCCGACTCCGGCGATGACGAACTCGTCGCCCGGATGGGTCGCGTCCCGCTGGGCGTGCGCGATGGCCCCGAAGACGAAGAGGGTGATGCCCCCCATCTCGTATCCGCGCCTTCTCGCGACGAGCGTGTGCGAGAGCTCGTGCGCCAGAAGCGAAGCGAAGAAGAGGAAGGTCGCGCTCGTGCCCAGAAGGAGGCGGGAGCCGGCCGACGGCCCTTTGTGGGCCGCGTACACCGGGCCCGTGGAGAACCACCACAGAATCAGGAAGAAGATGACGAACCACGAGTAATCGACTCGGATCTCGAATCCGAAGAGCGAGCCGATGCGAAATCCTTTCACGGGGTGTCTCCTCGCTGCCCGGAACGGAGCAGGAACGGTCCGATCGATCGTGCGAGGATCGTCGGTGCAAGATTCGTGCTGAGGGTGAGGCGGGGGCGCCGTGCATTGGAGCCCGGGGGGTTCCGCGAGCGCCTCGGGGCCGGTGGGTCGAGCGCGGACGGACTCGGCAATCTCGGCTCGCCGCGCGGCGGCCGTCTTTGGTTGCCCGCCTGCGCGCGTCAGGCGGACGGCGGCCTACGAGGCGCCTCCGCGGCCGGCGGCTCCGATCCCGTCGCCCAATCACGCTCCAGGCGCATGAGTCGTGCGTCGATGTCGGTGACCAGCCGTTGATGGACCTCCTGGGAGATGAGTCCCGTCCGGTACGACTCCGTCGCTTGCTGCCGCTCGGCGAGCAGGACCTGCCGGCGGGTCCTGGCCAGCTCGTCGGCGCGCAGCTCCTCGTGCGCGACGTGGAGGCTCCTCAAGTGCTCCTCCTCTTCGTCCACGCGGGCCCGATACTCCGCCTCGATCGCCTCGAGGAGGCTCGGATCCGTAGACCGGGTCGACGCCATCTCCCGGACGACCTGGAGCGCGTGCCGGGCCACGTTCAAACGCCCGCGGGTGAGATCGTACTCGGCGCGCGCCTCGTGCCTGCTCGTCAGCCCCAGACGGTCCAGGAGGGGCGAGATCGTGAAGCCGTGCAGGAGGATCACGAGCGTCACCACGCCGAAGGTCATGTTGATCAGCAGGGAGCGGTGCGGAAACGACGGCGCGAGGCTCAGCACCAGTACCATGCACACCCCGCCGCGCAGCCCGCCCCACCAGAGCACCGAGGACCACGACCAGGGGATGAAGCGCCCCAGCGGACGCAGGAGTGCGGTCACACCCCCCGCCACCACACCTCTCGAGACGAGGACCGCGAGGTAGGCCACCAGGATCGGGAGCCAGGCGTGCGCAAGAGCCGGAAGGCTCACCTCGAAGCCGATGAGGAGGAAGACCATCGAGTTCAGCGCGAACGCCATGTAGTCCCAGAACGATTCGACGGCGATGCGCGTGCTCGGCGACATGCCCTGTCTGGCCGCGTAGTTCCCGCAGAGCATTCCGGCGGCTACGGTGGCGATGACGCCGGAGACACCGAAGTCCTCGGCCGCCACGAACGAGCCGTACGCGGCGATGGTGGTCAGCGTGATCTCGATCATCGGATCGTCGACGCGCTTCACGATCTCCGAGACCCCGAGGCCGACCGCGATTCCCATGGCCGCGCCGCCGCCGACCGTGAAGACGAACTCCAGGATCAGGTGTCCGGCGCTTACGGTGGTGCCTCCGATGACGCCGAGGATCAGGGAGAACACGACGATGGCGGTGCCGTCGTTCAGGAGGCTCTCACCCTCCATCAGAACGCTCAGCTCCCTCGGAGCGCCCAGGCTCTTGAAGAGCGCCACCACGGCGATGGGATCGGTGGCCGCGATCAACGCCCCGAAGAGAAGTCCCTCCCGCCAGCCGAATCCGTGCTCCAGGCGCAGGGCGCCCACGGCGGGGGTGAGCACCAACGCCGTGACGAAGGTGGCGGCGACCACGCCGGGCACCGCCAAGGCTCCGATCGACAGCGCGTGTCGCCGGAAGTCCTCGTACTCCATGTGGTAGGCGGCTTCGAACAGGAGGCCCGGGAGGAAGATGGAGAAGAGCATCTCCCGGGTGAGCTCGGGGGCCGGCAGGATGTGGAGCGTGCCCATGACGAGGCCCGCAGCCACCAGCGCAACCGTGTAGGGGATGCGGAACCTGCGCGTGACGATGGCCACCGAGGTGGCCAGGATCAGAAGCAGGATGAAGATCGCTTCGGTATGCACGCGCGCCTCGGTCGGGTGGGGGTCACATCGGCCGGCGTTCGACCTCCGGGTACCCAGAGACGGCGCTGCCGTTTCGTCGCCGCTGCGGCGAGCGATCCCTCCGCGAACGGTGCGTGGGCGGACTGGCGGAAGACGGACGGACGGGCCGAAGACGAGCGAGGCGGCGTCAGCCGCCCTGAGGTACCAGGGCGTCCAGGTCGAACTTGGGCGCAACGACCGGAGTCGGCTCGCTCGCGCCTTCCCGAATCGCGTAGATGCGATCGAAGGTGACGTCCCGAACCACGTCGCGTCGCCCGCTCGTCGGCCACCAGATCTCGAGGCTGCGCAGCTGGACCGCGTCTCCCAGGCCGATCTCCTGCTGCAGGCTCGAGGCGCCGAAGCTCCCTCCGGACCCTACCGTGGCGTAGACGCTCCTCGGTCCTTCCGGGGTGTCGACCTCGATGTGGATGCGGGCCCCGATCGCGGCCCGGTTCGAGCGCACGCCTTCGAGTCGCAGCGTGATCCAGTGGTTTCCATGGCCTGGATTGGCGAAGAGCACGTTCCTGAAGGCGTCTCCCCGGAAGGCACCCCCCAGCGTCATGTAGATGTCCTGGTCGCCGTCGTTGTCGACGTCCCCGAACGCGACGCCGTGACCCTTGGCCAGGATCCCGAACCCGGTGGCGGTGGTGACCTCCTGGAAGCTCGAGCCGCCCGCGTTTCGGAACATGCGACTGGGCATCACGGAGCGAGGGTCCGGGTCGCCCGTTCCCACGTAGAAGTCGAGATATCCGTCGTTGTCGAGGTCGCCGAAGTTGCACCCCATGGTCTGAAGGACCCGCTCGAGGCCCACCTGCTCGGTCACGTCGGCGAAGGTGCCGTTGCCGAGATTCCGGTAGAGCTTCGGCGTTCCGGACTCGAGCGGCAGGCCCAGATACTCGCGCGCGACCTCGTCGGGCTCGGTCCAATAGCCCGAGACGAAGAGGTCGAGGAAGCCGTCGTTGTCGTAGTCGAAGAACCAGGTCGGGAAGCTGTTGACCGGCTCGCTCACTCCGGCGGTCGCGGTCACGTCCGTGAAATGCGGTGTGCCCTCGCGGTCGGCGCCGTCGTTGTGGAACAGGATGTTGGGCTGCCCGAGCCGCGAGACGTAGAGGTCCAGTCGTCCGTCGTTGTCGTAGTCGCCGGCCGTCACTCCTTTGGTGAAGCCTACGACCGCGACGCCCGCTTTCGTGGCGACGTCGGTGAACGTGCCGTTCCGGTTGTTGTGGAAGAGTTGGGCGGGACTGGTGTTCTCGCCCGGGGTCGACTCGTTCCCGATGAAGAGGTCGAGGAAGCCGTCGTTGTCGAAATCACCCCACGCGGCGGTCTGGGTCGGATGGGCGGCGAGGAGCCCGGCATGCTCCGTCACGTCCTCGAACGTGCCGTCGCCCCGATTGTGCAGGAGCGAGTTCGGCATCCCCAGGGGGAGCCAGGCGCCCCGTAAGACGAGGACGTCGAGGAATCCGTCGTTGTCGTAGTCGGCCTGGACCGCTTGGAGACCACCCGTGATCCCTTCCAGGCCGGCGGCCTGCGTGCGGTCGGTGAAGGTGCCGTCTCCGTTGTTGTGGAAGTAGGACATCGGGTCGCGCACGCCCCAGGAGGTCGCGAGGATGTCCAGCCATCCGTCTCGGTCGAAGTCGTCGAGGATCGCCGCCCCCGCCCGGCCCAGGACATCGACGCCCAGCGCCGGTGCCACGTCGCGGAAGGCGCCGATGTCGTGCTGCGACCGGAAGGCCGAGGGCGGTATCCGGTACTTCGGAGGAACGCCCGCCGGGTACCGACCGAGACCCATGTACGCGAGGTTCATGAGCCACCGGGAGCGCAGGTCCTCCGGGGCCTCCGCGAGGATCTGCTCGTAGATGCCGATGGCCGCGCGCAGATCGCCCTCCCGGTCGTCCCCGGACCCCTCGATCCCGAGCGTGCAGGGCCGCGCGTCGTGGGTCGCGACGCATTTCTCCAGGTAGTTTCGGCGCAGGCGCGAGGCCGCGAGGAGCTCGGCCTCGATCCTCACGGGCTCGGGGGGGATCTGGTTGCGGTACTTCCGCGCGAGGACACGTACCGAGTCGTAGGTCTCGACGGCGGCGTCGGTCTGCCCCGCGTTCAAGAGCTCGGCGGCGAGCCCGACCTCGTACTGCAGGTACCCGAGGAGGTCGGAGGGCGGCTGCATCGCACGCACGTCCCGCACCCGGGTGTCGCTGTGGTAGAGCACGTGGTTGCGATCGACGAACGTGGCCAGCGAATCCAGGCGGGCCACCATGCGGGCGGTTCCGTTCGGGCTCGGTTCGGAGCAGGACGACGAGAGGAGCGCGACGACGGAGGCTCCGACGAGAAGGCGCAGCGTTGCCATGCGTGGATGACACGCGCCGCGGATACTATGTTGAAATCTCCCTGGACCGATGAGAGGAGGATGCGGTGGTGGCCGACCAGTTCGGTGGGGTGAGGTTCGGTAGGGTAGGCGCACGGCTGCGGCTCGGACCGGCCGCCAGACTCGCGGTGCGTTCGTTCCGGCGCCGGCCCGCTTCGGCGTTGGCGGCGGTCGTCACGCTGGCGCTCGGCATCGGAGCGGCCAGCACCATCTACGCGGTCCTGCACGGCTTCACACGGCCGCTCCCGGTGCCCGACGGCGCCGAGGTCGTCCAGATCCGGACGCTCTCGGCGCATGGTGGCTCACCCGTCCCGGCCGGAGCGGACGCTCTGTCCGGCTGGGCCGACGCACCGGTGCTCTCGGCCGTGGGCGCGTTCCAGGTCACGTCCCCCGTGGTGGCGCCGGAGGGGGATGCTCCGGTTCGTGTCTCGGCCGCCGTGCTCTCGCCGGAGGTGCTTCCGCTTCTGGGCGTCCGGCCGTTGCGAGGGCGGCTCCCGAGGGCCGCCACCGATGACGAGCCGGTCGAGGTCCTGGTGGGCTCCGGGAGCGTGGAAGCGCTCTTCCCGGCCGGGGGGTCGGTGCTGGGCAAGACGTTGGTGGTCGAGAACCGGCCCGCGATCGTCGTGGGCGTCATGCCGGAGGGCTTCGGGTTTCCGTACCATCAGGCGTTCTGGTGGGTCTCGTCGGAGCTCGGTCGATCCTCGGAGGCCACGGCCTCGAAAGCCGACGGCGGGGAGCTCGAGCTGGTGGGGCGTGTGGCCCCCGGCGTCGCGCGCTCGACGGCGGCGGACCAGCTGACCGCGCGACTCGACCGGGTCCGGCACGAGCGTGCTCCCGGGACCGATCCCGCCCGGGTCGAGGTGCTCGGCTTCACCCGCGATCGCGGGGAGGGTGGAGAGGTCGTCGCTCTGTCCGCGCTCCTGGGGCTGGTGCTCCTTCTCGTGCTCGTATCGACGGCGAACGTCGCGAACCTGCTCCTGACGCGCGCGGAGGAGCGTGCCCACTTGCTCACCGTGCACGCGGCGCTCGGCGCGGGACCGGGCCAGGTGGCCCTGCAGCTCCTGGGTGAAGCGCTGCTCCTCTCCCTCGCCGGAGCCGCGCTCGGCCTCGCGGGCGGCGGGGCCGCGGTCGCGTTCATTCAGCGGACGCTCGCGGCGAACTGGGGCTACTTCTGGATGAGGGTGAGCCTCGACCCGTCGGTCGTGGCCTTCGCCCTGGTGCTCGCGGTGGTCCTCGCCGTGATGTCGGGAGCGGCGCCGGCGCTGTCGGCCATGCGGCCCGACCTGTCCACGTCGCTCCGGGCCGCGAGCCCCGGTAGCGGCCGCCGCTCCGGCCGGAGCTCGCTGGCGCTTCTCACGGCCCAGATCGGCTTCTCGGCCGCGGCGCTGGTGATGGCCCTCGTCATGGCGGCCGGCCTGGTTCGCCTGTCCCGTGCCGGCGAGGCCCTCCCGGGACGAGCGTTGGTCATGGGCTCCGTCACGCTCGACGCCGGCCGCTACGGTCAGCCGGCGGCCCGCACCGACGTGCGACGGCGCCTCCTCGAATCGCTGCGCAGAACGGGCGCGAGGGATGCCGTGCTGTCGACCGGCATCCCGGGCTTCCGATCGGAGACGGCCACGGTCGGGACGGAGGGCGCGGAGTCGCCGCCCGAGAGTCCGACGCGGGTGGCGGTGTTCGGGATCACGCCCTCGTTCTTCCATGCGTTCGGCGCCACGCTGCTCCAGGGTCGGCTCCTGCGAGAAGGCGACGGTGGGGGCGAGGATCCGGCGGCGGTCGTGAGCCCCGACCTGGCCGCACAGGCGTTCCCGGACGGTCGCGTCGTCGGCGGCCGCCTCCGTCTCTCGGACGCCTCCGGCCACGACACGTGGTACCGCGTCGTCGGCGTGGCGACCATTCCCTATCGAGGTGACGCCCGGCCGCGTTGGGTGTGGGTTCCGATCGACACCAGGGACCCGTCGACCTTCTTCGTCGCGCTGCGCGCCGCGCGCGGCGACGGCCTTTCCCTGGGTGCCGCCCTGCGCAACGCCGTCCACTCGGCGGACCCGGAGCTGACCCTCGACCCATCGATGGTGGGCACTCCGGTCTATTCGCTCGGACAGATGCTCGCTTACGTGGGCCGATTCTACCGGACCAGCGGGCTGCTGGCGCTCCTCGGAGCGGTCGGTGCGGTGCTCGTCGCGCTCCTGGGCGTGTACGGCGTTCTCGCCCTGGACGTGCGACGACACACGCGCGACCTCGGCGTTCGGATGGCGCTCGGCGCGGCGAGAGGCGAGGTGGCGGCGGACGTGCTCCGGCGAGGGCTCGGGAGGGTGGTCCCCGGGCTCGCCCTCGGCCTGGGGATCGCGTGGGCCGCCGCGCCCGTGTTCGGTCTGTTCGCGGGCGGCGCGAACCCCAGAGACCCTCGCCTGCTCGGCGCTTCCGCGGCGGCCTATCTGATCGCGGTGCTCCTGGCCGTCGCGCCGACGGCGCTGCGCGCCTCGCGCGTGGATCCGGCGGCCATTCTCCGCGACGACGGCTGAGGGGGCCTCGCGGGTCCGAGGCCGCCCGTTCGGCCACGACGGCTATTCGCCGGTCACGTAGCCCTTCGTCGCAAGTCGCACTCCGGACGCTTCGTACGCGGCGGCCGGCATGTCGTGCACGCCGGTCGCGTCGATCCACGTGTTGTAGAAGTTGAACAGCGCGCACACCGTGACGGCGTCGTAGATCGCCTCCTCACTCCAGCCGGCTTGCTTCATCCGGTCGATGTCGGCGCGCGTCGTCTGGTTCGACTCGCGGTTCACCTTCTCGATGAACGCCCAGAGCGCCTTGTCCTTGTCCGAGATAGGGGCCGTCGTGTAGTCCTCGAGGACCGCCTCGACGAGCTCCCGATCGCCCAGCAGCTCAGCCGCGACCGCGGCGTGCGAGCCTATTCAGAAAGGGCACTCGTTGCGACGAGAGGTGAACGCCGCGATCAGCTCCCGCTGTCCCGGAGGCAACGGGGAGGGGCCACGCATGACACCCTGGGTGAAGTGCTCCAGATGCTCGGTTCGGTCCGCCTTGTAGGCGAACAGGTGCATGATCTGCGGGACGGTGGCGCCGGCGGCCTTCATCCGGCGGATGATCTCGCCCCGAGACCCGGGGTCGTCGTGCTGCTCGACTTCGGACAGAAACATCGGATCCAAGAGGGTCCCTCCTGCTACGCCGATGGAGGTGGCTCGGGCCGTTCCGGCCCCATGGGAAAGGCCCACCCTAAGAACGCCGGCCACACCAGGCAAGATCTCCGGCAAGCGAACAAGCTGCGCTCTCGGAGGTCGATGAAGCGCCGGCAAGCGGAGCGTCCGCGCCACGTCGGCTTGGGGGAGCCACTCGAGCGACGAGCGTGGGGCCGGTCTCTCGGCGGACGCACCGACACGATCGGGCTGGTCCCGTGACGTTCCGCGTGCCACGATGAAAGGCGGACCGCGGACGGCCGCGACCCCCGTTCTTTCCGGCACCAGGAGCCTCGCTATGTCTCATGGATCCTCGAGTGAATCGCCCGCGCCCCCCTCGACCGCTCGCCCATGTCCGGCGGAGAGGGCGGTCCTTCCGGAGGTGGGCGCCGCCCACCGGGCGGTGAGGGCGGTCTTTCCGGGCGCGCCCGTCGCCCGTCGGACGGCGTGGGCGCTCGCCGTGCTCGCCCTGTCGGGCTGCGCCCGCCCGGCCCCCTACGTGCCCCGCGTGCGCGATGTCACGGTGACCGCCGTGCCGCTCCTGGTGAAGGAATCGGAGTCCGTCTATCCCTTCCTGGGATCTGCATTCGCGCCCGGAGGGGTCCTCGACGGCAAGGAGGTCTACGCCTTCTCTCCGAGCTCCATCACGGTCGTCGAGGGAGACACGATCCGTCTCAGACTACTGAATCCCGAGGACGACGTACACACGTTCGTGTTGCCCGATCTTTCCCTGGCCCTTCCGCCGGAGAGCGAGGTGGACACCACGTATGTGGCACGCCGCGCGGGGATCTTCCGGTTCGTCTGCGACATCCCCACGCATCTTCCGATGATGTGGGGTCAGCTCGTCGTGTTGCCGGCGGCTACGATGGCCGGCGTCGGAGCTCCTCCCGGGACATCCTGACGGGACGGTGGGGCGTTCGGGCCGGCACGAACCTCGGGCCGGCCCGAGCGAGCCGCCTTGCGCTCCGGAGCGGGGATCAGGAGGTCGCTTCCGCTTCCTCTCGCTCTCCCCTCGTTCCTTCGCCCGCCGCCCCGTCCGTCTCGTTCGCCGTGGCCTCGCGCTCCGATCCGTCCTCATCTCCCTCCCGGAAGATGAGCTCGACCAGGCACACGCCGCTCTCCATCTCGGTGTGCATCTCGAGGCCGGTGTCGCGGAACAGGTGCAGCATGGCCTGGTTCGTCGCGAGCACGTCCGCCGTGAGGCCCTTGATGCCCCGCGAGCGTGCCAGGCGGACCATCTCTTCGACCAGGATCCTCCCCAGCCCCTTGGCCTGCCACGTGTCGCGCACGATGAAGCCGACGTCCGCGAAGTTGCTGATGGGGTCGCGGAAATACTGGGCGATGCCGACGATCTCCGGCTCCGTCTGTGGATCGCAGGTCTCCAGGACCATGGCCATGTTGTCCTGGTAGTCCACGTCGAGGAAGTACTGACGCTCCTGGTGGGGAACGCGCCTGACCACCCTCATGAAGCGCTTGTAGAGCGCGTCCTCGCTCATCGAATAGAACAGGGTGACGAGCTTCGGCTCGTCCGTCGGACGAATCGGACGCAGAAGCAGCGTCTCTCCCCCGCGCGCGCTGACACGGCGCTCGAGCTCGCGCGGATAGCGGCCCCGCGGCTCGACCTGGTCGCCGAACACGTAGTGGCGGTTCTTCGCGCCGCTCAGCAGCTCGGCACGGTAGTCCGGGTGGGAGATCGACATCAGGGCCACCGCCCGTTCGCGGATCGACTTGCCGAGCAGGTCGGCGACACCGTATTCGGTCACGACGTATCGGACGTCTCCCCGCGAGGTCACCACGCCCGCGCCTTCGGTCAGCGTGGCCACGATCCTGCTGACGCTGCCGCCCTTGGCGGTCGAGCGGAGCGCGATGATCGGCTTGCCGCCCTTGCACATGGTGGCGCCGCGGATGAAGTCGACCTGGCCCCCGATTCCCGAGTAGAAGCGCGTGCCGATCGAATCTGCGCACACCTGGCCCGTGAGGTCGACCTCGAGCGCGCTGTTGATCGCCACCATCTTGTGCTGCTCGGCCACGCGCCTCGGATCGTTCACGTAATCCGTGGGCTGGAACGTGAAGAGCGGGTTGCGGTCGATGTAGTCGTAGAGCCGCTTGGATCCGAACGTGAACGACGCCGTCACCTTTCCGGGGTGGATGGTCTTGTAGCGTCCGGTCAGCACGCCGCCTTCGATCAGGTCGATGACGCCGTCGGAGAACATCTCCGTCCAGACCCCGAGGTCGCGCTTGTCCGTGAGCGCCTGCAGGACGGCGTCGGGGATCATCCCGATCCCGAGCTGCAGCGTGCTCCCGTCCTCGATCAGCGAGGCGACGTTGCGGCCGATCTCCAGCTCGACCTCCCCGGGCTCCTCGGGCGTGTGCTCGAGCAGCGGGACGTCGTTCCACGTCCATGCGTCGATGCGGTCCATCCTCACGAACCCACCGCCGTAGACGTACGGAACGTTGGGATTGATCTCTGCGATGACGAGGGGCGCCGCCTCGATGCCGGCCATCATGATGTCCACCGACACGCCGACGTTCACATAACCGAACTTGTCCGGCGGGGTGCATTGGATCAGCGCCACGTCGACAGGCATGCGCCGCTGGCGAATGAGATCCGGGATCTTCGAGAGGAAGACCGGCGTGTAGTCCGCGCGGCCTTCGTGAACGGCCTTGCGGGTGTTGGCTCCGATGAAGAAGGCGTTGTGCCGGAAGTGCTCGGCCATCTCCGGCACCGTGTAGGGCGCCGGGCCCAGGGTCATGAGATGGACGATCGTGTTGTCCGAGAAATGATCGGCCTGGCGTGCCAGCGCCTCGACCAGACCGACGGGCTGTGCGGCGCCCGAGCCGATGAGGATCGGTCTCCCCGCGCGAATCGTGCGCACCGCTTCGTCGGCCGTCGTGCGCTTCGACGCGTATCTATCCTGCCAGTCCATGAGATCTCCGCGGTTGGGACGGGCTGGCAAGTCGCAAAGGGGACCCCTCGCTCCCTTCTTCGCCGACCTGCTCGTTCAGGTCATCGCGGCCTGGCGTCCGAGCCGACGAGTCACTCCACGACCGCCGGCCCCCGCTCCGTGGAGCCACGCGCCGTCGACGCCGTTACGACGGTGGGCGGGGCCGCGTCCGATGTCGTCTCGTACTCCGAAGCATGATGTGCATCATGCTCCTCAGGGAAGCTCGCGGCATGAGGGGGCCCAGTCCAGGCGTTCCAGAGCCCGTTTCCTACCCCGTCGAGCCGCCTTCGTCACACGTCACACGCGCCTGGGCGGCGTGCCGTCACACGCGCCCGGGCGGCGTGCGCGCACGTGAGGTCCGTCGGTTTGCGCGCTCAGTGAGCCGTCGAGGAAGCAGTCTCCATCGGGCCCTTCCGCATCGACGATTCCAGCCGCCGTGAATAGTGCAGGAACGCCACCATCAAGATGGCCGAGAAGAAGTTCACGCCGGCTACGCGTGGCTCGTCGAGAATCCCTCCCACCCCCGTGAGCACGTAGTGCGTGATCAGGAGGTAGCCGCCCTCCATGATGCCGAAGAGCACCAGCATGACCCAGAAGGGTCGCTGGGTGTGCGCCTCCATGGTGCGCACGAGGATCGCGCCCGCGAGTCCGACCAGGAAGAAGGCCAGGAAGTGGATCGGCGTGTAGTACGCGACCGCCTTGAGCGAGATGGCGCTCACCGAATGGGCGGGTGTCCCGAAGAGGACCACCTGGCCGAGCAGGGATGGCGTGTAGAAGGGATGCCCGTGGAGCCCGTCCAGGAGCAGGAACACCAGCGCCACGAACGAGCCACCGATGCCCGCGGTGTAGAACGACTCGTACACGATATCGGTCAGGGAATAGCGTTTCTTTTCGGATTTCATGTTGCACCTCCATGGGAGGGATTGAGGCGATTTCCGTTCTCGGGGTCGAAGAAGTGAAGGTCCTCGATGGCGATCGAGAGCTCGATGTCGTCCCCTTCGCGCGGAGCTCTTCCGGCCGCGAGGCGAGCCACGAGGCGATCACCGCCGCCCTCGCCCTCGCTCTCGACACGCACATGGACGTGCGTCTCCGAGCCCATCCACTCGACGAGCTCGACGGACGCCCGGAACGTGAGCTCGTCGGCGCCCCCCGGCGGATCGGGCTCGGGCTCGTGGACGTCTTCGGGTCGAACACCTGCCTGGACGCGTGACGGCCCTCCCCCGGCGGACCAGGGAATGCGACCGAGGGGGAGGTCGAGCGCCCCGTTGGCCACCCGGCCGGTGAGGAAGCTCATCGGAGGCGCTCCGATGAAGCTCGCCACGAAGCGGTTCGCGGGCCTGCGGTAGACCTCGACCGGGGTCCCGACCTGCTGGACGACACCTCCGTCGAGGACGGCCAGGCGGTCGGCGAGCGTCAGGGCCTCCGTCTGGTCGTGCGTGACGTAGATGGTGGTGGTACCCATGCGGCGATGGAGACGCGCGATCTCCGCACGCATCTGTCCGCGGAGCCGCGCGTCGAGATTCGACAGGGGCTCGTCGAGCAAGAAGGCCACGGGCTCCCGCACGAGTGCCCTGCCCATCGCGACGCGCTGACGCTGCCCGCCGGAGAGCGTGGCAGGACGGCGATCCAGGAGATCCGTGAGCTCCAGGATCTCGGCCGCGCGCTCCACGCGCCGCGAGCGCTCTTCCGCGTCGATTCCGCGGATCTCCAGAGGGAACGCGAGGTTCTCGCGCACGCTCATGTGAGGGTAGATGGCGTAGCTCTGGAAGACCATGGCCATGTTTCGCTTGCTGGGATCCACGCCATTTACGGACTCTCCCGCCACGCGAATGGTTCCCTCGGTCGGTGGCTCGAGCCCGACGATGATGTTGAGAAGGGTGGACTTTCCGCAGCCCGAAGGACCGACGAGCACGAAGAACTCCCCGTCGGCGATGCTCAGGTCGACACCGCGCACCGCGACGCTTCCGTCCGAGAACCGCTTTCCGATTCCTTCGAGAGTGATCTCGGCCATCAGGCAGGCTCCTAGCCTTTCACGGCGCCGGCGGTGAGGCCGGCCACGATCCGACGGTGGAAGAGGAGCACGAGAACGATGATCGGCACGGTCACGACCACGGACGCCGCCGCGATCGAGCTCGTAGGCTGAGCGAAGCGCGACACGCCCGTGAAGAACGCGAGGGCGGCCGGCACCGTGCGCGCGTGGTCCGTGGAGGTGAGCGAGAGCGCGAACAGGAAATCGTTCCACGCGAACACGAAGACCAGGATGGCCGTCGCCGCCACGCCCGGCGCCGCCAGCGGGACGATGATGCGCCGGAAGGCCTGGAGGCGGGTCGCGCCCTCGACGCGCGCGGCGCGCTCGAGCTCCCACGGCAGGTCGCGCAGGAAGGCCGACAAGGTCCAGATGGCGAGCGGGAGCGTGAACGAGAGGTAGGGGAGCACGAGTCCCGCCCACGTATCGAACAAGCCGATCCGTCGCCAGAGGTCGAAGAGAGGCCCGATGATGGCGATGGGCGGGAACATGGCGATCGAGAGCGCGGAGCCCAGGATCAGCTTCCGTCCGCGAAAGCGCAGGCGCACGACCGCGTAGGCCGCGAGCATTCCCAGGGCCACGGACAGCACGGTGGCCAGCGATGCGATGCCCAGGGAGTTCCGCAGCGCCGCGGGGAAGTGTGGGTCCTGGAAGATCTGCCGGTAGTGTTCGAAGGTGACGTGGCGCGGAACGAGCCGTCCGTCGGCGAGCTCCCCCGGCCGCTTCAGCGACAGAGACAGGATCCACGTCACGGGGAGCGCGGCGTAGACGACCACCACCGCCGTGAGACCGCCCCAGAGGAGTCGCTCCGAGAGCGAGCGGCGCACCTTGGTTGTGCCCTGGTGCATCGTGTCCCCGCCCGTCGTGCCGCGGCTCATCGTGCCCCCGCCCATCGTGTCCCGCCCGTCGTGCCCCCGCTCATCGTGCCCCCGCTCCCGCCAGCGAGAGTCCCAGAAAGCGGAGGAAGAGCAAGGCGACGGCCACGACCATGAGGAAGATGATGACCGCGACCGCGGACCCCAACCCGAGGTTCAGGCTGACCAGCAGCGTGTCGTAGCCCACGAGAGAGACGGGCTCCGTGCCCAGGGCACCACGGGTTTGCACGAACACCGTGTCGAAGATCCGGACGGCATCGAGGGTGCGGAAAAGGAGCGCGACCGCGATCGCCGGCTTCATGAGCGGGAGGGTGACCCGCCGGAAGCGTTGCAGGCGCGATGCCCCGTCGACACGGGCGGCGCGCAGCGCGTCCTCGGGCACGAGCGCAAGGCCAGCGAGCAGGAGGAGCGCCATGAAGGGCGTGGTCTTCCAGATCTCGGTGAGGATGATGACCGCGAACGCCGACCAGCGATGTCCGAGCCAAGCGCGGTCCAGCACGCCCAGACCCTGCACGAAGCCGGTCGTCGGGTCGAAGGCGAAGCGCCAGGCGAGAGCGGCGACGACGGTGATGATGCCGTAGGGGACGAGCACGGCCATGCGCACGACCCGCCGACCCACCAGGGCTCGGTGCATGACGATCGCGAGGGCGAGACCGAGGACGAGCTCCACCGAAACCGAAGCGACCGTGATGATGAACGTGTTGAGCACCGCGCTCCACCAGACCGGCGAGGTCAGCACCGTCACGTAGTTCCGGAGCCCGACGAAGTGGCGGGCCGCAGGGAAGCGGAGGTCGTAGCGGTACAACGAGAGCCGGACGGCGTCCAGAAGCGGATAGGCCGCGACGGAAGCCATGACCGCGATGGCCGGCGCGCACAGGAGCCAGGCGAGACGGGTGTCGTCGGCGCGGTTCATCAGCGGAGGCCCTGGGAGTGCAAGGCACGGCGGACCGCCTCGCGCAGCTTGGCCACGTCGCCGATGCTGTCGATGGCCGAGAGCGGGTGGATCGTCCGCATGACGGCGAGCGACACGTCCGTATAGAACGGCGTCCGAGCCCGCTGCACGGCGTTGCCCAGCGTCGTTCGCAGGAGGTCTCCGAACGGAAAGACCTTCTGCACCTCCGCGTCGTCGTAGAGAGCCGAATCCGTCGGTGGGAGGCCCCCGCGCGTCACGTCGAGCCGTTGGCTGTCGGACGAAGCGAGGCAGAGCGCGGCCTCGAACGCCAGCTCGGGATGGCGCGTGTATGCGCCCACGCCCACGTCGATGCCCCCGATGGTCACACGGCTGGGGCGATCCGCCGAGACCGCCGGCCAGGGGGCCCATCCCATGGCATGCGCGACGGAAGGGGCGTCCGCCCGGGCGCTCGGCCACACGTACGTGTAGTTGACCATGAACGAGGCCCCTCCCGACTCGAAGGCGAGGCGATCCTGGTCTTCCGTGCTGGTCGAGAGCGTCGGGTCGGACGCCGGGGAGGTGGCCAGGCGCTTCATGATGCCGAGCGCCCGCTCCGTCGGACCGTCGGGCAGCGCGACGGTCGTGTCCCCGGGACCCAGGATCCGCCCACCCGCCGAAGCGAGCAGCGACGTGAAGAACACCGTCAGGCCCTCGTAGCGGCCACCCTGCACTTCGATCGTGCCCGAGTCCCCGAGTGCCTCGGCCGTGCGGATCATCTCGTCCCAGGTGCGGGGTGGACGGGGAACGCGGTCGGTACGGTACCAGAGGAGCTGGATATTCGTGGTCAGGGGAACCGCCCAGAGCGTGTCCCGGAAGCGGGCGGTCGCCAGCGGAGCTCGGAGACGCCCCGCGGCCGCGCGGCCGGCATGCTCGCCCGTCCAGGGCCGAAGCCATCCCGCGGCGGCGAACTCCGGGACCCAGATCACGTCCATCCCGATCAGGTCGATGTCATGATCCCGGGCGGCCAACCTCTGCACGAGCTGGGACCGTTGCTGGTCGGCGTCCGTGGGGAGAGGAACGAGCTGCACGCGGTAACGGCCTCCCGACTGCTCGCTACAACGGCGGGCCGACTCCGCGAATGCGCCGGACTGCTCGTGAAAGACGTACCAATTCAGCTGGTGGGAGCCGGCGGACGGCTCTCCGCCACAGGCCGCGCACGAGACGACGGCCGACACGCCGACCCATCGGCGCCACGCTATGCCTTGGCCTCCGCGTTCGACATTCTGTCACCTCCTCTCCCCGCTTCGCCCGGCTTCGTTCGGGCTCGGGGCTCCGGGATCCCCTCGGGAAGGGCACCGTGCAAGCACCGTTCCTGATGAGCTCAGCCCCGCGGCATCGCCTCCTCGGGCTCGATCGTCTCGGACCATCGATAGAGGTCCGCGACCTCCGGATCGCGCAGACAGGCCTTGGCGTAGAGATAGGCGCCCATCGTCCAGCTCTGGAACTTGCGGGCTCGCTTGCCCGGCTCCCGCTCCTCGCGGCCGTCGTAGTACTCCGGCCACTCGTCCCGCTCGAGGCGTTCGTCGGCGGCCTCCAGCGCCCGCTCGAGCAGGTCCACGCGATCGGCCGCGATCGCTGCGGGCGCGAACGACCAGAGCAGACAGGGCCAGCTGCCTCCGTTGTGATAGCGCCACGCCTGGTTCTTGGCGTCGGCGCCGGTGATCTGGAGCCAAGCCTCGCCCTCTAGGGCCGGGTACACGATCCGCAAGGGCGCGGAGCCCACGAGATCGTCCCAGCGATCGTCATACAGCTTCATGATCTTCCGCGCCTGCTCCTCGTCGGCCAGGCCGGCCGTGACGGAAAGCAGATTCCCCTGCGCGAAGAATCGGAAGTCGATGCGCCCCGGCCCGACGTTGCCCGCCAGGTAGCCCAGGTTGTCGGGAAGCCATTGGCCGACCCAATCGGGAATCGACTCGGGGAAGACGTTGTACGCGTTGACCACGGCCTCGCCGTACTCGTCGCGGTCCACGGAGCGCAGGCGCTTCAGGCCGTCGGGATCGATCCAGTAGTTCTTGGACACGTGCATGCGCAGGTTCCGCAGGCGCGCGGAGGCGGCTTCCTCCAGCCCGTCACCTTCAGCGAGGAGCTCCGTCGCCGCGCGGAGGCCGGCGAAGAAGAGCGCCTGGACCTCGAGCGGATGCCCGTAGACGCCCATACGCCGGTCGATCATGAACGAACCCTCGGGGACCAGCAGGCTGGGAAACATTTCGAAGCTACCCACCAGCACGAGGTTCAGGATCTGGCGAATGCCCTCCTGGAAATCCTCGCGGTCGGCCAGAGCACGGTCCCCGGTGGTTCGCACGTAGGCCCGGAGCGTCAGGAGCCACCAGAAGACCGAGTCCACGGGGGTGACCCGGGCGATCGATTCCTCGCCGTAGTCCGGCTCCAGCGAGGGCCCGTCGTCGCCCGAGATCGGCCGGAAGCTGGCGGGCATCAGACCGGAGCGCGCCTCGTAGGCGTGGAGCGCCGCGTCGCCGCCGCTCTGCATGCCGAGCACCGTGGTGAGGAAGTTCTTCACCACGTCCGACTCGCCCTCCAGGAGGAACGCGGGGGCGCACATCGCGAAGTCCCGAACGAAGCACTGGTCGTAGTTGAGCGCCGGACGGCCCGAGTCCGTCGAGGCACGCAATCCGATGGTCCGTCCATCGAAGTCCATGCGTGCCCGTTCCAGGGCCTTCCAGGCCTGCTCTTCTCGATCGGTCATGGGGAGGGCTCGACTTCGCCACGCCCATGTGGCGCGCGGGACCGGGCGACGATCGGGTCCTTCCCTGTCGAAGGGGAGCTCAGGATACGCTCGCGGTCGCGCGAAACCCGTCTCGCTCGCCCTCGAGCGCCGTCCCGGCGATGATGTTCCGTACGGTGCTCATGTCGACCTCCGTCTATCGTTCTCGGCGTCGATAGTGGCTCCGGTACCCTGGTTCTCGGTGCCCGTTCCAGCAAGCATGTTAAGCGCTGTTCATGGCGGGCTCGTCCGCCGGCACACCCCGCAGGAGAAGCGTCTGGGTGGGGTAGGCGAACTCGATCTCCTCGTCCTCGAACCTCTCGTGGACCACCAGGTAGATCGCCTGCTGGATGTCCATGTAGAGGTTGTAGTCGGCCGCGAGGACGTAGAACACGGTCTCGAACTGGATGGCGAACTCCCCGTAGGCCTGCAGGTGGGAACGGTCGAAACGGACGCGGTCCTCTCCCTGGGCGAGAATCGCGTCGCGGATGATGCCCGGGATGCGCTCGAGCTTCTCACGGGGTGTCTGGTACGTGACTCCGATCTTGAAGACCACCCGGCGCTCGAACATCCGGCCGTAGTTGCGTATCCGGCTGCCCAGGAGGTCGGTGTTCGAGAAGATGACCTGCTCGCCCGAAAGGCTCCGGATCCTCGTGGTCTTGAGCCCGATGTCCTCGACGGCGCCCAGGTAGTCGTCGACGATGAGGAAGTCTCCCAGCACGAAGGGCCGGTCGAGGACGATGGCCAGGGATGCGAAGAGATCCGCGAGGATGCTCTGCGCGGCGAGCGCGACCGCGACCCCACCGACGCCCAGCCCGGCCACCAGCGCCGTGACATTGACGCCCATGTTGTCCAGGCTGAGCAAGACGATGAGCGACCAGAGCGTGAAGCGCGCGGCGACCCCGATCACGTTCATGGTCATGACCGCCGCGGCCTCTTCGGGAGGACGGCCCTCCCTGTGGATCGCCAGCCAGCGCCGGATCCCCGCGCTCGCCCAGATCCCGGCTTGCAGGAGAAGGGCGATGACCGTCCCGCTCCGGAGGACCCGGTGCGCTTCCGCGGGCAGCTCCAGGGTGGTCGCGCTGGCGTAGATCGCGACGATCAGGAGGAGAATGTGCTTCGTCTTCGTGAGCGCCGCCGCGACGACGTCGTCCCACCCGTTCCTGGTGTGGCCCGAGAGTTGGGCCAGCTGTGATCCCACCGTGGAGATGACGACGCGCAACAGAACGAACACGACGACCAGCGTGCCGGCGGCCAGAAGCCAGGAGAGCAGCGTGTTGCCGAAGAAGGGCGCGTCGAGTTGTTCCATTTTGGTGGGTGGGATCGGGGGGTAGGGAGTCGCTCGAGCCGGGGTGATGAGAGCGGTCGGTTCGCCGGGGTCGCCAGGCGCTCACCGAGGTCATCAATATCCGTGCCATGACGACCCTCGTGCCCCTGGCCGCGACCGGCTGCACCTCCCGGGAAGGCTCGGCCCGTTTCGAAGCCGTCGTTCACGACGGCCCGTTTTGAAACGATTCCCGGGGGGCTCGGCGCCCGAGCGGCGGGGTGACGTGCCCGCCGCCGGGAAGAGGAACGGGGCTTGCACGTCGGTTTGACCGGAGCCGCCGCGATCGGGATGTTCATCCCACGCACGAGCAACTCTTCGACCAGCGAGCGCCATGTCCCCGAACAGTGCGGAGCCTTCCCTGCGGATCCTGGTGCTGGACGACGAGCCGGTCAGCCGAAAGGCACTGGTCGAATGTCTTACCGACACGCCGCACGACGTCCGGCCCGCCTCGGACGTCCGGGAGGGGCTCGACCTTCTGGACGAAGAGCTCTTCGACGTAGCGTTCGTCGACCTTCGCCTCGAGGGTGCGAGCGGGATCGAGTTCATCCCTAAGGCGCTCGAGCGGGCACCCTGGATCAAGATCGTGATCATGACGGCCTACGCGTCGATCGAGTCCGCCGTCGAAGCGGTGCGTGCGGGCGCCGTTGACTACCTGGAGAAGCCCTTTCGGCCGGGTCAGGTGAAGGTGCTCGTGGAGAAGCTGCTGGCCGTCCGACGGAGGGAGCGTGAGTCGGCGTCCGCCCACGACGGGACGGGGAGCGCCGAGCCCGAGTCGATGCTGGAAAGCCGAGATCCGGACATGCAGAAGGTCCTGGAGCTCGCACGCCAGGCTGCGGACAGTGACGCCACGATCTTGCTGCTCGGGGAGAGTGGCACGGGCAAGGGGATTCTCGCCAAGGCCATCCATCGGTGGAGCGCCAGGCGAGACGCCCCCTTCGCCGTCGTGAGCTGCCCCTCTCTGTCCGAAGATCTGTTGCGCAGCGAGCTCTTCGGCCATGTTCGCGGCGCGTTCACCGGAGCGGTGAAGGCGCAGCGTGGCCGCATCGCCACGACCGAAGGTGGAACGCTCTTCCTCGACGAAGTCGCCGATCTGCCTCTCTCCATCCAACCGCAGCTCCTGCGCTTCATCCAGGACCGCGAGTACGAGCGGGTGGGTGACACCCGCACGAGGCGGGCGGACGTGAGGCTGGTTACGGCGACCAACCAGGACATTCGGCGCGGAGTCTGGGACGGGCAATTCCGCGAGGATCTCTACTACCGGCTCAACGTCATCGAGATCGCGTTGCCGCCCCTTCGCGACCGGCCCGCGGACATCGTCCCGCTGGCCGAACGGTTCCTCCACAGGTACTCGGCGAGCAACAACCGCCGTGTGGAGGGCTTCTCGGAGGATGCGAAGAGCCTCCTTCGCGCTCTCCCGTGGCCGGGCAACGTGCGCGAGCTGCAGAACGCGGTCGAACGGGCGGTCATCCTGGCGAAGGGGCGGCTGATCGGCCCGGAGCTTCTGCCGAGCGCCTTGCCCGGAGACGATCAGCCCCCTCCCGGAGAGACGGGGGCAGACCGGCCGCTCCTCTCGCTGGAGGAGATGGAGAAGGCACACATCCGCCACGTCCTGGAGGCCACGTCGAGCGTGCAGGACGCCGCCTCGGTCCTGGGCATCTCGACGACGACGCTGTGGCGGCGCCGGAAGAAGCATGAGATCTGAGCCGCTCCTTCGGCCCACGGCGCTCGTGGTGGACGACGACCGGCGGGGACGCACGGTCTTGAGGCACCTTCTCGAGCTGGCGGGCTGGACCGTCTACGAGGCGGAAGACGGGCGTGCGGGTCTCCGCGAGTTCCGGGCCCGTTCGCCGGATCTGGTCATCACGGACATCGACATGCCCGAGATGACCGGGATCGAGATGGCCGGTCGGATCAGGGACCTGGGCGGTCGCGTGCCGGTTCTGGCCGTGACGCGCCGACCGCCCGCCGAAGGTCCGAAGCGGGAGGTCTTCGACGAGGTGATCGAGAAGCCCGTCTTGCCACGGGATCTGGAGGAGTGGCTCCAGACGGCCTGAGCGAGGCCCTCGTTCGGTCTACCGTTCGCTCGCTGTCGTCGTGGCCCGACGTTCCACCGGTGCGACGATGCGGAAGACCGACCCCACGCCCGTCTCGCTCTCGAGCTCGATCGTGCCCCTGATCTGCTCGACCGCCTCGCGCACGATGGCCAGACCGAGTCCCGAGCCCTCGCCCAGATCTTCGGCCGAGCGGCCACGCTGGTGGATGTGGAAGACGCGAGCGCGCTCCGCTTCCTCGATCCCGACGCCGTTGTCCCGAACCCGAATCTCCAGCCGGCCTTCCGAGACGGCGGCGGAGACGCGGACGAATCGCTCCTCCTTCTCCATGTCGGCGTAGCGGGATCCGTTCAGGAGGAGGTTGGACAGGACGAGACGCATCCGGCTTCCGTCCACCAACGCGTCGGGAAGAGGGTGCTCGATGTCGATGCGCACGCCCTTCCGTCGGGCGATCGGCCGTACGCTGCGCGCGGCGTTGTCCACGACCTCCCGCAGCTGGACGGAGTTCTCCTCCGGATGCGCATGGGTGCTCATGAGCGACGTGACGTCATCGACCGTTTCCATCGCGGCATCGAGGCTTTCCGTGATCAGCTCGGTCAACGAGACCCGTCGCTCCGCCTCGGCCTCCGGCGGGAGGCCGCTGAGGATCTCCACGGCGGTTCGCGCCGCACCCAGCCGATTCCCCAGCTCGTGGGAGAGGATCTCGCTGAACGCCTCGAACGCGTCGTACTGCTCGCGATGTCGTCGCCGGTCGAGCGTCCGGTTGAGCCTCACCACCTCCTCGACCAGAACGCGCATCGCGCGCCGCAGCCGTATCCAGTCGTCGGGGCTCGGCGACCGGCCGGATTCCTTGTAGAGCGCGTCCTCCAGGTCACCGAGATCCTGGAGGGTGTCCGTCACACTGAAGCCATGGAAACGGTACGCCAACGCCATGTCCCGGAAGCGCTCGGGGAGGTGATCGGGCAGGGTGGGGTCTCCCGACTCGAGCCACGATGCGGTACCCTGCGCGACCTTCCGGATCTCGCGGCGGAGATCCGCGGGACGAACGTCCCCGTCGACGCCGCTCCGGGGCCGCCGCCATGCGCGCAGGTGCCGGCCGTTCATCCCGTTCGTCGAGGGGCCGAGATCCCCGCGGTCCGTGGGGCCGGCCTCCCCGTTCCCTGCGTTCCCTCTCCAGGGCATGTGCTCACCTCGCTGTTCCGGTCCGACTGACTCGGAGCGTCCACCAGGCATACGCTCAGGACCGCCCCCACGTTCCCCTGCAACGCATCCTATCCGCTACACGATCGGGTGTCGCGTAAGGTGCGGCGAGTGGGGTGGAACGGGTGTTGCATCGAATGGAGGGTGACGAGGACGAATTCGAACCATGAGGTGGGCTGATGGATAGGACGGTCGAGACGCGACGAAGGTACGGAAGGGAGGGGAAGGCGGAGCCACGGAACCGCCCCCGGGATCTGTCCACCTGGCCGATCGAGGATCTCTGTGTCACCACCATGCGCACGCTGGCGATGGACGCGGTCCAGAAGGCCGACTCGGGGCATCCCGGTACTCCGATGGCGCTGGCGCCCCTGGCGTTCGTGCTGTGGGACCGGATCATGCGCTACGATCCTCGAGATCCCGATTGGTTCGATCGCGATCGTTTCGTGCTCTCGGCCGGCCACGCCTGCATGCTTCAATACGCCGCGCTGCATCTGACCGGTTACGATCTCGCCCTCGACGAGATTCACGCTTT